>DAOUHG010000081.1:0-8300 GCA_034428835.1 Dehalococcoidia bacterium
CCTGCGCGGTGTGAATGGATACCCTTCACACGCACCGCCGTATCGTAACGGTCTGGGCAGCCGCTGGGAGAGAGTTCTGGCCTCACTCGACAGGGAGAGAGCCGAAGCAATCGACGGCAACCACGACAATGGTGCAGCCAGGATCCGCAAGAAGGCAACCTCTGTACCGAGGAAGCCCACTCCGAAGCAGATCGTCAGGTGGGAGGCGGTTCACGCAGCGAAGCGCAGGGGCCTGCCCATCAGGGCAATAACCAGGGAGACGGGGATCCACAGGGAAACCGTACGGAAGTACCTTAAGACCGACAGTCCGCCGATGAATCGTCCTCGGGTTATGTTGAAAGCATCGTAGTCTGTTGCAGTCGCAAGTTAGACAGGTGACATTTATGCTGGTCAGTTAGGCGGACATTTATGCTGGTCTTCGACAGTCCCAACACCACCGTGGCCTGCAGGGTTCCGGTTCGCCTCAGCCCATCGGACGTTGACGACATCCGGATCCCCGACCTGCTGGTGGCGTTCGACTGCGACCGCGGGCTGATCGAAGAGCGTCGCGGCTATGCGCTTAAGCTGATGGCAAGGCCGCCGGACTTCGTCCTTGAGGCTGCCTCACCGACGACGGGAGTGACCGACTACAGAGACAAGCGCCTGGACTACGCGCGCTACGGGATACCTGAGTACTGGCGCTTCGACCCGAGCGGAGGTGACCACTACGACGTCGCGCTCGCCGGCGACCGCCTGGTGGATAGTGTGTACGAGCCGATGGAGGTGGAGCGGCTTGACGACGGAGTCTGGCGCGGTTACAGCGAGACGCTGGGGCTTCACGTGTGTTGGGAACACGGGAGACTGCGGTTCTTCGACTCCATTACAGAGAGCTATCTGCTCAGCCACGAGGAGGAGGTCGAAGCTCGTCGGGATGCCGAGGCCGAGATCCGCAGGCTCAGGGCACGTCTCGAGGAGCTGGCGAGGGGCGCTAGGAGCGTCCGCCAGATCGCTCTCAGCCTCTCCGGCCCGCCCAGGTTGACATAACGTCAACAGTGCGATTCGACTCCGCGTAGTAATTGGTCATGATACTGTCCATCATCGTGGAGTTGGGAATCATAATCAGGTTGTTAAACCTGTCCCCTATTTTGGTGCTGCGCCAGTTAACTCCAACCACGAATCCGGACGGCCCCCCGCCCAGCTCGCGGATCCCACAAACCTTCCGGAAGAGGTCAGGACACCTTCCCTATCCTGAACATCGTGGTGCCGCACTGGCCGCCGGTGCCCTTGGTGGCTGCCCTGCCATTCTTCATTGTGACCTGCTGGGAGTTTTGGATCTCATGGCTCTCTCGACACTTCAGGCAGTATCCGGTCATTGAGCAGTCCTCCCGATGCTGAGTCTCGTAGCGTGCGCCGACGTAGTTCTGTCTGCCGGCGGGCAGGATAATACCATCGAGACGGGAGTGACACAAGCGCATGGCGTCCGTCACCGTGAGACCCCAGGTGGCTGGCCTGTGCTACAGCCGTGACCAGCCACACGCGCAGCGCCCATCTGTCGTGGTCATTGGCAAAGTCGAACGTGGGATGAGGGTGTTGAACAAACAGGAAGTAGGACAGAAAGAGCCCCAGAATCGCAAGGAACAGCGCCGCCGGCTCTTCGGACGCGCTCAGAATATGGGCGGCCTGAGTATCGGAGCCGCCTCGCCGGCTATGCGCGGCAAGGACCGAAAACGTAACGTGGATGGCCCCCGCCACAACACACATGACGACAACAACTCCGAGAGCAGCCAGCAGGCCGGCCACACCGGATTCGGTCACTGTTTCTGGCAACATGTCCTTCTCCTCCGATCAGTCAGCGCGGAATTCCTTGCCGTGGGATACGGGGGCGAACTCTGGTTCAGGACTTTTCTGTTTCGTCCCCTCCTGCCTCTATGGTGTGAGTGGAAGCGGTTCCGCTCCTCTCAATTCCGGTTGCCCCGCCCGCCACGGCAGTAGTTTCGACTCCTGGCTGGTGAAGCCTGCAGACTGCTGAAGACCCCCTTCGGCTCGCTTCTCGCAGCCTTGAGGCACCCTGCTTCCTCAGCTCAGCTGCGCTTGTTCCAGCTCCGGCCTTTAGCCCCTTCCCCCTTCCCACAGGATCGGACCTCAACGCGGCTCCAGACTTCGGAGCCAGCAACAGCAAGACCACCGATGCCGCTACTCCCCCAACCAGCAGTCCCTTCACGAACCAGCCTTCCCTTTTCTTGTCCATTTCAAGCCCCTTTGCTCTGCTGAGGTCATTATTTACGACATTAATCGACTGTTCCCACCCGTCTCTCTTGCCGAATGGAGAGAGCCGGCGACTTGGCCCCTGCTCAATCTCCTGTGCCTCAGACCGGCGGGCCGAGTGCTCTCACATCCCGGTACACTTACTCCTGTCCCTGCAACTCGTTTCCCTCGGACATGGCCTCTGCCGCATGAGTGACCTCGGGCGGCGCTGGTTCCGGCTCACCCTCCATCTCTGAGGAGTGAACAGTCATATCCCACTGCCTGTGGATGTAACGAATGCGTCTCTTGCGGCGGCGGAAAGAGGCACACCCATTACACAACACCTCACAGTCCCGCTATCCCGCTGGACGTCACCAAGATGACCATGATGACGGCCGGGTTCATCCTCAGCGCCCCGCCCTGTAGCGGAAAAGTAACACAGCCCATCCCATCTCCGACTACGAAAGCCAGCTCCCAGCCCTGTTGATATTTTCACGGCAACCCGGTGGGTGCGAACCAGACTCGGACGATCCCGTCATGAGGCTGAAGCTACATACGAGTCACAGATTTTCTGCTATTACCTGACCGAATATGGATCAGCAGAATGTATTAGGCAGAAGAACGTCACCATCGTTGCGTTGCGGAGATGTTGAACTCCGTTGTGCCCAACTATGGCTCTAATACGGTCAATGGATAACAGGTAGAATAGGCGAATCTACCTGCAGGCAGCGGGATCTGGGAGAGCACCATGCCGGACCTGAAGGCCACCCACTCTGAGCTTTGCGACAGACACCATGAAACTGGTGAGATTTATGCGGAAATCAGGTCGGCGGCTCTCTCCGCCTTCCAGGACCTACTGGATGTCGACGACAGGGCGAGGCGTGCCCTCAAGGAATCGGGTGTGGACGCGTTGGAACCCAGAGGCAGTTTGGCTGTCGATTGGTACAGCGACGAACAGTCATACAGAGAGCACAGAATCAGCGATGCCGGCAGTTCTGGGGTTTGGGTCGGTGGAGGAGTCGCGGCCTTAACCGGAGCAGTAGGGGTGCAGCTGGGAGCCTGGACGGTCACGGGTGGGTTCGGGACGGAACTCACCGGGGCAGCCAAATGGTTCGGTATTGATTCAATCTCTGTGGGTGGACTCGAACTGGCAGTGGCCCCGCTGGTTCTCAGCTGTATCTGCCTGGTAACAGGCGTGGGCATGCTGGTGGCAGCCACCATGATGACTCGCCATAGAAACCGTCGGGTGGGGCGGGACATGGGTGATGCGAACACCGACATGGAGAGGGCGTTAGAGCGGATGGAAGTTAACGGTGCGAGATTGCGGGAGCTGGCTGATGACGCCAAGGATGTCGCATTCGATCTCTCCAGGGCAACCGGCGCGCTACAGGCGAACAGGAACCAGCTGACAGTCGACCACGTCCATACAGTCCTGAGCGGAGCCGAACGACTATATTCGAGGACGCAGGAGCCGCTACCCTACGCACGCCTACACGTCGATAGGCCCAGTCCTCTGGATTCCTTGACCGCCATCGAGGCGACCATGAGCAGTGTCACCATTCGGTGGGAAGACCCGGACCTGGGAAACACGGAGGTCGAGAGCTATCGAGTCCGCCATGGTGGCGGGTTCCTCAGAGGCGAGAAGGACCTCATGACAGTGAACGAGACAGAGTTCATTCACACTGAACTGGAGCCGGGGAAGACCTACACCTACAGGATCATCCCGGTCAACAAGAGGGGCGAGGCCGCCTCCAATAGGACGTTTGAGGCTCGAACTCAGGAGGCCTGATCCTCGGACCCTGCAACATCACTTCCATCTCGTGAAAATCACCCCGGCTGAGCCAATGACTGCAACCTTTTGCTTCTGGCACGGTGACCGGTGAGGCAGGCCTGGATCGAACGGAACTGCCGGCATGAGACAGCGGCCTTCAACACGCGACGGGTAGCTTCCCTGCGGCCTCAGTCGGCAGCATCCACACCGGATAGCCTGGGACGAGCGCCCTGACGTCCCTCGCACAAAGCTGCACCCAACTCCTGCCACCGTTCAATCCGGTCTGGTCCTTGGCCGGATGACCGTCAGCCCATTCGGGCCTGGCGCCACTGCGGTTGCGACCGGACCTGGAACAGGTGACCCGGTACTCAGGATCTCCGGTGTATGCTGGGGTCCGGTTGGCTCGGATTGAGCGGTCTCCTGACTCTCCTCCAAATCGCGCGACTTCCGACGGCCAATTATGAGTCCGATGATTCCCGCTGTCATCCTCAGCACGAACTCCAATCCGACGACAGCAACCAGGTAGTAGATAGCTGTCTCCCACTCAAGCGCGGCCTCTCGCACACCTTCGGTCGACTCCACGATCCGGATGATCGAGCTGTCGATAATCATGACGCCGAGCAATGCAAACGGAAGAATCTTGGCAATGTCGGTTGAAAGCGCCTCCCTGTAGTAGGAACTCACCCTGATGGAACCCACCACTCCCATCGCCACGAGCATAACCGTTTCGGTCGTCTGATTCTTGCCCAGCACGTAGAGCAGACCGGCCATCACGCAGAACCAGAAGAATACAAAGACGGGGTAGAGCATCAGGAACTTGAATATGTAGAAGACCACCGAGATTGTCTTTCTCAGTGCAGGGCGCCTGGCCTGGTTGTGCTTCTGAAGGTTCAGGGTGATGATGTCCTTCCGCGCCAGGAACCTGTAGAAGTTGAACACGAGGACTCCGTAGACGGTTATGCCGCCTATGATGAGCGCCAGGGGGCCGAGGATGTTATATGCTGCCATCAGGTCAATGGTTATCTGCGGCATCACCATGGCATGACTCCTCTATGAGATTGGGATCGGACAAGTAGCGATTCCGACCTGAGGTCGCTCTGACTTGCGTTCAGTCCAGCCCACATTTCAATCACCAATTTTATCGTTGTGTGCCGCCATTGAGTTAGAGCCCAACCGGTGTGTGACCGCTGGAGGGGGCCTCAAAGCCTACTGAGCCGCCCTATGCCCAGGCGGTATCCTGCGCACGACCGTCCATCTCGAAGAGAATGTCCTCAGAGACCAAGGCCACATGTCCTGGAGTGGAAATCGGAACGGTCGGGATGTGAATCTCTGTCAACCGCTCTGCCGTCCTGGTCTGAACACATTGGACGCGACGAACCCCTTTGCGATCATACTCTCTCCTGGCCATTCTAGGAACGGGACGCGGCCTGCAAAGTCACCTTCCTAATCTTGGCGCAGAACATTGAGCTTCGGCCGGATGTTTCGCTCCCTTCAGATATAAGACGCCTCAAGTGGCAAAAAGTAACGCAGGCATTTCTATCTACAGCTATGCAATGATCCTCGCGCCTGGATAGAGAAGCACCTTCCCAGTTGGCCGAAGGCCGACAGTCCTCTGAATCCCCGACACACCCTGCGCTTTTGCTGATGAGCGGCAACTCCAGCTAGGGACGAGACCGTTCCGGCATCTGGCGAGACTGCCCGAGCGCGGAGGGCCGATACTCGTGAAAGAACCTGCCCATACGGCACCGCCGCGAGGCTTCCCTTCAGATCCGGGACCAACTCAAGGCAGATCAGCGTTGTCTGGATCGACGAGTGACCCCAGCCACTGGGCTGAGGCAATTGACCGGGACCCCGTGCATCAGCAGGTGACGGGCGTATGAATGCCTGAGCGAGTGGGTTCTATATGTGGCGCCCCGGCGGCACAATCCCCAGCTTCTCGGCCCTCGGCGCCACCTTCATCCTCCGGTCCGCCGCTATTCACCCTGATAGCAGATCGCTGCGAGCGTCGCTTACTGGGCATCACCTCGAACCTGGTAGTCAGTGAGTGGGAGAAGGTGTTCGCCAATCCGATGGCGACCGCGGCAGCGATAGACAGGATCGTCCACCACTCGGTGATACTGGAGTTCGACGTGCCGAGTTACAGGAGCAACGCAGCCCAGAATGGTCAGACGGACATGGGGGCAGACCGGCAAAAATGGCTGACGTCGATCACAGGCCACAGCACCGCCCGTGACAATCGATGTTCTCAGCACGACTTGATATGACTTCAGACAATCCTCCCTGATGTACAGCCAGATCATCGCGTTGATCAAAGCGTGGGGCCATTGTTGACATAACCTAAATAGGGCGAACCAATCCCGACATGGCGAAATCGGCAGTGTGTGTTTAGCCACAGCGCTGGCTACGCTAGCCGTTACTTCCCCACCCTGTACGGGCATATAGAAGGTCTTTCCCAACTGACGACCCGGGTGCCGCGGATTGACGAAACCCGACGGCCTCCATGACGATTTCGCAGCTCCTCAGATGTGCGTGGTCACACGTATCGGCTCGCTGGGGTCTCGCATCATGGCCGTTGGGGTCGTCCTCTGGGGTTGTTTTCCACGTGACCGTGTATCGGCTGATTTCCAGGTCTGGGTCAAGTCCCGAGGAGTGGTGTATGAGCAGAGTGAATGGGTAGATACGGACCACCCGTCATCCTTTTGCTGATGGCGGATAGCTTAGCCCTATGAAAGGAGACGGAGAATGTCCTCAACGCCGCCTCGTTCCGCAGTTTTGTCCGTCAATGTCAGTCTGGACCCATTTACATGACTCTGAAATCTTGCCAAGTCCCGTACCGCGTCATGTGAGAT
The DNA here is from genome assembly GCA_034428835.1 of Dehalococcoidia bacterium. GTDB lineage: Bacteria > Chloroflexota > Dehalococcoidia > Lucifugimonadales > UBA1123 > VXRN01. The sequence goes on from DAOUHG010000081.1 coordinate 6,844, forward strand.
CTTGACGGCGAGGCGGACAGAATAATCCTCGTTGAATGCTACCGCGATCAGGAAGTCAAATCTGTGTTGGTCGAGGTTTCTTATCGTACTGAGCTGGACTGAATTATCGGCGGAACGTCTCCCCTTGATTTGATAGCGAATTCCTTCAGGACCGATAGCGTCAAATCCTGCCTGAGAATTCCCCTGTACTTGCAACCCAAGGCGAGTGCACACCAACCACTCCGTATAGCCGGCGATGGGGTTGTTTTCTGTCTTGACTACGCCACGATGACGTAACTCGGCGATGACTGCACTGTGCGTCTGGAGCAGTTCAACTTCGGACATTATTCGCAATTCCTTCATGATTGGCTCCTGCGTGTACGGCTTGCCCCAGTGAGCATGAGTTGATTTAGGGGAACCTATCAAGTGTGTCTGGATTCTGGGCCAGCGTGGCTGCATCACAGTCCTTTCTCTCTGCGTACAGCCCTACCGTCGGCCCAACCACATCGTGATCCCTAGAGCACGATCGTCGACCCAGCGGAGGAGGCGAATGCCGGCACCCACCGACCCTGAGAGTTGTCGTTGTCGTTCCGCTTCTTCATGGACACCTGTGAGGCAGACGCGATGATCGCCCACGGCCTCGGCAGCCTCAGCGGCACAGTGGGGGCTCGTAGTTTCATTGCGGTGCTCGAGGTAGTGGGTGCTGAACACATATTGGAGTGGGCCGGGATCTCCGAGGCCAGATGGGGCCACGCTGAAGCTGACGTATTGGGCAAGGACGCTCGCCGCAACGTTGATTGAGAGCGGGGCGACGTTCTGACCGGCTGGGGTACGATTCTCGCCGGCACCTTGGATGTAAGCAGGATCATCAAGTAGCCCCTGGCGTTCGAGGGCGACTGAACCGAGGTCGAGTTGACGATTGCAACTCATGCATGGTCGCCCCGGCCTGACAACGTGGGAGCGCCAGGTGGCATTGCGCATGTCTCCACCATCGAAGGTATCAATGGCAATGCCACCATCGATAACCGGGATGAGATCCGAGTAAGCTAAAGAGTTGAGTACAGCCCGGGGCCAAGGCCGATCTACGCAGGAGAAGATCAGGTCGTGATCAAGTGCGATCTGCAGTCCGTCAGGTTCACAGATTGACCGGTCGGTAACCTCTATACTGCACCGACTGGCAGTTGCTGCCTCTGTAGCTTCCCGCCGGGCAACGTGGATCTTGGGTCGCCTCAGGCGCACGTCGCGCTGTGCTGCGCCAATAAGACGGTCGAGGTTATGGGACTTGACTACGTCAAAGTCCATCACAGTCAGGTGGCACAGCCCGGATGCAGCGAGACGTACGAAGACATCGAGCCCGACACTACCGGCCCCGACCACAAGGACTCTCCTTCGACTGAGATCGGCCTGGTGCCGCTCGCCCCAGGCGCTCACGGTCCTGATCTGACGGCCATTTGATTGTGGCGGCGGGTGGACCACGT
>DAOUHG010000082.1:0-10267 GCA_034428835.1 Dehalococcoidia bacterium
CGGCGACATCTCGGTCGATCTCATCAACTCTCGCGGGCGCTCAGAACGGCTGCTCGTGAATGCGTCCGGCGGGTACTCAGGCATAGTGGGCGTCGGGGTCAACGAGGACTCCCTGAGTGGCCCTGCTCCTGGACCGCATTCACTGAGTGTCGAGGCTTCGGGAGCCTGGCAGTTCGAGATCAGCCAGCCCAGTTGGACATCCGGGGATCGTGCGCCAATCTCACTAAGAGGCTCGGGGGACGATGTCGCCGGACCTATCGAGCTGGAAGCTGGCCGCGTAGACTTTACTCTCGTTCACGACGGAGGCAGTAACTTCGTAGTCGATTTGATGGAGCCGAACGGCACTCTCGCAGCCAATCTCGCCAATGAGCGAGGGTCGTTCAGAGGTACCAAGCAGCTGGCTGTCAGGGCAGGCGCCGCACAGGGCGCCGAACCGGGAGTCCACGGCCTATTCGTCGTCGCGGACGGCAACTGGACAATTTCCATTCAGGCCGAGGCTGTAGCGACCCCTACTTCACAGCCCACCCCGACCGCCACTCCCGTTCCGCCGACGCCAAGGCCAACTCCGGTTCCGCCAACTCCGACGGCGGCCCCACCAACTCAGGTTCCGACGCCACCGGCTCCCCCACCGCCGGGTCAGGAACAGCCACCTGAGGACGGAGAAGAGTCAGGCGGCGGATGCGGATCGGTTGGCCCGGTGTCGCCCGCCACGGCAGCTGCCAACATGCTGCTACTGGTTGCGCCGCTCGGTCTGATAGCCGGCGTCCGCACTGTCAGAAGACGACGCTAACGCCAGACTAGATCCCCAGACATAAAGAAAGAGACCGCTCCGAGTGGAGCGGTCTCTGAATTACAGGCTGCGGGGCGTCCCGCCTCAACTAACTCCTAGGGCCTACGCCGGACCAAGGACCGCTGTAGCAAGACTACCCTTGTCTCCCTGGGAAGATTGTTCTCTGTTACGTTCAGGCGAGGTTGTAGGTCTGGACGCTCAACGTTCATCTGTCGAAGAAGCGAGCCGAGCGGCGTCTCTTCGTCTCCGACTCTCCCCTCCCCTGCTTCATCCTCCCCAATGGGTATCACGATCCGGGGGCCCAGAACGTTTACGAGCCTTGAGATCTCCGTCGGCCCGACTTCTCCTCGCTGCTCGGCCGAGGCGATCAGCACGTCAATCGAGCCGAGCGAGTCAAGCTGCCTCGCACTCAACTTGACACTCAGCGAACCCAGGTAGCAGACTGAAACACCATCTGACCGGATCACGTAAACGGTATTTATCCTCCTGTTGCTTTCTTCGTCGCTGAGCGCGGTGCCGATACCGGTGATGTTGTATCCGAGCACCTCGTACAGTCCGGGGCCATCTATCAGGTGAAACTCGCCGTCGATGCGACCATGGGCCGAGTGGAGGGGCCCGTCGTTCGTGACCGCAACTATGTGGACTTCTGGAGGGACTGCCATGTCTGGGAACGGGTCGCTGAGCAGCACGACATCGCCGCTTACGATTCGCGTAGAACAGTGTCCGGACCAGGTTATCTCCATGTAGTTCCTCTCAGTCGCCGCTGGTGTCCGAAGTTCTTGCCTGTAGTATACTGGTAGAACGCCGCCAGCATACAGGAGTCCGCAATGGGCTCCTACCGTGCTTGTTTCAAGTCTCAGACAGACAACGCAAATGCTTACAGACCGCCAAAAGCATATCCTCAGGCACATCGTGAGCGACTATGTCCACGATGCAGTTCCTATTTCATCGGAGAGCCTCACTCGGAATCACCGTCTGGGCGTAAGCCCCGCGACGGTGCGTAATGAGGTCGCCGCGCTTGAAGAGCTTGGATATATCTCGCGTCCGCATACGTCGGCCGGAAGTGTCCCCGAGGACAAGGCCTATCGTCTCTATGTCGAGTCATTCGTTTCTAACGAAGCTAACAGAGTGCCGTCCCAGACCCGCGCGACAATCAGCAATAGGTTCGACGATGTCCGGGATGACGTTGACCGCTGGGGAAGCGTCGCGGCGACCCTTATTTCGCAGATCTTGGGAAACCTGGGCATCGCCACCTTCCCCAAGACATCTGTATCGCGGGTCAGGCACCTGGAGCTGATCCCCCTACATGACGTGCTCGCACTGCTCGTCGTCGTGCTGGAGCAGGCCAAACTCAGGAAACAGCTCCTGCGTTTCGAAGCGCCCGTGGACAGGTCTCACCTCGAATCGATTTCCACTCGCCTTCGCGGCCAGATGATCGGGCTCACTCACGAGGAAATCTCGGAGCAGGCGGTGGCGCTAACGACACCCGAACGCCAGGCAGTAGACGCTACGATGCTCATGCTCCAGGAAGAGGACGCATCTGGCCACGATGACCACTACGTCAATGGTCTGCGCAACCTTCTGGACCAGCCGGAGTTCGTAGATTACGACAAGGTGAGACCGATCATTCACGGTATAGAGGACGGCTCTCTGGTCGAAGCCGCACTCGAAGAGGCGCCAGTGGGACAGTTCGTCCGTGTAGTGATCGGACGGGAGCACCAGGGAGACGTTCTGCGTCCCTTAAGCGTGGTGATTTGCAGATACGGTGTGCCGGGCTACGCGCTCGGAACGCTGGGACTGATAGGCCCCACACGAATGGAGTATGACCGCGCGATCTCAGGAGTCCGGTTCATATCGACAATCATGAACAACATGGTTGAATCGGTGTACGGGACAGGACAGCGCGCGTGAGCCGCAGACCACGTCGAACGATTGGGGCTGTGAATGTTTGAAGTCCTTTCAGGGAAACTGAACGACGTTTTCGGCCGGCTTGGATCGAAAGGGCGGCTGACCGAGAAGGACATAGACTCCGCACTGCGTGAGGTCCGCATAGCCCTACTTGAGGCAGACGTTAACTTCCGCGTCGCCCGCCAGCTCGTGTCCAGCATCAAAGAGCGTGTATCCCAGGAAGACCTGTTGACCAGCCTGACCCCCGGCCAACAGGTGGTCAAGATCACAAACGAAGAGCTGACAGCTATCCTCACCGGCGGCAGTCACAGACTCGCAACTGGATCGTCCCAGCCCACTGTTGTCCTGATGGCCGGACTGAACGGCGCGGGCAAGACAACCATGTCTGCCAAGCTCGCCCTTCATCTCAAGCAGAGTGGCCAGTCATCGGTGCTGGTGGCAGCCGACCTGCGCAGGCCGGCCGCGATTGACCAGTTGGAGACGCTGGGACGCCAGACAGGCGTCGAAGTCTATTCCGAACGCGGCTCCTCAGACACTGTCGCGGTTGCCCAAGCCGGGATCAGACGAGCCCGGGAAGTCGGCGCTGCATGGGCGATCATAGATACGTCAGGTCGTTTCCAAGTTGATTCCGAGTTGATGGATGAGCTCGAAGACGTCCACAATGCGGTCCAACCGACGGAGACCCTGCTCACGCTCGACGCCATGACCGGACAGGAGGCCGTCGATGTCGCCGAGAAATTCCACGAGCGAATCAATCTAACGGGCCTTGCGCTCACCAAGATGGATGGCGATGCGCGAGGCGGCGGCGCTCTCTCGATCACCACAGTTACGGGAGTTCCCATCAAGTTCATGGGCACCGGAGAGCGTATGGACGCTCTCGAACAGTTCCACCCCGACAGGCTTGCTTCGAGAATCCTCGGGATGGGCGACATGCTTACGCTTATCGAGAAGGCCGAGCAAGGCATCGATGAGCAGCAGGCCCTGGAGCTGGACCGCAAGCTACGTCAGGCACGCTTCGATCTGGACGACTTCCTTCAACAGCTTCAACAGCTCAAGAAAATGGGGCCGCTGAGCCAGGTGCTGGAGATGATTCCCGGATTTTCGTCGGTCAGAGGCAAGCTGCCGGCGGACCAGTTGGACAACGACGGCCTGAAGCGGGTTGAAGCGATCATCTACTCTATGACCCCTGAGGAGCGCCGCAGACCCGACATCATCGGCGGCAGCAGGCGACGACGCATCGCCAAAGGCAGCGGTACAACCCCGCGAGACGTCAACCAGCTCCTCAACCAGTTCAAGCAGATGAAGCGCATGATGAGACAGATGTCTTCCGGCAAGGGTCGCCGGGAGATGATGCGTATGTTCGGCGGCTAGACTACTGCGAAGTCGAGGTGGCGGCGCTTTCCAGATCGACCGTTACGCCCTCAGACTCAATCAGGGCAGTTACTATGTCGTCGACCGTGTCCAGATCAGCGGCCACAGTCAGCGACACTTGACCCGCCTCTGAACGGACCTCTACAGCCGTACTTCCCGAAGAGATACGATGTGCACTCGCGCCGTCCCCAGTCTCCTGCTCCTCCCACTGCTCGGCCTCTGTCACAACCTGAAAGTACTGCATCAGAGCGGATGAGAAAGCTTCGGCATCCTCCAAAGTGTCCCACACGCTGACCGACACCAGGGCCTCGCTGCCCATATCGTCTTCAAAGAGTATGTAGGCGTCGCCCCCCCATCCAGCAGCAGCCTGGTTGGCCTCACCTGTCGGCAGAATGGCCTGCAGAAGTGCTGCCAGGAACAGCTCGCCCATAACGTCCCTATCCAGCTCGGTCCAGCCGTCTCCGAGCGTAGACACTAGGTCGGGCATGGTGACCACTACTGGCGAGTCCACGCCATAGAGCTCTGGATGCAGTATCTGCTCAGTTGACTCAGGCAGCGCGTCGTAAGCTTGGTCGATGGCCGCGAAGTCGCCGTTTAGCTGGAACATCCCAATCGCAAAATTCGCTCCCTCGAAATATGGGAACGTCACCGTGCGCTGGATCAGCGCCGGAGCCGCGCGATAGGCCGAGAGATCGGCGGCCTGAGATTCCTCCACGTGCATTTGGCGTTGGCGGTCGTCGAACACCCGGAGTCTGTAGATGATCTCCACCAGGGAGGCGTCGCCTTCGATAAGCGCGGTAATAGCTCGCCGCCTGTCGGAGTTATCCTCGGCGCCATCACGAATATCCCTGATGTTATAGTACTGCTGTTGCAGGCCGTGGGCGACCTCGTGGGCGACTGTTAGCTCGTTCGACAGCGTGAACTCATCGCCATCGGCGAGCACGAACAGCGCATTTTCATCAGTGTCGAACAGGCCGACCACTATGTTCGAGTACACATCCAGCAGGATGTCGCTCAGGGTTGAATCGGGTTCTATTATACCGAGTATCGAGTAGAGTCTATCAGCGATCTCAAGGTCCTCAGCGTCCTCGGCAAGGTCTTCCTCAAGCATCTGCCTCAGCTCTTCAGAGGAGACCAGACGACGCTCGAATGAGCCGCGGTTAGTGAGGCCGCGAATGGCGGCCGCCTGGAGGCTAATCGCGTCCAACTTTCGGTCCAGGTCTTGGGGGAACGCTGCCGTAGGAGTCGGTGTCTCCAACACGACTTCGACTGTCGGCAATATCACAGGCTTAGGTGCGAACGTGGGGGTCGGCGCGGGCGTGCTGGTCGGCTTTGGAGTAGCAGTGGGCGCGGGCGTGGGAGTCGAGGCAGGCGTGGCCGTGGGCGCTGGAGTTGGAGACGATTGCAGCGTCGCGGTTGGCACAGGGACTGTTGCGGGAGTCGGCGCAACCGGCTCATCAGCACAAGCTGAAGCCAACAAGAAAACCGCAATCAGCGTGACTACTACTCTCAACTATGCCTCCACCTGTGGCGATTCCACCGTTTGCCACCAGTTCCAACTCGCCAGAGAGTATCATAGCGTCAGGTTTATGGTGTCAAGGTGGAGAGTCCACTACGTCGCAAGCAGCTATTCGGTGCAGGCCCCATCATCCGGGCCCGGCATCGGTAACACGGACGACTCTCCAACTACCTGACAGCGCCGGCTGTCGGGACATTGGAATGGGCAAGAGCGATCAAATATTTGCGAATCAAGGCGATGGTTTACCTTGACATGCAAAACAGCGACGCTTACGATGATACCATTCCCAAACCGCCTGATGGAGTGGGAAAACCAAGGAAGGTGAGTCGCATGGAAAGCATTATTGCGCTGCTCGCCGCCCTGATAGGCCTATCGGTAGGGGCTGGAGCCGGCTTTTATGGCCGTCGGCTGGTTTCGGCGAGACGTATCAACAGCGCTCAGGTTGAGGCTGACAAAATCGTAGAAGCGGCGCGGAGCGGAGCCCAGACCCTGGTCATAGAGGCCAAGGAAGAAACGCTTCACTTGCGCGCCGAATGGGAAAAGGAACAGAGAGACCACAGGTCTGAGTTCAAACGGTCTGAGCGCAGACTAAGAAAGCGAGATGAGAACCTCGACAAGCGGGCCAAAAATCTCGAACGTCGAGAGCAAACGATCGCGCAACAGGAGGGCCACGCCCAGAAGATAGTGGACGAGATCGAGGACAGCAAGCAGCAGGCGCTCGCAAAGCTGGAGGAGATCTCGGAGCTGAGTCTCCCACAGGCTAAGGACCTGCTGATGCGCGATGCCGAAGAGGAGATCCAACACGAGATAGCCCGTCGGTATAGAGACATTGAGGTGCAAGCACAGGAAGACGCCCGCGAGGTCTCTTCCAGGATACTGGCTACCAGCATTCAGAGAATGGCTGCCGATGTCGTCTCTGAAATGACTGTAACCACAGTTCCCCTTCCCAACGACGACATGAAAGGTCGTCTGATAGGCCGCGAAGGACGGAATATAAGAGCAATCGAAAAGAATACAGGCGTCGACCTGATAATCGATGACACGCCGGAGGCCGTAACCCTGTCGTGCTTCGATCCAGTCAGGCGCGAGGTCGCCAGAATTGCCGTGACCAAGCTCATTGCGGACGGCAGGATCCACCCTGCGCGCATTGAGGAGATGGTCAGCCGCTCTGAGGCAGAGGTCGAGAAGTCGATCTGGTCAGCTGGAGAAGAGGCGATATTCGACACCGGGGTACGTGGAATGAACCCCGAGATCATCAAGCTGCTGGGACGCTTGAAGTTCCGCTACAGCTATGGTGAGAACGTACTTCAACACTCGTTGGAAGTCTCGCATATCGCAGGCATGATCGCATCTGAGGTCGGGGCCAACATCAAGGTTGCCAAGTCCGGCGGTCTGCTCCACGATATCGGAAAGGCGCTCACTCACGAAGTGGAAGGGCCACACGCTGAGATCGGCGCCGAGATCGCCAACAAGTACAATGTGGCGGCCAGGGTGTGTGCGTGCATCGCCGAGCACCACGACGACGTTATGACCTCCCCGGAGGCTTTCATCGTGGCCGCCGCCGACGCAATCAGCGCGGCGAGGCCAGGCGCACGCAAGGATACCGTCGAGAACTACATCAAACGTCTCCAGGCTCTGGAAGATGTCGCAAGCGATTTCGAAGGCGTCGAGCGTTGCTTCGCCATTCAGGCGGGCCGCGAAGTACGCGTTATGGTCAGGCCGGACTCGATCGACGACATCATGGCTTCCAAGCTGGCCCGGGACATCGTCAAGAAGGTCGAGGACAACTTGGTATATCCAGGTCAGATCAAGGTGACGGTGATCCGCGAAAGCAGGATCGTCGAGTACGCGAGGTAACATAGAAACGGCTACAGAGCCATCCGGTCCAAACAGCAGTGAACGCAGCGGTCGGAGCAATCCGGCCGCTGCGTTCGTTTAACGGGTACTTCAGGATGCTTACTACCATCTGCGGGATCAATTATGACGATCGAAGCTGACCTACACCTCCATACGCGAGCATCGGATGGCACGCTGACGCCCGCCGAGCTTGTTCAGTTGTGCGCCACCCGGGACCTGAAGGTTATAGCCATCAGCGATCACGACTCGACAGAGGGGCTGAGCGAGGCATTCGCCTCCGCAGAGACACACCCTGGTCTACGTGTCATCCCGGCAATCGAGTTGAGTACCGACGTGCCCGGTTCCGAGATTCACATACTGGGATACTTCATCGACACTTCCGACACGGACTTTCAGCAGACTCTCGCGAGATTCAGGGAAGGCCGCCTCGATCGCGGGCGCGCCACGGTTGCGCGCCTCAACTCAATGGGGTACGACATCGAGTGGAGTCGAGTCCAGCAGATCGCGGGCGACGCCTCTATAGGAAGGCCGCACATCGCGAGCGCGATGGTCGAGGCGGGGTATTTCAAGTACCCAAACCAGGTATTCGACGAGCTGATCGGCAGGGACGGCCCCGCCTACGTCGAGAGGAGTAAGCTGACCCCGGAAGACGCGATCCGGATGCTCAGGCGAAACGGCGCGGCGCCCGTAATGGCCCATCCCACATACTCGCAGATCAAGTCCAGCAGGGGCGAAGTGCAGCAGCTAGACGCGACCGTCAGACAGATGAAGAAGCATGGGATCGTCGGTATTGAGGTGTACTACGGAGACTACACTCGCGATCAGGTAGCCCATCTCGAGCGCATCGCAGACGAGCTCGACCTGATCCCATGCGGCGGCAGCGACTACCACTGTTCAGGCAACCCCGGTGAACCTGAACCCGGCTCCGTCGGACCGCCTATGGAGACGCTCTCCAGGCTGGAGGCCGCGCACGCGGACATCGTCCGGTCTAATCAGCGGAGCTGACGATATAGGTATGGTCGAGTCCGCTATTCTCATCGTCGGGGCATACCTGATCGGTTCAATCCCAACTGGCTATCTGGTCTCCAGATATGTGGCGGGAATCGACATCAGGGACTACGGCTCTGGCAACGTAGGGGCTTCTAATGTCATCGAACACGTGGGGAAGTGGCAGGGCATTCTGCAGGGCGCGTTCGATTGCCTGGTTAAGGGCCTTCTTCCAGTGGCGCTGGGAAAGCTGGTTGGCGTGGACCTGTGGGTCCTGGGTGCTGCCGGATTTGTCGCGCTCGTGGGGCACAACTGGTCTCCGTACCTACGACTGACTGGCGGCAGGGGAGTTTCAGTCACCATCGGAGCCGCGCTCGGACTTGGCTTGTTCTGGGAGATATTGATTCTGGGGCTCGCAGTGTTCACAATAGGCAGACTGCTCAGCCGCGACACCGGATTCTGGACATTTGCCGCGCTGCTGGCCCTCCCCGTCACCGCCTTCGCGTTCAGGCGTGAGTCTGAAATCATCCTCACCATTGTCCTAATCTGCCTTATGATGTTCTTAAAGAGACTGACAGCTAACTGGGAGCGTCCTCCGTCAGAGTACCCACTGCGGAGAGTTCTCATGTATCGGCTCGTGTGGGACAGGGATGTTCCAAAGAGGGCAGAGTGGACGGAACGCCGTCCTGACTGAGGTCGTTTCGGTATGTCACAGGCGATGTTTTGCAAACGTCACTCTGGCGTTGAGACCAGCATCACATGCGGACGCTGCGGAGACGCTATCTGTCCCCGGTGCATGGTCCACGCGCCGGTTGGAGTTCGCTGCCCGGACTGCGGTCGCTCCCGCCCGACACCGACTTTCGATGTTTCGCCCATGTTCATGGCGAGGGGCATCGGAGCGGGGCTGCTGGTGGGGATCGCTGGTGGGGTCGTCGTCGTTCTTGCGGTAAGATTCTTCCACTTCCCCTATATTTTGGCTGTGCTGATCGTTGGGCTTGGGTATCTGGTGGGCGAGACGATCAGCTTGGCTACAAATAGAAAGCGGGGGACGAGGCTGAAACTCGCAGCCGGACTATCGATGCTTCTCGGATATACTATGATTACTTATCTGACAGGGGGGATGACGTTTAATACTATCAACTTACTCGCGGGTGGAATTGGCTTCTATCTGTCCATCAGCAAGTTTTAGCCACGTGTATTAGCCTCGGTCTATGTGTTACGCTGCTCACACAGAATCTATATTGACTGCGAATTTCGTCCACACATAATGGCAGTGCTTCGTGGAAAATGTGAGCCGTGTTGACCAATTTCTAGGCTTGAAACACTTCTCACAGCATCTCAGAATCGCTATATTGGACGTGAACATATCCCAAAAACGAGGCTTACCCTATGGACAGAATTGACGTGGCGATTGTTGAGATACTGAGCACCGACGGAAGAGCGTCGAACGCTCAGATCGCCCGTCATGTTGGTGTCAGTGAGGGAACCGTCAGACGGCGCCTTAAAAGGATGGTGGAAGAGGACGTTGTCCAGTTCCGGGTCATCTCCGACCCCAAGGGCCTGGGAAGAATGTCTCAGTGCATGGTTGGGGTGACAGTAGAACCGTCCGAAGTGGATGCGGTGCTGGCGCAGGTATGCAGTCGGGAAGAAGTAACCTTTGCCGCCTGTACAACTGGCAGCTACGATCTGATGTTGTGCGTAAGTGTCGACAGTTCAGACAAGCTGGGCGATTTTCTTCTGACCGATCTCGGCTCCATCCCGGGCATACATCGGATTGAGAGCTATTTGCTGCTATCCGTGGGCAAGGACAGCCTGGGCCAGTTTGCCGGCTAATT
>DAOUHG010000083.1:0-12420 GCA_034428835.1 Dehalococcoidia bacterium
GGATCGACGAGCAGAGGGATGAGCTTGTGCATTTCGAAGAATGTTCCGGGCCAGCCGTGCGTAATGACGAGCGGCATCGGGTCGGGCCCGCGTCCACGCTCGTGGATGAAGTGTATCCCCAGTCCTCCGACCGTCGCCATGAAGTGGCTGAATGAGTTGATCAGGCGTTCTTGCTCTCGCCAGTCGAAGTCGTTGCGCCAGTAGTCAACCAGGTCCTTCATGTAGTCCAAGTTAGAGCCGTAATCCCAGCCCACACCGGGGAGTTCGTCAGGCCAGCGAGTGGCGCTGAGGCGGTTGCGCAGATCTTCCAGCAGATCGTCGCTGATGTTTATCTGAAATGGTTCAGGCTGCATTGTCTCTCTCCCTGCCATGGATTTCGAAAGGACACCTACAGCCGATTCTACACAGATTCCGCTGAAACAGGAGCGCCGTGGAACCTTCGTTATCTGATCGACCTACCCATGTCCCGGACCACGGGAAATCGCAAGCAGTGGCGGTCCATGGCCGGCCGGGGCCATATCAGGTTCTGGCGATGCCGACTATATTTGGAATCGTAACTGGCAACCTGACCGAGAGGTCGAATGCTTCAAGTTCGACGCCTGAAAAGCCTGCACCTTGAATTGACGCAGTAAGATCGCGGTTGAGGTTGCAGCCCGTCGTAAAGCACTTCCACGCTGGATTGAGCTTGTTCTGCCACCAGCGCCCACGCCTGCGCGGTGACAAGACATGCTCGTAGAAGAAGAAAGCGCCTCCCGGTCTGAGGACGCGTCGCACCTCTCGAGCTACCGCATCAGGATCGCGCACCATGCACAGCACCAACGTCGTAACCACAGTGTCGAAGCTCGCATCCACGAATGGCAGGCTCTCGCCGACCTGCCGGACAATGGTGGCTTCCTTCCCTTGCCGACGAATGTGCCGCCTCAGCCGCTTAATCATGTGGGCGTCAGGCTCGACGAAGGTAATTCTTGAGTCGTCTGGGTAGTAAGGGAGATTTGCCCCCGTGCCGCCGCCAACCTCCAGCACATCGCCCCATGCGCAGCCGGCTGTGCGCTTCCTGTAAGCAACGACTCGCCCTTCCACACCGGAGTTGAGCAGGTCGTACCATGCTGCGAATAGACGCTTGCTGAGGGTCATTCCTGTGCCTTAAGAAACCTAATTATGGAGGCCGCGAGTGTAATGTCCCACCATTGAGAAGTCGAAAGTAACATACATCATCTTGGCGGCATAGTCCGGTAGGTCAGAATGGAGTACCCGAACCGATGCCCTGTCGCAGTCTCGCCAGTAAGCGAATGTAGGTGAAATGTGTCAGTTCCGATTCCAGCAAGTTGCACTGTCCCGTATCCACACTTGAATTTGTGCATATCCCATAAATGGAATAGAGTAAGGGCAAGCTCAGGGAAGTCGAATGCCCCAGTGATTGCAGGCAGTGGTGGAATGACCTCACTTCGAGTCAGCAGGACCTTGTGTCCGCAAGAGGTTAACTGTTGATGGAGTACCACCTACACGTCTACTGTATCCATACTCCTCGAGCATAATCCAGTAGTGGCGACGGCCAAGGTTTCGGCACGGAGGCTTCAATGCACATTACATTGCGTTCGGTCGTATACATTGCCATCCTGGTCCTCACGGTCGGCTTCAGTGTACTCACTGACGTGAGTGACATGGCGCCGACGCAAGACCAGGCCAAGGTGCGCTGCGCATGGCCGGCCGGCGCTACTAGCGACACACCCTGGTATGTCGAGGAGGTGGGGGGAGCCGAGGCTGAAAGGCCGGAAGGACAAGCATCCGGTCGCTGTGTGGGCTTTCAGGGTGTATAGCAGCCAGGAGGTGGCAGACCGTAGGCAGTTGTCGGGATCGACCCTTGTGGAACTGACATGATTGAGAACGAGAATTTTCAGGTCCACTAGGGTTCAGGCCGAGCGGACCGGCCTCAAGGAACAACAGGTACAGCGCTACTAGGCCACCGACTAGAGCCTACCCGAGCCTGTCGCGGATCAGGACGGCGGAAGCGGTCAGTTAGTCAGACGGGCGCACGCCCTCGAAGTACCTTCTGGGGTTGTCGATCATCATCCGGTCGATCACTGTTTCCGGGACCCCGGACTCCATAAGTCTGGGGATTATAGCGCGGCTGATCCAGAGGTACCCATCAGGGTTCTGGTCCCTGCTGGGCATGCCCGGCGAGCCGATGCGGGACAGCACAATGTTCCAGTCGTGGGACAGCATCATGTTGGAGGCCAGGCCCTCGTCCAACCGCTCTTTCAGATAGTCGGTCCTCTGCTGCCACGGAGGCAGGTCTGGGCGGCCAAAGGGATTGTTTATGTCCCAGCCCAGCCAGACCCCGAGTCGAGCCAGCTGCCTGTGATAGTCCGGGTCAAGAGTGTTGTTGAGATGTCCCACGTATACGTGATGAGGCTCCACGCCTTCCTCTTTGAGGATGCGCACCTGCTCCTCACCTACCCGTGAGTCGGCGGGAGTGTGGGTGGTTATGGGAACGCCGGTGCGCAGGTGTGTCCTGGCAGATGCCCGCAGCATCAACTCTTCCTGCTCGGTAATTGGGTCACTGGTGGCCACCTTGATGATGCCAGCCTTGATTTCCGTACCGTCTATCCCCTGCTCGACTTCACGCACCCAAAGGTCCGCTATGAAGTCCTTGCCCCTGCCCCAGAAGCTTCGCGGAATGTCCAGCCAGCAGCCAGTGCAGCAAATGAACTGTACCCCTGTTCTTTCCGAAACCTCCTTCATAAGAAGGACGTCCCGCCCCAAGTCCAATGGAGAGACTTCAACGACAGTGTCGACTCCACCACTCTTGGCCTCGTTAAAGGACTCCAAAGCCATGTCCAGGGCTTGGTCACGGAATTCCAACTCATAATATGTAGTCCGGATGCCGGCGGACGAATCGATCAGGTGTTCATGGGGCAAGGTGAACCCCAGGTCCGCCGTATCCAATGGCCCTAGCACCGAGTTTATGGTTGCCATTCCACACCTCCGATTTCTCAATGCTGTCTTGAATGAGAGGCTGCCTCTCACCGGATTGTACAGGCGTTCGCTCCGCTCCGTAGTGGTAGAATCAACAAGTCGCCCCACCAAAGTCAATTCAGTCCATAGTAAAGATACTTTGAGGTGAGTTATGAGGCTCGAAGGGAAAGTTGCGATTATCACCGGGGGCGCGAACGGGATGGGCGCCGAGGAGTGCAAGATGTTCGCGCGTGAGGGCGCGAAGGTCGTCATTGCAGACATCGTGGAAGAGGAAGGCCGACAGGTGGAGGCGGAAATTGCCGAGGCGGGCGGCGACGCAGTGTTCATCAGGCTGGATGTTACGAGCGAGTCCGACTGGGAAAGGGCGGTCGAGGCGACAGTGGCGAGGTTCGGCAAGTTGGACATCCTGGTGAACAACGCCGGCATCAGCGGCACACACCACCCTGATTCGATGAGCACTGAGGGATGGGACACCTTCATGGACATCAACGCCAAGGGCGTGTTCCTGGGCATGAAGAGTGTGATACCGCAGATGCAGGCGGCAGGCGGCGGCTCCATCGTAAACATATCGTCCATCAGCGGCATCGTGGGGCAAAATGTCGTCCACATGGGATATAACGCGTCGAAGGGCGCGGTGCGGATTGTGACGAAGTCTGCGGCGGTGCAGTATGCGCAGGATGGAATAAGAGTGAACTCGGTGCATCCTGGAGTGATGCCGCCGATGCGCTCGTCCAGCGCGGCGAGGGACCCGGAGATGCGCAGCAATATGGTGGAGACGGTGCCGATGCGCCGTCTGGGGCGTGCTGAGGAGGTCGGCTACGCTGTGCTGTTCCTGGCGTCGGACGAAGCGTCGTACATAACGGGCGCGGAGCTGGTGGTGGATGGCGGATTCACAGCGGCCTGAAGCTGGTACGTGCAACAGTTAGTCAGCGGTAGGTTAGCCGCTCGGCATAAGACGCAGAATGTCTGCGGGAGGGAAAGACATGGCGAGAGATTCAATCGTTGACCGGCTCAGCAGTGGAGAAACATTCCTCTTGGACGGTGGGACCGGGTCGGAGCTTCAGCGGCGCGGTGCCGACGTTCTCAAAGAGGCCGAGGACCGGCTGAAGGCTTGGTCGGCCACGGCGAATATCGAGTATGCCGACGTGGTGCAGCAGGTGCACTCGGACTACCTGCGGGTAGGTGCAGACATCATCATCAGCAACAACTTTTGGACGACGCCCACCCGTCTCGAAAGGATTGGCGAGCGTGATAACTGGCGCAAGTACGCCACCGCGGCAATCCGCAACGCGGTAAAGGCGCGCGACGAGATGCGTCCCGAAGCATACGTCGCCGGCGGTATCGCCGCCGCTAGCCTGCAGGAAGGACTCTCTCCCAGACAGAAACCGGTCTCCGACACCCAGCAATTGGGCGTCGAGGCACACCGGAAGGAGTGGGCAGACCACGCCAAGCTCCTGGCCGCAGAGGGGGCGGACGTGATACTGGCCGAATTTATGGGCTTCATCGAGGACTGTGTGGTCGCGGTGGAGGGATGCGCGGAGGCTGGGCTGCCGGTCTTCCTGGGAGTGAGGGAAATCAGGAGCGACGGCTCGATGCGTTTTGGAGAAAGCCTCGCAGACCTTGCTCGCGCGCTCGAGGGTCTTCCGGTTGATGCTGTATTTACTATGTGCAGCAGTCCGGAGAACATATCCGTGAGTCTACCGACCCTCAAGGAGGCGTTCGACGGCCCTGTCGGAGCGTACGCGAACCTCGGCTACAACCCGGCTGCCCCCCTCGCGAACAGTCGGATGCCCGCGAACCGGAGGTCCAGCGCAGGACAGGACATCCTTCAGAACGGCGAGTACTATCCCTCCCGGATGGCGGAGTTCGCCGGGGAGTGGAAGAGTATGGGTGCGCAGATCATCGGCGGATGCTGCGCCTCCGGCCCTGAGCACATCGCAGCGATGCGGCCGATCGTAAAGGGCGGCTAGGGACTTTAGACGCTCCTCACTCAGGAGCAGTTTCGTAGCTCGACTGAGCCTCGCTGCATTCTGATAGCTGTGGCAAGACCTTAAGTCTTCAGAGCCCCATGATCTGGACCTCCTTAGCATACCCTCGGATGACCTCCTCCACGGAATGGACTACCTTATCCATGAGATAAGTACACATGGGTATTATCACTTAGGTTTATAATATTAATCTACTTAGTATATCCTACGTACATCTTTTGCATGGACATATGCAGGAAGTTCAGTAGGGCTAATTAGATGCCGTTGCCTAGCAATCCCGTACTCCTCTCTCGGGTGTTCAGATCCTCTGGGGCTATCGTTATATTGGCAATTGTCGTTGTAGCCTTGGCAGCGTGCCAATCGTCCGACACAGACGACAGCATGACGTCCGCTGTGAACCAGGCCAATCAGGCAGCCCAGAATGCTGCGGTGGCCGCCCAGGACAACACGGCGATGGCCGCAGCCGAAGAGTCCAAGTTCGCGGCCAAGGACGCTGCAACCGCGGCCATGGTTGCTGCTGACGCCGCGGCGGAGGCAAGCAGCGCAGCCAAGCTCGCGGCGGAGGCGGTCGTGTTTGCCTCATCATCGAGCATGAAGGAAGAGCCTGGAAGGCTGGTAGTCTATTCAGGGCGCAGCGAGTCTCTCGTAGCGCCCATCATCGAGCAGTTCGCAGAGGCTACCGGCATAGATGTCCAGGTGAAGTACGGCAGTACTTTTGCGATGGCTGCCACCCTTCTGGAGGAAGGCTCCAACTCGCCCGCCGACGTCTTCTTCGCGCAGGACCCGGGCGGACTGGGCGACGACTTCGCTATGCTGTCCCCCCTCCCGGCGGACGTCGTATTGAAAGTACCCGCATGGGCCAGGTCTCCAGAAGGCTCCTGGGTGGGAATATCCGGCAGGGCCCGGGTGATCGTGTACAGTACGGAACTCGTGAGTGAAGACGAGCTTCCCACTTCGGTGAAGGACCTGACCGACCCCAAGTGGAAGGGACGCATCGGCTGGCCTCCAGGCAATGCTTCGTTCCGCACGATGGTAACCGCCATGCGATTGATGTGGGGAGAAGAAGAAACTCGACAATGGCTGCTCGACATGCTGGCCAACGAGCCTGGCGTTTTCCAGAAGAACACGCCAATCGTGGCCGCCGCGGGGGCGGGCGAAGTCGCAGTGGGCCTTGTGAATCACTACTATCTACACAGGTTCATTCAGGAAACGGGCGACGACTTCGCCGCACGCAACCTGTTCCTGAAGAACGGTGGGCCGGACAGCCTGGTAATGGTTGCCGGAGCCGGTATCCTCGGCACCAGTGAGAACCGCGACAACGCTGAAACGTTCATGCGATTCATGCTCTCCAAGGTCGCCCAGCAGTACTTCGCCGGTCAGACGTTTGAGTACCCCCTCGTGGAGGGTGTGAACACGCACCGCCTGCTACCCTCGATCGACACGCTCAATGGCCCCGGCATAGACCTCAGCTCGCTGTCCGACCTCCAGGGTACGGACGCTCTGCTCAGAGAAACCGGAGTAATCCCCTAGTCCCCCCGCCGTGGGGTGAGTGATCCAGTGCTCGGGATGCCAACTCCCAACTTGGTTGGCCTTCGAGCAATTCTCGCCCCTCGGCTTCGTCTGTCGACACGCGAATCGCTGTTGCTCGGCCGCTGCTCTCGTGATGTACTTGCCCACTTATTGACCGAAAGCTGGGCAGTGCTTTCGATTTGCCCACGCAGTTCGGAAGAGCCCGACTGCCGTGCGGCCTACATTACGTGATGTGGGGATGGTCGGCAGAGCTGTGGCGGCCTCGAGCTTTGCAAAAGGTCAGCGCAAGCCACCTGCGAGTCCTGCCTGGAACCAGGCGACCCCACATCCGCAGAACCCTCGACATAAAATATTCCCGCTTTCCGAAGATGGAGCCCACCAGCACCAGCATGGCCGAATAGAACGGTGGGATCACCGACAGGTAAAGGACACGGTAGGACCAGGGGCCTGACCACAGGCTGCCCTCCATTCCGAGAATCACGTTGAAAAGCAGCCGGCTGAACACGAGCGCACTGAGTCCCGTGATACCGAATACAGTCATGACAATCAGCCAGTGACGAAGATCGTGTGTGTTGTTCACTCTTGGAAGAAGCGGCATATGTCCCTTAAGCAGCCCTCTCGACCCTATTCATGATGAACCTCGATTACATTATGATGGGCCATATTTGTTTTGAAGTTTCCCGCAACGTGTTTGACTTCATTATCCCATTGCCGAACTCGGAGGAACAGTATGACCGTATCGCTTGACTGGTTGGGTGTATCCACCTATAGGTTGGTCGTCGATGATCTGGTCATTTTCCTTGATGCCTACATCGACCGGAGCCCGCTGGCGACTCCCGTAGGCATTCGAGTAGCAGATGTGCAAAGGGCCGACTATGTGCTGGTGGGGCACTCCCACTTCGATCATCTTTGGGGGGCCGAGCGTATCGCCCTTCAAACGGGCGCGACCATCATCGGCTCCCACGAGTCCGTAAGACTGATGGAAATAGAAGGAGTGCCCAATCACCAGTTGGTTGCCGTCGCGGGCGGGGAACGGGTCAGGCTGTCCGACAGCGTATCTGTTCGGGTGTTTCCCAGTCAGCACTCATGTATATGGAGCACCACAGGAACTTCAGGAGAGGTCTGCCTGGGGGATCTGGGCTTAACGCTGGACGAACGGCAGACGAACCTCGACAATCAGGCGGTCCTTCGCGCCTCATCCAGCGTGACGGGAATGGCGGAGGCCGAAGCCCACAGAATGGAATGCGCTCAGCAACCGCGTGGCGAAGGCGGCGCGATGGCATACTTCATCGAGACCCCCTTGGGCAGCATACTTTGGAAAGACACGTCCGGGCATTGGACCGGGATTTTGCGCGACCTTCGACCTGACTTGGCGCTGCTGGCAGCGGCCGGCCGGGGCAATATACACGGCGAGCCGATCCAGGGTACATTGGCGCAATTCGTCGCCCGAGAGGTAGACCTACTGCGTCCCAGGCGGATTGTACTCGGCCATCACGACGACTGGAACCCACCGGTGACCAAGCCAACCGACATGGAACCTATAGAGCGGGAGCTTTCCCGGCAGACCCCCAATGTCGAGTTGGTGCAGATGGGCTACCTGGAAGGCTATCCTGTCTTGGGTCGGTGAAATAGCCCGCCAGTCCGAGAGGGCGCTACTTGCGGTTCGTACGGTCTATATCTGCCTCAACCGCGGGTCAAACCAGTCTCGCAGCCAGTCTCCAAGGAAGTTGAACGCGAGCACTGTCAGGAATATGGCCATGCCGGGAAAGAAAGCGACCCACCATGCTGTGGACAGATAGGACCTGCCGTCGGCTATCATAACGCCCCAAGCGGGTGTGGGCGGCGGAATTCCGACCCCAAGGAAGCTCAAAATAGACTCTGTCAGGATGAGTTGACCTACGCGCAGCGTGGCAATTACCAGGAGCGTGCTTGTCACACCCGGGAGGATATGCCGGTACAAGATTCTCCAGGTAGATGCTCCGGCAACGGTTGCCAGGGCCACATAGTCTGCGGTCTTCAGCTGAAGTGTCTCCGCTCTCACCTGTCTGGCGAAAGCGTTCCAACTGAAGGCAATCAGAAGAAGGATGATTATAGTAAGACTCTGACCGGCCACTATGACTACTACCATAGCGACCAGAATGAACGGCACGGCTAAGGTGATATCTACGAAGCGCATGATTAACTCGTCCACGAGCCCCCCTGCGTAGCCTGCGACGAGTCCAAGTAGAGTGCCGCCGATACCTCCTGAGCACAAGACCACGGCGGCAATAATCAGGGAGATTCTGGCCCCGAAAATTATGCGACTAAAGATGTCTCTCCCCTGTGGGTCTGTACCAAGAATATGGTTGGTGTCTCCTTCTGTCGACCATAAGGGAGGCACGTTTCGCTCTCGCAGATTGCCCCTCTCAGGGTCGTGTGGGGCTAAGAGACCTGCGAACGCTGCACAGAGAACGAGCAAAACGACGATGGCTACGGGAATGATGGGCCATCTCCGGACGAAGCGATAAGCCCTGGTGACTATCGGACCATCGGAAGATGGGAGATCGCTCATATTTGGAGCGTGAAGCCGGGCCATGTCTCTCTAACCGAAGCGAATGCGGGGATCAATGAACGCGTAGGCGAGGTCGGTCAGGAGATTGAGAACTACGTACACTCCAGATCCCAGTAGGACCACGGCGCTCATGATTGGAAAGTCATTATTGAAGATTGACTGCACGGCTAAGCGTCCAAGGCCCGGCCATGAGAATACGGTCTCATTGACTACCGTTCCCGTGACAAATCCGGCCAGGATGAGACCCGCAAATGTCAGTGGAGGAATCATCGCGTTCTTGAAGGCGTGCTTCCAGATGATCATCCTTCCGGTCACCCCCTTGGCCCGGGCGAGCTTGATGTACTCGGAGTCCAGGACGGAAAGCATCGAAGATCGCACCAGCCGCAAAAGTCCTGCCGAAGGTCCCGAACCCAAACTGATAGCCGGAAGTATGTAGTGCTTCCAGTCCCCTCTCCCACCAGTCGGAAGCCAGTCAAGCGTTACGGCAAAGAGCAGTATCATCATGATGCCTAACCAGAACGCCGGAAGAGCCTGGCTGAAGAGGGCGAATGTTCTGCCCGCATAGTCAAGGTAGGTGCCTCGCTTTACCGCGGACAGTACCCCCAGCGGTATGCCGATAACGATGACGACGAGGAAGCCGACTCCAGTTAGCTGCAATGTAGCTGGGACAGTTTCCGCGACCACATCGAGAGCCTCCCGACGGTGGCGGAGGGACATTCCGAATTCCCCTCTGACGGCCTTCGAAGCCCAGATCACATACTGGACAACGAGGGGCCTGTCCAAGCCCATCGCTTTGCCCCACGCCTCGTACTGCTCCTGAGTAGCGTACTCATCGAGGTAGTAGTTCCTTGGGTCTCCCACGAGTCGGGATAGCCCAAAGATCAGCATGCTGACCACCACCATGACTATGGCAATGTAGGAGAGCCGAAATACTATGAAACGTAGCATGAGATTGGTAGTAACGCGCGCCTCACCCGGCGTACGTTAGTCGAGCATGGACAATCGACCTCCGTCTCAACCGGCGGCCTGCCTTAACTGAGTCCTTCGAACTCTCAGAGTCAACTCTCGGTCGCGCATAGAACTGATCGACGGCCGAGCGAGGGAGTCTGAGGCTGTCACCTTGCGGTGATCGCCGCGTCACCGCAGTACAACTGTTTCAGGAGAGTTAATTACTCCAAACGTGTCTGTATATGGTATCCACTCCTCAACATCCGGGCTGATGGCGATGTAGTTCAGTCGCAGTACCAGAGGCGAGTTCAACATCCAGCTGGAGAGGTAGTCCTGAATGGAGACGTTGTTGGCAATGCGTTTCTCTTCGCTGGGTTCCGAAAGGCTGGGGTAATAGAATTCGTTCAGGATGTCGTTTGGAAGCTCCATGCCACGATTCGCCCCACCCAGCTCCGGGCTGATCAGCCGGCCCTGGGGGTCTGTATGGTCGCCGACTGCGTTGCCCGACATGTACGGGATCGATATGTTTCGATTGATCAGAGTCGGTCGCCTGGCGCCGTAGGCCGTAACCTCCATTTGCACATCTATGCCTATGTCACCCCACATCTGTGCGATTGCCTCGGCTATCTCCTGCGATGCGCCGCCTGGTGTGGTCCAGAAGTCTGCGCTGAACCCGTCTGAGTACCCTGCTTCGTCCAGCAGTTGCTTCGACATGTCCGGGTCGAACGGTATGAGCCAACTGTCCATCCATTGAGGTTCGTCTTCCGTGAAGCCGATGAAAGTGTAGTGAGGCGGAGCGAGGCTCTGCTCAATAGCTTCGCTTATCAGGTCGCGGTCTATTGCCATTGCCAGGGCCTGGCGTACCTTGCGGGCACTCTCCATGCGGGCGTCGTCTCTCGGGTCGCCAATCCAGGGATGCTCGTCGTCCGGCTTGAATCCCTCTCGTGGGAATACCGTATCGCCGGATGCTCTCGCAAGCTCAGCCCAGTAGTTTCCCCCAAAGGCCACAAAAACGCTGTTTCCCAGACCGACCCTAATCTTCGCACCGTCTATGTTCCCTAAGACATCATTGAGGAACTGGTTGGGAATCGGGGCCATGTGGACCTCACCGGCCTCGAGGGCGGCAAGCTGGCTGGCCGTTTCCGGGATTACGCGGATCTCCAAACTCTCTACCTTGGCCGCCTCCCTGTAGTGGGAAGGGAGAGCTTCCGCCTGAAGCACCTCGTCGGGCACCCATTGCATGACTTCGAAGGGGCCCGTGCCCGCAAAGGTTAGGTTGGCTTCCTCAGCGCCAAGGTCGTCATACGCCTTCTTGCTCTGGACCGAGCCGGTGCTTCTCCATTGGTTAGAAAGCTCTACGCTCCACCGGACGCTCAGAATACCCTTTACGTGCATGACAGCAGTATTGGAGTCAATTGCCTCCCACCTGTCGGTGTACTCACCCCAGAAACCTGAGCGAGGGTTCGTGTTACCCTCTTCTTTGGCGTTGTTGAAACTCCATGCCACGTCCTCAGCCGTCACGTCTCCCCATCCCTTGTGGAACGGGACCCCCTGCCGAATCTTAAATGTGATTGAAGTTTGGTCTGGAGAAACCTCCCAGGACTCTGCCAGACTCTGTTTCATGTTGAGGGCTCCGATCTGAGGTATTGGCGCCCTCTCGCGCCACAGCAACGGCTCCTTGCTCCCATAGTGGTCGCTGACCGCGGTGTAGAACGGGACATAGCTCGGCACATCGTTCGGGTGGCCCAGTTGACAGCACCAGATCAAGGCGCCGGACTGCTCAGTCGCCATGGCCGCCGGGGCTGCCGGAGCCGGGGCTGCCGTTGGGGCGGGAGCCTGTTGTGCGGCAGCAGTAGGCTGGGCGGCGGGTGCAGAGGTAGGAGCTGGAGCGGCAGGTGCAGGTGCGGTTTGAGCTGCCGGTTCGGGAGTTTCATCCTCCTCCCCCGCACATGCGCCGGCGACAAGCGCCAAGATTATCACCGCACTCAAAAGCAAGAAAGCTGTCAGCTTCATCTGGTATTTCTCCTTGCACATCCCCGTATCACGGCACGGGGCATGCTCTGTGCTGTCGGTCAAAGCTATGGCTCACTTCGGACGTAATCATCAACCCAATTGTGACGGCAATACTATTCACGAGCCCCCTGAAAGTCAACGACGCCCACTCTTCGTAACCGTCCCATAGGCGGTGTGAGATCTACGAAGTAGGTTGCAGGAGTAAACGTCGGCCGGGGAGCGCTCCCGCTAAGGCAGCGCTGAACCCTCCGAGGCCGAGTTTCTCCCCACCGCCCCACTGACCCGCAGATGTGTATGGACACGGTCTTATGCTTCAGACACAGTCGCAGGGTGGCCAGGGACAACACACCGTGAAGTATCGTTGGCGCACACTTCAGTTGCTGCCGGGTATTGAGCGACCGAGTCATGCAGGGT
>DAOUHG010000084.1:0-14340 GCA_034428835.1 Dehalococcoidia bacterium
GCCAGTTCACCCGAAATGGTCGACCGATCATCTGCTGCCCTCCAACTCGATGAGTTGACCCGAGCATAGACGAAGCATCAGACCGCTGCCAGTATCCTATATGGCTCGCTCAGACTGGAATGGTATTACTCAGGTTAAATTGGCGGCAGCGACGAGAAAAATGGTTGAAGAGAAGCTTTGCGAACAAGGTATACGATTCATCAACGTGCAGTGGCACGAAGTCGTTGCCCTCGCCCTCGGCTACAAGCCTTCCGACGACTCAGAAGTGTCGCGATACCTTCTCGACCAGTTCATTCGCTACATCAGGAGTGATTACCACATGGGTTACTATGATGCTGAGATTCTCATTCAGGACGTGAATCCCTTCAACGCGAAGATATTTGAAGAAGGCTGGATGTACGTCGCTACCCGCAAAGACAAAAAGGCTCCTCTGTACTTCTCTCCCTACTTCACTCAACAAGGCAAAAACACTGGCATATCAATGGTCAGCCGTGTGATGGATACCGAAATCGTCGTACTTGCCGAAAAGCAAGACATTTCTGTAGACGCACCGGGCGATGCCCATCTACAAAAATGGCGCAACGGGTTTGACCTAGTGAAAAAGGCATACCCTGAGCACGTGGAGGTGCAACTCCTATATTTGGATTGCCCAATAACCCTTTGGAAATCGCCATTGAGCAAGAAGACATTTAACGCGATGGGGCCGCCCAAGCAGATTCCAAACCAGATACCCAAGGGTTTTAGTCTTAGATTCGATGAGCTGCTGCCGCCCGGCCTGGAAGGTAGTAAACTTTAATCAGGGATCGGGACATCTGCCTCTAGTGGCCTGACCACATAGTATTGATGGTTTGCGTATCGCCCTTCGACAGGCTCAGGACGAACGATTGTGACCATCAGAACTGAGTTGTCGGTACACTAGGCCCCAATCATCCTCTCATACTCATCGTGATCGCCGATCCATACCCAGATGAAATCTTCACGATGGCTAGCGCCCTGTGCCCACGTCCCACGCGAACGCTCCAGAACCGGCCCACCCTCTTGAATTGAAGAGATGGATATCTAGGGTTTTCTTGAAGAATCTGGAAATTGCGCCTCGCAATTCTCTGAACCGGTACAGGTAGGCGTTCAAGGTACCGCCAAAAGCGGGGAGTGGTCCGATGCATCTAGAGTTCTTGGAGCGTTCCCTGTCTCTTGGCTTCCTCCGCATCGGTGATTAAGAAGTCCAGCTTCCCGTCTCTTGAGTCCGATTCGATCTGTCGATCCCACGTTTCCCAGTCCAACTCGCTAAGCCACTGTCTGAGTCGAACGTAGTCTGCTTCAGGAAGAGCTAAGATCGCCTGCTGAATCTCTGAGACGCTAGTCATAGTTCCCGCTCTCCTGTTCGGTGCCAACCGGTAGAGACTCTAGCTGTGCTTCCCATCGCTATTGTCATTGATTTCCGAGTTCAATGAAAGACGCTAAGGAGAGACAAGTGCAGAACTCCGTCCGTCGGAAGTAGTCTCGTCACTCCCTCGAAGCTTGTCCCCGTGGAAATGGGGAGCGGGAGTCCAGTATGGTGAACAGTGGTCGCCTGCCTGTGGATTCCCGCTTTCTCGGGAATGACGGGTAGGAATTCGGAGTTTTGCACTTCTCTCCTAAGGAGTCTTGAGGTTTTCAACGCCTAGCGAAGCAAAAGGGGACTGTCTTAGGCCAGCCCCATCTGCTGTGCGAACTTCTCGACGTGCCCGGACGACGCGCCGTACTTTAGCTCAGCAACTTTGGCCCTGCGCGTCCACAGTTGGAGATCGTACTCCTCCATGAACCCGATCCCGCCGTGTATCTGTTGCGCTGTTAGAGTCGTCCACTTGTATGCGTGGTTCGTCAGCGTCTTGGCCAGTGCGATCTCCTTGTCCGCCGTCTGTCCGTCTTCGATCCTGGTGATGGCCTCGTAGGTCGCCAGCTGCGCCGAGTCTATTGCGATCACCATGTCCGCGCAGTCGTGCTGCACGGACTGGAACGTGGCGATGGCGCGATCGAACTGCACGCGCTGCTTGGTGTAGGCGACGGTCATGTCCACAACGTGCTGCGCTCCGCCGACGCTGTGGGCGCAGTGGAGCAGGACAGCTCTGTCGAGCGAGCGCGCGAGAGCCGCAGCGCCCTGTTCGGGATTACCGACGACCCCGTCCGGCACGAACACGTTCTTGAACTCCACCGCAAACTGCGGGTCGCGAGCGATGCTGTCCAACCGAGTCAGATTGATGCCTTCTGCCGACGTCGGTACAAGCAACAGCACGACGCCGTTCTCGCCCCTTGCCGGAACCAGCATCAGGTCGGCGGAGTTGGCGTACTCAACGAACATCTTGATCCCGTTGAGCATGTATCCGCCGTCACGTTGCGTCGCTTGCATGGCGACAGAATCGGGACCGTAGCGGGCGCTCTCGTCCAGCAGCGCAGCGGTCGCGATGAGTGAGCCGTCGGCGATTCGTGGCAGTATCTCTGAACGCTGCGCGTCCGTACCCGCGTCTAGGAGGGTCAGGCCGACGACAGCCACGGAGTTGAAGAATGGTCCCGGCACGAGCGCGCGTCCGAACTCTTCGAGAAGCACCGCCAGATCGGTGAGCGTCCCGCCGGAGCCTCCCAACTCTTCAGGGAACGGCAGCCCGGACCATCCGAGACCCGATATGCGCTCCCACAGGTCGGCGGGATAGCCCCTGTCGTCCTGCTCCATTGCCCGGACCAAGCTCGTCGGGCACTCGACTTCGAACAGTTCTCTGGCGGTATCTTTCAGCCTTTGCTGGGCATCTGTGAGGGATAGGTCCATGGTCTGAGTCTTTATAATCACCCTCAAGGGAGAGGGGGTATGTTGGTGGAAATTCGCGAATGTTTTCTACGTCCTGCCAGCAGCGGCCTGCGGCGACCGGACGTCCTGCCGCGCCTGCGAGCCTTCCCTCGGCATCCCGAGGCCGCGCTGCGCGATGATGTTGCGCTGCACCTCGTTCGCGCCGCCGCCGAATCTCAGGAAGATCCCACTCCTGTACGCCTGCTCCATCTCGCCGTCCAGCAACGTGAATGGCGAGTTCTTCGTGAGTTGGCCGTGCAGGCCCAGCAGCTCGAACCCGAAGTCGGCGACCTCCTGGATCAGGTCGGTAGCGACGATCTTCAGCGCCGAACTCTCGTAGTTGGGGACGATGCCCTGGTCGATCATCCACGCCGTCCGGTACGACAGCAGTCTGACCGTCTCCAGCTTCATGCCGATCTCGGTGAACCGTGTCCTGAAGTGTGGATCGCGGGACAGTGGCTGGCCATCGATCTCCGTCTCGTTGGCGTATTCGACGAGCCTGTTCAGCCTACGCAGCAGGCCCGTGTACCGCGAGCCGATGCTGACCCGCTCGAAGTCGAGCGCCATGGCGACGTGGTACCAGCCCCGGTTGGGTTCTCCGATCAGGTTCTGGCGCGGTATGCGGACGTTGTCGAAGAACACCTCGTTGGTGCGCCCGCCGTCCATGCGCCACAGGGGACGCACGGAGATACCGTCGGAGTCCATCGGCACGAGGAACACTGATAGCCCGCGGTGTTTCCTGGCCTCGGTATCCGTACGTGCCAGCAGCCAGACGTGAGACGAGAAGTGTCCTGCGCTTGTGAACAGCTTCTGACCGTTGATCACGTAGTCGTCCCCGTCAACTACCGCGCGCGTCTGAAGACCAGCGAGGTCTGTACCGGCGCCGGGCTCGGTGTATCCGAGCGCGCACTCGACCTCGCCGCTGAGCATCTTGGGCAGCCACTCGGCGCGCTGCTCATCCGTGCCGACGTTCATGACGGTCGGCCCGACCATGTTTACCGCCGTGCCGTTGGTGTACAGACCGCCGTAGCTGCCGACCTCCTCGGAAAAGATGTACTGGTCCATGAGAGACCGGCCCAGTCCGCCGTAATCCTCAGGCCAGGAGATGCCCAGGAGTCCGCGGCTGCCAAGCTCGCGCATGAAGCGCTTGCCGGCGGGGCCTGGGCCGACGTCGTCATCGCTCTCCATCTCTTCCCGAAGGTCGGAAGTGATCAGGGACTCGATGGTCGAACGTACTTCCCGCCGCCATTCGTCCTGCTCGGGTGTGAATCGGAAGTCCATCGGACGGTCCCCCTACGCGGGCTTGAACACAGGCAACGCTATCTCGCCCTCGCCCTGGTCGATCCAGGTGAGATCCACCCTCATTCCGCAGGTGACGTCATCGATCGGGTTATCGACCTCTACGATGTTGGTCATGATTCGGAAGCCCTCGTCGAGGTCCACGTAGGCCAATGCGTATGGGCCGAGGTCCTTGAACGCGGCGTGATAGTTCTGCATGACCACGCTGAACGTATAGACCTCTCCCTTCCCGGCGGACACGTTCCAGGATATGTTGCTGGACAGACAACCGGTGCAGTGGGCGCGTGGATAGAAGATCACCTCGTCGCAGTCGTCGCAGGTCTGGTAAACCAGCTCACGTCGTTTGGTGGCCTCCCAGAACGGCTCAGTGTCCTGCTCGGGAAAGCGTGGCTGTGGCCTCAGTGCTTGTTCGGTCATTGTGTTCTCCCTGTATCAGGCGTCGGGCTCGACGGCGGCGCCTGCGGTCTGGTCCTCTCGCGTTCTGTAGAAGGTCCTCTTCTTTTTGTGACCAATGCGAGGGCGTGTTTCGGGCGGAGGGATGGCCTCCATGATGTCGAGGTACTGCTGCATGGCGTCTATGCCCAAACGCACCGACGCTTCGCTTCTGTACGCTTCGTAGAAGTTGGCGTGCAGGCTTTCTGCCCTGTCGGAAAGGATACTGATTTCAGGGTTCCCCGTCTCGGCCGCCAGCTTGTCTGCGACCTGTCCGAGGTGCTGGTGCGACTCGTGCCCCCATCCGCGCTGTGTGGCCAGCGCCTTCAGGAACTGCGCCGCTGCGCCCCACGCCTTCTCGGACGCCTGCACGAGATCGCCCCGATCGAACTCCCACTCAGCCCGGTCCATGAGCCACCGGCCCGTTTGCCTGTACTCTTCTGCTACTTCTTCGACTGGTATGTATGTCATCGGTGATCTCTCTTCTAATCCGCCGCCAGGATCGTCACACCTGTGGCGTGCCTCGATCCCAGTTGGCCGCCGTTGCCGACGGCAACCGCCAGCTTTGCGCCATCGACCTGCGAGTTGGACTCGCCCCGGAGCTGTCGCGCCGCCTCAATCAGCAGGTAGATGCCGCGCTCGCCCGGATGGTTGGACGATAGGCCGCCGCCGTCAGTGTTCAGCGCGGGCTTGCGCGGGTCGTCGAACACCAGGTGTCCCTGCGCGACATACTCTCCACCCTCACCCTTCTCGCAGAAGCCCAGGTCCTCGATCATGCACATGACGGTAATCGAGAACGAGTCGTAAGCCATCAGGACGTCAATCTCGTCCGGGGTCACGCCCGCGTCGGCGAATGCCCTCGGACCGGACTGCGCTCCGGCGCTCACCGTGATGTCGCCGCCGTTCTCCCGGTACTTGGTCGCCTCTCCCCCACCAATAACCCACACCGGGGACTTGGCGCAGCTGGCGGCGGCCTCCTTGGACGCTATGACGACCGCGCCGCCGCCGTCCGAGATCATGCAGCACTCCAGCAGCCTCAGCGGCCACGCGATCGTCCGCGAGTCAACTACGTCTTCGACGGTCAGCTCCCGAATGCCCACGAACTCCAGGTCGGTCATCGCCTTGACCGCCTCCGGATTTCTCATCGCGTGCTTGCGGGTGGCTACTGAAATGTGAGCGAACTGCTCGTTGGTGGTGCCGTACTGGTACATGTGGCGACTCTTGACCATCCCGTAGTTTGCGATTAGCGTCTGACCCCAGGACGACTCCATGTTCGTCTGTGGGTTGGGGATGCCCGCGCCCGGCGCTCCGCCCGTGCCGATCCGGCGCCTGTCCGAGTGGGCAGTGGAGCCGTAGGTGATGAGGGCAACGTCGCACTTCCCCGCCGCGATCATCGTGGCGGCGTGGTTGGCCTGGAACTCGTAGGACGTCCCGCCGACCGCGGTATTGTCGATCAGTCTCGGCTTGATGCCGAAATACTCCGAGATGCCGAGCCCGCCAATGTTCTGGTGGCTGCCGGTGTCGTATACGGCGTCAACGTCGCTCCAGCTCAGCCCGGCGTCTTCCAACGCGCGGGCCGCGGACGCGGCCTTGATCTGTAGTGCACTGACGTCAGGCCCAACGACCCTCAGCGGGTACTCGTGTATGCCGACGATTGCGGCCTCTCTGGTTTGCGGCATATCCAGAAGCTCCTTTCGCGAGGCGAGACCTCGCTTTTCATAGTCAAACGTGGGCCAAAGTTAGCATACGCCCTATACACCGTCAACGAAATTCACGCCTCACACATTGACGGCATTTAGTGCGCTTTGTATATTGCGGCCCATACTCAATCAGCTTTACGCCGGGCCACATCCACACCATCCAGCCACTCAGGGGGACATGCCATGCAGAGATGGGAACCGAGCACATCTCCCGTCATATACCGCCGCTTCCAGGCCAACGAGAATCTCGTCGCCGAATTGGAAAAGTTCGCCCTCTCAGAGGGCATCCGTGAGGCAGCCATAACGTCATGCATAGGCAGTCTCAGGCAGCTCAGGCTCCGCAACCTGTGCGGGTTCGACGAAGACGACTCGCCCGAGTTCGAGAGAACGGTGATCGACGAGAACCTGGAGCTGGTCACGGCTGACGGCTACATCCAGCCCCTGCCGGAGGGCGGCATCCGGGTCCACATCCACCTGGCAGCCGCGCGTCCCTCTGGCGAAATGGTGGGAGGACACTGTGAAGAGGCGACCACCTTCACGGGCGCGTTCATGTACCTCCACGTTCTGGAACAGGAATAGAGTGCCTGACGTCGCGAAAGGACGTGTCTCATGAGTTCTGATCACGCGCCGACCAGCAGGTTAAGCGGCAAGGTCGCCATAGTGAGCGGCGCGGGAACGTACGGAGGAAGAGGTATCGGCAACGGCGCGGCTGCTGCCATCCTTTTCGCCCGTCAAGGAGCGTGCGTCGTGCTCGTCGATGCCGTACGCGAGTGGGCTGAAGCGACCAGGGAGATAATAGAGGAAGAGGGCGGCGAGGCGATGTCCGCCTCTGCGGACGTCACCAATCCCGACGACTGTGCGCGCGTCGTGGGCGAAGCCGTAGAGCGGTACGGCGGACTCCACATCCTGCATAACAACGTCGGTGGCGGAGGCGGGTCTGGCAGCGTCGTGGACGCTACAGAGGAAGACTGGTCGCGCAGCATCTCGGTCAACCTGATGAGCATGATTAACATGGGCCGCTGGGCCGTTCCCCAGATGAAGACCGGCGGAGGCGGCTCGATAATCAACGTGTCATCCGTGACGGCCCTCAGGCCCAAGGCGATGAGGTCGTCCGCGCCGTACACGGTCAACAAGTCGGCGGTCGTCGGCCTGACCAGGGCGATGGCGGTCGATCACGCCTCCGACAACATCAGGGTCAACTGCATCATGCCCGGACTCATGTGGACCCCCAGGCTGGAGAGCAGCTCACCAGACGCCCGCGAGATGCGCCGGACATCGACGCCCCTGCCCGTCGAGGGGCTGGGCTGGGACATCGGCTATGCCGCCCTCTACCTCGCCAGCGACGAAGCCCGGTTCGTCACCGGCATTACCCTCCCCGTGGACGGAGGCTTCCTGCTCACCAGCGCTCCGAACTAGGGGCAGAGTGGCTGGGGGCAATTCACGCCGCGCTGTCGTATTCGTAGAACAGCCGTCTGAGCCATGAAACTAGAGCTTCGACTTGTGGTACGTTGGAATCAAGGAAGCGCGCTGTAATGGCTGTGCCATAGGGCCTGCCTGGCTCCTTTTGCCATGCGAGCCAAGTATGAATGACCGCCTTGGGCTCATCATTGTCACTGAAGAGTCGATTCGGAATAGAGTCCACGCTGTCGGTCACATGGTCGAAAAGGTCGTTTGGTTGAGGCACCAAGAAACTAAGGAAGTCCTCCAGGATTCCCGGAGTCCGATTGTCCGGCATTATCCAGACGCCTGCTCTTGGCAGCAGCGACCCTTCTGGAGGCTCGAAGATCGTTCCATTTGCGTCTGGGACAGCGGGAACGTTCTGGTATCCGACCTGGGTGAACCTATCACGGACGGACTGCCAGCGAGTGTCAAGGCTCGTGTCCGCGTCGATGATAATGCCAACTACGTCTCCGTCCTCGGTGCTTGCTCTGAGACGGACGGGAATGCTCTCGAGGAGTTCTGTATCGCCGCCGTGAGGTTTCACTTCATCGAGGGCGGGAATGCCGCGATTGCCACAGATGTGTTTCAGAACGTGCTCGTCGTCGCTGCCCTCAACCAGCAGGATCTTCTGGCCCGCCATGTCAGCGAAGTTCGATGTCGTCGCGAGTAGCAACTGCCAGTTCGTTTTCTGAGAACACCGTGGGAATGACGTCATCGCCTCGGCGCGTCAGGCGGAGAAGCACTCCATCTTCTGGAGCCTCGGCCGCAGCTGCCTGAAACGCCTCTATAGCATCCCAGCTATGCGAGGTGGCGAAGACTTGGACATCAAGGTCTTGAGCGATCCTGAATATCATACGCCACGCATCTAGCTGCACGGTGTGGTGCAAGCTGTTTTCAAACTCGTCAACCAACAGGAGGCCGCCACCAGCATTGATGAGGGAGAGGACTATAGCGAGCAGGCGATTCAGGCCGTCGCCGAAAGAGCGAAGGGGCACAGGCCGCGAGATGTTATCAGAACGTACAATGGCAGTTCTCCTCCTGAAACGTGCTTCACCCCCAACCACTGCGACGTCAGATATTCTCGGATCTATGATACGCAGCGCTTCGACCAGATCCTTCTCGCTGTCAGTTAGAGCAATGCCGTCCCATAGATGCCCCAGCATGTCTGTCCGCTCGCCACAATAGGGGCTAACGAATATACAGGGCATCCGTACCCTACTGGATAACCGGTAACGGGGCCTGTCAAGCAGGCGGGAATATATCTCCAATGGCCAGACATGTTCCTCTTCCTCTGTCTTTACGACCAGAGCCGGTTCATCTTCAAGTTCCTCCAACACCGTGGATTGCTTGACAGCCAGCGCTTGGCTTCCGCGCGCGTCCCTTTCCACTGTGCGCCAGTCGACCTTTATTGTCAGTTCCATGCGGCGCGATCTGCCAGTGGTAGAAATGACGATTGGCCCAAAGTCATCCCAAACTTGAGGAAATCCGTGGAATAGGGCAGAAACAGGGAACACACTCTCGGAGTCCGAGAAGTAGTCTTCTTCATGTACACCTCGTACATACTCTTCTCGAAATGTGAGAATGCTATAGACCACCGTGGGGTCGGCATTCTGCGAATGAAGGCGTAACGCTTCAAGGATGGAGGACTTCCCGGTGTTGTTCTTTCCCGTGATTAGCGTCACACGGCCTAGCTGCGGGATCGAAAGACGCCTAAGCCCGCGGAATCCCTCGATCGACAGATCTGGGAAGTGAAGGTTGTTACTGGTTGGTCGTTTGTCCATGACTGACTGTCTCCATTGTACACCCTTTGGTTTGACTCAACGTGAGGTCGCACTTC
Organism: Dehalococcoidia bacterium; assembly: GCA_034428835.1. GTDB lineage: Bacteria > Chloroflexota > Dehalococcoidia > Lucifugimonadales > UBA1123 > VXRN01. Next base: position 9,527 of record DAOUHG010000084.1, read on the forward strand.
ATCAAGTCACTCTGTTACCAACCAATACCTTAACGACCACAGCCCCCCAACATTGACCGCCCTGCCCCGTAGTTAGTATATTTCGGCGCATGATTATAGGACTCCTCACTGACACCCACCTACCCAATGTAATCCGACAGCTTGAAGAGCTCGGACCCCAACCGGCGGAATTCTTCAACAGCGTGGACCTGATCCTTCATGGGGGCGACTTGACTGCGCCATCCGTGCTCGATTGGCTGGAGCAGTTCGCGCCAGTACTCTGTTCCACGGGCAACAACGACCCCATCCCGGACTCGCGGTGTGAGGAAGTGCAGGTCATCGACGTTGAGGGCTGGCGAGTCGGCATGACACACAGCCTGCGAGGCCAGTTCCGCCCGATGTCCGTGCTCAGCCAGTACTTCCCAAGTCCGGTCGACGTGATGATCGCTGGCCATACTCACGAGGAGCGTCTGGAACATCGCGACGGTGTTACACTCATCAACAGCGGATCGATCACCTTCCCGCACCACAAAGAGCTGCGACTGGGCACTGTCGGTCTGCTGGAGCTGACCGAACACCGGCTGAGCGCCAGAGTCTTCCCGTTAGGGCACACGGAGGGGAGACCGAACCCGGGAAGAGAGATTGCCCTGGAGCTTCATCGCAACGGCGATGGACACGTCAGCATTAATGCGCAGGACTCACCCTGAAGGTTGCCGGATGGGCCGGAAGACCGAAGTAACGTCACCCCGTACTTCGATACGGGGGAGGGTGGACGAGGCCTCATGACACAAGTATTTGATGGCATCACCGTATTGGACTTCAGCCAGGGCATGGCGGGCTCCGTCGCGACGATGGTGATGTCTGACTTCGGAGCCGATGTCATCAAGGTCGAGCCGCCCGGCGGAGACCCCTACCGGACACACCCCGCCTCGCTCCTGTGGAATCGAGGCAAGAAGAGCGTCGTGCTGGACCTTGAGACCGTCGAGGGTCGCAAGCACGCCAAGGCGCTCGCGCGTTGCGGGGATGTTGTGGTCGAAAGCTTCGTTCCAGGAGACGCTGCCGCGCTCGGCGTTGACTATGAGAGTCTGAAAGCCGAGAACCCCGGTCTCGTCTACACATCAATAACAGCATTTGGCGATTCCGGGCCATATGCTCGATATCGTCCATACGAGGCTCTGGTCAGCGCGAAGTGCGGCCGGTACATGGCGTTCGCCGGGCAGAACGGACGCGAAGGTCCCAACTACGGCGCGGTGCAGGTCGCAAGCCACGGCGCGGCAATGGCCGCGGTCCGTGGCGCAGTGGCCGCGTTGATGATCCGCGACCGGACGGGCGCCGGGCAGCACGTTCAGACCAGTCTGCTCCGGGCAATGACCTACTACGACCTCAGCCAGTTCCTCGTCTGGCAGATGATGATCAAGTTCCCGGAGAACTTCCCTGACGATCTCACCGTGGTCGCATCGAGGCCCGCGCCGATCCAGTATCTGGCGGTGCGTGCCGGCGATGGACGCTGGCTGCAGCTCGCCAACCTTATGGAGAGACTCTTTATCTCGGAGATTCACGCGATTGGTCTTGGCCACCTGCTCGAAGACCCACGCTACGCCTCTGCCCCATTCCTCGACGACGATCCTCGGGAGGAGATGCGCGAGTTCATACTGGACAAGATGCAGGAGAAATCCCTCGACGAGTGGATGGACCTGTTCATCAACGTTGAGGGCGACGTAGCCGCCGAGCCTTTCATGACCTCAATCGAGGCGCTCGATCATCCGCAGCTGGTCTACAACGGATCGGTCCAAACGGTCCATGACCCGACCGTCGGACCTATGCGCCAACTTGGCCCACTGTTCCGCATGGATGCGGCCCAACCCAGCGTGCAAGGCCCTGCACCACGGATCGGCCAGCACACCGATGAGGTGCTGTCACGTATCAGCAACCCGCCTGCCCAATCCGCGAATGGCAATGGCGCGACTCCCGCCCACCCGCTTGAAGGCGTAACCGTCCTGGACATGTCCACAGTCATTGCCGGTCCTCTCGCGGGGTCGCTGCTCGCCGAGCTGGGCGCGCGCGTCATCCGCATAGAAACCTTAGCCGGAGACTGGATGCGCGGGCACTACAACGGGCTGGCGTCGAACCGGACTATGGCTGGTACAGAGGGCCTATCCATAGACCTCAAGACAGACGAAGGCCAGGACATACTCAGTCGTCTGCTGCCGAAAGTCGACGTCGTGCTCCACAACATGCGCCCGGGCGCGCCGGAGCGTGTTGGCATCGGCATCGAGCAGGTTAGAGCGCTCAGCCCCGATGCCGTCTACGCCTATCTCGGCGGGTACGGTTCGACAGGCCCGCACAGCCACCGGCCCGCGATGCACCCGATCGGCGGCGCGGTCGGAGGTGGAGTCATGGCGCAGATCAGCCGCGGCGCGCTCCCTTCGGACAACGCCAGCATGACGATGGACGAACTCCGTTCCGTCTCCCGCCAGTTGGGTCGCGCCAACGAGGTCAACCCTGACCCAAACACCGCAATGCTCACTGCGACCGCGATCACCATGGCCCTGTACGCTCGCCAGAGACACGGCGACAAGCAGTACGTTGAGACCACGATGATCGGCTCCAACGCCTACGTCAACGCGGACGACTTCTTCGACTACGAGGGCAGACCGGAAAGGTCTGTGATAGACGCAGAGGGGTACGGCACGGGCGCGCTATTCAGGCTGTACCAGACGCCCGACGGCTGGGTGTTCCTTGCGTGCCCGTTCGAAGACGAGTGGTCGCGGCTGTGCAGCGCCCTCGGCCGGCCGGACCTTCTTGAAGACCCCCGGTTTGTCACCGCAGACGCTCGGAAGGACAACGACAATGCTTTGGCGTCGGAGCTGGGTTCCATCTTCGCCGATCGTCCGGCGCTGGAGTGGGAGCGACTGCTGACCGCGGCCGACGTAGGCTGCGTGCAGACCGAGGACCGCGGTATGTACCACTTCTTCGCCGAAGACGAGCACGTGGCCCAGAACCAACTGACCGTCGAGGTGAGCCACCTAACCTACGGCGAGTTCTGGCGTTACGCGCCCATACTCGAGTTCTCCAGGACTCCCAGTGTCGCCGGAGGCGGCATAGTGCGCGGTCAGCACACGTTCCCGATACTCAGAGAGCTTGGCTACACCGACGCCCAGATTCTCGAAATGAGAAACAATCGAGTCCTCGACTGGGAAGAGTTGTAGCCGAACCTGAATCAGTTCAAGCTACGTCACTAGCCAGCGTTGACATTTTCGACATGAAGGTCATCTACACGCCATCTGCATGCAGGATTTTCCCTATCCTTTGATGAGCTGACAGGGGTATGTAAAGTATGAAACAGCTATGGACATGACTCAACACACTCCCTCTCCCTTGAGGGAGAGGGCTGGGGTGAGGGTGATTGATGCCGCTTCACACACACCGGGTGGGACAACCGAAAGACTCTGCAGGAGACCGTGATGTCTTGGACAGCTGTTCTCGAGAATCCTGATCATCCTTTGACGCAGTTCATCAACACACGGTTTCCGAACATACAGGTGGCCTTGTCAAATGTGTGGAGACGGCTGAGGGAAGCGGACATGATTTATCCTGTCGGAGCTCCTCGCTCGGCTCTAAGGCACATCGGCAGGGCCTTTGACTATAGGCTCCGATACTACTTCGACGTGACCCCATACGATGAACTCGTCGCTTACAGAAGTACACTTTTTCTGACCAATTGGACGAATTACATCGCTACTGCATTGGCGTATGGCGAACAGCTACCCGAAGGTGTCGATGAATGGGATGAGGATAAACACGTTCCGTTACCGCCAGGTGTACTCGGGGATTTCTTCAAAAGCCTAGATTCTCTTCTGGCAGACTGTTCTCCTGTCAACAGACGATTATCAAAGAATGATGAAGACGAGATCAACCGATACTGCTTTGCGTTGTCTCAACTGGAGGCCGTCGCTAGGGGTGGGGAATCTGGCATATTTCAAGATGGTGTTGAAGATGTGGAAAGCGTGGAAGCGATACTCAACTATGCTGAACAGTCTTGGATTGACGATCTGAGAAATCTATCTTGGCGATTCTATGACAGATACAATCATGTGCTGTCATTGCCGAGAATGCTCAATCCTGTGTTCGAGGGTTCAATCGACGTCGGTGGCGCTGATGCTGACCTAATCATCGGTCAAACCTTGTTGGAAATCAAGACGGTAAAATATTGGAAGATTCAGTCGCAGAGCGCACTGCGCCAATTGCTTGGGTATGTTCTCCTTGACTACTCCGACCAATACAAAATCAAGCGTATCGGCATGTATATGGCTAGGCAAGGTGTCATGCTCCGATGGGACTTGGACACCGCGATTCGGAGCATGAGTTCGGGAAAGTCCGGTAGCCTCGACGAACTGCGACATCAGTTTCGAGAGATAGCGCAAGAGGAACGAGGTAGGATCCCTGCGCTTATGACGAGCAATGGAGACAGAGAGTCAACACAATGAATATTTCAAGGCTTCCAAGATTTACAATGGAAGTATAGTTCAGTCTGGATAGCGAGACTCGCCTACGACGCGTATCTCCCGGCAAAGGCGAAGGTGATTCAGAAAGGCGACCTTCAACTGATCAGACAATCTGTAACTATGTTTGTTGCGGCGTTGGCTTCAAGGCCTCCTAGTCAATGGACCGTATCGGATATAGCAACCCAGTTGCAGACGTATCAACTTATACCAATTCGTTCTGACTATGCCTCAAATAGCATGGCCAGCGCCCCCCGACCGTCATTCCGGCGAAGGCCGGAATCCAGAGAGTCCGATCAGCGAGAATACGGCGGCATTACACGAAATTGGTAT
>DAOUHG010000085.1:0-31517 GCA_034428835.1 Dehalococcoidia bacterium
ATACCAATTCGTCGTGAAGCGACCGTAAATGAGCGATAAGCCTCTGGATTCCCGCGTTCGCGGGAATGACGGATGGTAAGGTATCACTAGGAAATAGGCTATGACCGCTTCATGGTGTAGTCAAAGCGAATTGGTATCAGGACGAACGTAGATGCGGTGGAGACGCCCGCGCTCTGAAGCAATGTCTATGGGTCTGGAACCGGCTGGACCCTGCGCTCAGGGGGCTGTTCCAGTACCTGGATGATATTGCCGTCAGGGTCCTTGAACGACGCGACCCATCCTCCCCAGTGTTCTTTTTCAGGCACTCGAAGGAATGCCACGCCCTTTGCGGCCATCGCATCGTGGAAGACGTGGATATCGTCGACGTCGAAGTTGACCATGATCCTGAACGGATCGCGCGTGTGGCCGTGGACTCCGTCGTGACTGCCTATTGAAAACCGCAGACCGCCCCACTTGAACGAGAGGAAGTAGTCGCGGTCCGAGTGAGGCTTGAGGCCCAGCGTGTCGCAGTAGAACTGACGCAACCTGGGGAGGTTGTCGGTCCAGATGATGACGCCGTTCATGTATCCGATCATATTGATCGTGCCTCCGCTTTTCTACATTGACTCCGGGGGCTATAATGGTGGTCAGGGAATCGGGAGGTGGTGGTTGACAGCCTATGGAAGTGTCCCTGGAAAGGAGGATGTGCATTGGATAGTAGTATTAGGAGGTGCTCCGGGTAGGTGTTCCCTGGAACACCTCCGAAGTGGAAGGGTCCGTTGCCATGCAGCGGGCCCTTCTTTTTCTACTTCTCGCCGGCGAAGAAACGCCTCGGGTTGTCGACGAAGATGTTGTCGATGTCCTCGGCAGTCGCGCCAAGCTCTCTAAGTCTAGGAATGACCCGGCGGGTGATGAACAGGTAGCCGTCGGGATTGTACTCGCGTCGCTGCTCCTGCATCTCTTTGCTTACGATGCTGAGAGTTACGGACCAGTCGTGTCCCAGCATTATCCGCCGTCCCCACCCGGCCTGAATCAGTTTCCAGGCTGTCTCGGTCCTGCCCTCCCAGTCGGGAGTCAATTCTGTTTTCCTGCCCGGATACCTGTCGAGGCCGATCCAGACGCCCTTTTCCAGCAGGCCTATCAAGTAGTCGGTGTCTGTGGTGTCGTTGCTGTGACCGACGTAGACACGGTTCAGGTCGACGTCCTCGTCCTCGAAGATACGCACCTGCTGTTCACCCACGCGCTCGGGAGCCCAGGTGTGGGTCGAGATAGGAACGTCAGTAGCCTTTTGGGCGCGAGCTGCAGCACGGAGGATGATCTCGCCCTCCGGGGTGACACCGCCCATGTCGTTCGCTACCTTGATGATACCGGCCTTGATGCCGGCGCCCTCGATGCCTTCTTCGATTTCGCGCTGGTAGAGACCGGCGACTACGTCAGGGCTGGCCGTCCAGAAGACTCGGGGGATGTCCCGCCATGTTCCGGTGGCGCAGATGATGTTGACGCCGGAGTCCCGCGACACCTGCTCAAGGAGCCTGATATCGCGCCCTAGGTCGATGGTTGTTACGTCTATGATGGTGCGCAGTCCCTCCGAGAACGCCGTCTTCAGATCTGCAATCCCGCGGTCGATAGTGCCCTCTCGGTCTATGAACTCGGGATAGACGTACTGGATCCCGGCTGATGTAACGATCACATGCTCGTGGGACAGGGTAAAACCCAGGTCCGCAGTGTCCATCGGGCCCAGTACTGAGTTGATCGTCGCCATAGTTTGCTCTCCCGTTGTGTAGGATTCTGGATTGCTACTGACGCTTGCCGGTCAATAGTATCGGAACCGGAATTCCCTATCCAGATATGGGGACTCCAACCGGACGGCGCTCTGTCACTCCTCGGCGACCACAGGGTTGCTGAGAGTGCCGATGCCGTCGATCTCCACGTCGACTGTGTCGCCGGCCTTCATGTTCTGGGTCGCGCCGTCAGTGCCCATCCAAATCATGTCGCCAGGATAGAGGGTGAGGTAGCGGGTCATCTCGCTGATATAGTGGGCCACGCCAAAGATCATGCTGTTGGTGGCGAACTGAGACATGACCTCGCCGTTGATGCGTACTGTCGTCTGGAGGCTTTCGAGATCGACGTCGGTCTCAATCCACGGTCCCATCGGCTTAAACGTGTCGGCGTTTTTGGCGCGCCAGAGGGTCCTGTCGCCCGCCTGCCAGGTGCGCTCGCTAACGTCGTTTCCGATGGTGTAGCCGAGTATGCAGTCGAGGGCCTCGTCCTCGGAGACGTGCTTGACCGTCTTGCCTATGACCGCAACCAGTTCGCCCTCGTACTGGACCTGTTCGGTCGCGTCCGATGGGATGACAATCGGCTCGCCGTGGGCAATCAGGGCGTTGTTCGCCCTGTAGCCGACGTCGGCTTTAGCCGGAAGGTCCGGCTCGCGTCCAAGCAGGGCAGCAGCCTCACGGACGTGTTCTTCGTAGTTGATGCCGGCCGCGTAGAAGGTCAGCGGAACGAAGGGGACTCGTATCTGCACTGCTGACAAAGGAAACGTGTGTCCAGTCCTCGTGTGCTGGCCGAAGGGGGCGCCGGACACCTCTTCGATACTGTCGCCCTCGACTATTCCGTAGCTGGTTGTTCCGCCGTACTGGTATCTAATCCACTTCATGGTCTGTCTCCGTCAGCGCGCATTGTCCCGGATGAACTCTCCGATCCGTTCGATCGCCTGCTGACCCTCGTCGAGCATGGGGGCGAACAGATGCCAAACGTGGATCATCTCATTCCACGGCTCGAATGTTGTCTTTACTTCTGCCCTGGCGGCCTCGTACACGAGCCTGGTCGCGTCGTCATAGAGCGTCTCGCGGGTTCCGACCTGGACCAGCAGAGGTGGGAGCCCCGACAGGTCGGCATACATCGGCGCGGCGAGGGGAGAACGGGGGTTCGCGCCTCCCAAGTAAACGCCCGCCATTCCTACGAGGCCCTCGCGCTGTACCATAGGGTCGGCGTGGGCACGGCTTGTCATCGACTCCCCGATGCCCTCCATGTCCACCCAGGGAGACAGACAGACGCCGCAGGAGGGGAGGGGAAGCCCCTGGTCTCTCAGGCTGACGAGCGTCGCGACGGTCAGACCGCCGCCCGCTGAGTCGCCGGCGATGGATAGGGCTGAGGGGTCGTTTCCCTGGTCCAGCAGCCAGCGATATGCCGAGACCGCGTCTTCGACAGGGGCCGGAAATGGGTCCTCCGGCGCCAGCCGATAGTCAATTACGAGAACGCTTCCTCCGGTAGCTGCTGAAAGTCGCCTGGCAAGCTCACGGTGGGTTTTAGGTGAGCCAATCACATAGCCGCCGCCGTGCAGATAAAGGGTAACGGTGTCTTGGGATGCTCCGTCGGCTCTGACCACTTCCCCTGAGACACTGTTGGATTCGACTTGGCTGATCGTGGCCTTGGTATCTCCGCCGACATGCGCAGCCAAGCGCTCGAATCCATCCCTCGAATCCTCCACTGTGGGGTTTTCGGGTCGCTCTCGACTTGTGAGAAGTTCGATGACCGACTCGAGCTGGACTATGGACATTTAATGACCCTTTCTTTTTCTAGTGTTCAGTCGGCGCCAGGTTGTGCGCCCAACCGCTCCAATATGGTTGAGCCGTTCTCGCTCTGCGGTTCCTGTGGTCCGCCCAGGCGCTCCATGAGAACAGGGTACGATTCGACAGGAGGTACATCGTCCATGACTGGGACCTTTTTGATCCGCTCCCTGGCGGACCGTATGTAAGGGGCCAACTCTTCCAGCTTGGCTTTCTGTCTTTCGATTTCCCGGCTCTTGAACTCCGGCAAAACCTCCCGCGCAAACAGTCTCAGAGAGTCGCAAATATGCTCGTGGCGATTCCGTCCGCCCTGCTGGATGAAGACAACCTGGTCGACGCCCGCCTCCTCGTAGATGCGCAGGGTATCTCGCACCTGGTCCAGGTTGCCTATGCAGCCCGTTGGACCGCGCTCCTTGGGTCCGTTCGCCAGGAAGTCCTCCCAGATGTCGAACCTTCCGGGTACGTGAGTTCCAGTGGCGTAGAAGTGACTTAGTGCGTATCCGAAGAATTGGAAGCCTTCAAGGCCACGCTCGACCGCTGTGTCGCTGTCCTCGTGGCACATGAACCCTGTGACTATCGCGATGTTCGGATTCACGTCCAGTCCTATCGGCTGGCACTCGGACGTGAACGTATCGTAGTACTCAGAGACCCAATGGCGAGCTTCGTCAGCGTCGATGAAAGCAAAGGTTAGTGCGCCAATCCCAAGCTGGGCAGCAAGTTTGATCGTCTCGCGATTGGAGCACGCGACCCAGATTGGCGGGTGAGGGCGTTGCAGCGGTTTGGGAACGACGCTCCTGTGAGGCATAGAGAAATACTTGCCGTCGTATCCGGGATATGGGTCCGTGGCCATCATCCGCGCGGTCTCGCGGACGGCCTCCATCCACATTTCCCTCTTCTCTTGAGGGTCGATACCGAACCCTTCCAGCTCAATACGCGAGCTCGACTCTCCCGTGCCCCAAGCGACACGACCGTCGCTGACCAGGTCGAGGGTTGCAATCCGCTCAGCTACTCGGGCCGGATGGTTGTATTCCGGCGGCATCAGAACTATGCCATGTCCAAGTTGAATCTGGGTTGTGCGCTGGCTGCACGCGGCGAGAAACACCTCTGGAGCGGACGAGTGGGAGTATTCCTCAAGAAAGTGGTGTTCGACCTCCCAGACGTAGTCGATGCCCAACCGATCGGCCAGTTCTACTTGGTCCAGCGCTTCCTTGAACAGACGGTGTTCGTCGCCTTCGTTCCAGGGTCGGGGGATCTGGTGTTCGTAGAAAATCCCGAATTTCATAGGTCATCCAGGGGAGAGTGTGGTGCGAGTGTAGCAACGGCCCCGGAGACCGTCAACAAGGGAAGGTGAGAAGAGTGGGACAGGGAATCCCTGTCTCCCGACCTACACTTTCGAGTGTTCGGGTGTGGCGACCTGAGTTCCGTCCGGCAGGTCGGAGATTTCGAAGTCTCCGAACATCAGCGGGGATTCCTTCTGCAGTAGATGCAGCACCTGGATGGCGAGAGACCTGATCTCCCAGTCGGCGAAGGGCGCACCACGCATTTCGATGAAGTGACGCCAGGCGCGAACGTTTCCGGTGACGAAGATCTTTGTCTCCGTTGCGTTTGGCAGAACCGCTCGCGCCGCCTGGCGGATCGCCTTTCGCCGGTCGGTGTTGTGTTCGAACCTGTCTCGTGGAAGGACAGACTCCAGTTCAGCCACGAGCTTCACGTAGCTCTCGGATGCGGACTCCAGCGCGTCTTCCAAGATTGCGCGTGCCTCTCCCGCCGCGCCGTTCTCGCCGGCGAGCGCAGGGGGGACGACAAACGACCCCTCGGTCTCATCGACATAACGCTGCGACCGCTGACTGTAGGCGAATCCGGCGCGGTGCCTGACCAACTCGTGGGTGAGGCTGCGGGACACGCCAGTGAACACGAAGCCGTAGTTGACGTGCTCAAATACGGAGCCGTCTTTGGAACTGAGGAGGTTGTGTATAAAGTCAGCGATGTCGCGGCGACCGCGTCCAAAGCTCATGTAGCAGAGGCGCGCGGAGACTTCGATGATTGCCTCGGCCTCCGAGTCGCCCGCACGGATGCTGTTTGGAATTGGGGGGAGCTCCTCGTCGAGGAGAAAGGCGGCTATCTGTTCCCAATCTACCGAGGGTCTGGTGACAAGGTAGACTTTGGAACTCGAATTGAGTTTCATTGGGCCGGTCCTCCATGTGATGCGAATTGCGGCATATTCATTGGACGCTACGCCTGAAATTCGCATCTAGGAAACTGAGGGTCAGTAGTTAACGATAAAGCGTCTACAACCCCAAAGCTCTTCTGGCAGCGTTAAACATAACGTCGACCGGGGCCTCCTTGCTTGTCCATCGCGACCATGCAGCGGCTCCCTGATAGACGAGCATCGGGAGTCCGCCTACGACTCGCGCCCCGGCTTTCTCCGCAGCCCTTACCAGTGGAGTTTCCGGCGGGTTGTACACCATGTCGTACACGACGCAGCCTTCGCTGATTGCACCATCCGGGACAGGTGAATCGTCCTCGGCAGGGCCGTGGAGCATTCCTACGGAGGTCGAATTGACAATCAGATCGGCCCTCGCGCAGATTGAACCGATTTCGGCGTCTTGGAGCCCGATCGCACGGGCGTCGGTTCCTAAGTATTTGATTTCGGCGACGAGTGATTGGGCGCGGTCAAGAGTGCGATTGGCGATGGTGAGTGAGCCGATGTGTGCATCGGCGAGCGCATGAGCGGCAGCGCGCGCGGCTCCTCCGGCTCCTAGTAGAACTGCATCGAGTCCAGTGGGTTCAATGTGCCCCCAAGCACTTAGGGAGGTGATGAATCCTTCGGCGTCCGTATTGGTACCAAGAAGTCTGCCGTCGCTGTTGACGATCGTGTTGACGGCGCCGATGCGGGTTGCCAGTTCATCCACTTCGTCGAGATGCTGGATTACTGCCTGCTTGTGCGGCACGGTAACGTTTGCGCCCAGGTAGGAGTCGTCGCGTAGCCTGCGGACTCCGTTGGCGAGGTCGTCTGGGTGGGTTTCCCAGGCCTCGTAGGAGGCGTCGATTCCGGCGTGATCAAACGCCGCCTTGTGCATTGGCGGAGAGATCGAATGGCTGATCGGGTATCCGAAAATGCCGGCGAGTAGAGTCAAGGTCGCGGCTCCCAATTTTGCGTGCAACGAGTATAGCCGAAAGGTCATTCATGACGTGCTACCATAAGCCGCATTGGGGAGGTGCCACAGTGGAACCGGAAGAAAAGACCACGCTTGAGCAGGAGTTGCTCTTTGCCGTAGTGAAGGAGAAATACGGAGGCCTGCTCAGCGAAGAGCAGTTGGATGAGGTCCGTCAATCCGTGCTCGGCATGAGCAATTTCACGCAACCGTTGCGATCGATCAGGCTGACCAATGACATCGAGCCGTTCTCGATGTTCAGACCGTACCGGGGTGACTGACATGGTTGACGATCTGCTGTTCAAGTCGATACGAGAACTGGCGAGCATTATGCGCGAGGGCCAAGTGTCGCCTGTAGGTGTCACGGAGTACTTCCTTGCGCGGCTTGATGAACTCGGGCCGGGATACAACTCGCTTGTAACACTCACAGAGGAGAGGGCGCTGGAGACCGCGCGCAGGGTCGAGGCTGAGATTGCCTCTGGGGAAGTGCGTGGCCTGCTTAGCGGCATCCCATGGGGGGCCAAGGACCTGCTGGCGACGACTGGCGGAATCCCCACGACGTGGGGAGCTGAGCCTCTGCGGGACCAGACCTTCGACCATGATGCGACGGTTGTTGCCAGGCTGGAGTCGGCAGGAGCGCCGTTAGCGGCCAAGGTCGCCATGATTGAGCTGGCTGGCGGCATGGGATATCACCAGCCGAACGCATCTCTGACGGGGCCTCCGCGGAATCCCTGGGACAGGGATCGGTGGACGGGCGGCTCGTCCAGCGGTTCAGGCGCGGCGGTTGCCGCCGGACTAGTGCCGTTTGCAATTGGGTCAGAAACATGGGGGTCGATTCTTTCGCCGTCCAATAACTGTGGGTTGTCCGGCCTTCGTCCCACCTATGGACGCGTGAGCAGAGCGGGCGCGATGGCGCTGTGTTGGACGCTCGACAAGTTGGGTCCTCTGTGTCTGACCGCCGACGACTGTGGCATAGTGTTGGAAGCAATCGCTGGGCCTGACCCGAACGATTCCACGACCTATCAGCATGAGTTCTCATACGATGCGGCTTTTGACACCGGCAGGCTGGGCAGAAAGTTCAGGCTGGGCGTTCCCAAGGACGTTGCGGAGGGCGCCCAGGATGCGGTGAAGGCGAACTTCGAGGCCGCTCTCGATGCGCTGTCTGATGTGGCCGACGTCGAGGAAGTGTCCTTGCCCGAACTGCCGTACGTCGAGATTGTCAGGACGATTCTCATGGTGGAGGCTGCCAGCGCGTTCGAGGACTTCCTTGGAGACGGCGGCCCGCAGAAGCTGACTGCCCCGGAAGACCATTACGGTCCCTACGCGAGGACTGCGATACTAGCGACAGACTACGTACGCGCACTCCGGTTGCGGGGCGTGATGGCGAGGCAGGTGGACGAGGTCATGTCTGCCTACGACGCCTTTGCTGCCCCAACGTCGCTGACAACCGCAACTCCCATCGACGAGCAGTTCAGGCGCAACACCAGCGGTCCGGGTGACATAGTGGGAGCCATAGGCAATGGATGTGGTCTGCCGTCGATTTCGGTGCCGAGCGGGTTCGACTCGGACGGCCTGCCGACGGGCATACAGTTCATGTCACGCGCCTATGATGAGAACGTCAGCATAGCTATGGGCAGGGCGTACCAGGAGCGGACTGACTGGCACAAGCAGCATCCCTCCGATCTAACCAGCGGAGGCTAGGCGGCATGGGAGCTATTGTCGCGATAGGAGGCGGAGACGTCCGTACCCTGGCGACCCAGCCAATCGACATCGAGATCATTCGACTTTCCGGCAAGTCAAGCCCGAATGCGCTGTTTATCCCAACGGCCAGCAGCGACTCTGTGGAGTACTGGGAGGGCTTTGACAGAGCGTATCGAGAGAACTACGGGTGTGCGACAGACGTGCTGTTTCTGCTTGGTTCGGCGCCTTCTCTATACGTAGACCGTGGAGAGGTGATCGAGCGCAGGTTGCCGGTTACTGCCAAATATCTTCCGATTGAGACTCTATACGAAAGGTAAGACACATGGCTCACAACCTCGTCATCAAGGGTGGAAGGATTATCGACCCTGATTCGGGTCTAGACGCGATCCGCAATCTCGGAGTAACCGCTGGTCGGATCGATGTCATTACAGACGCTGACCTCGCCGGCGACGAGACCATTGATGCCACCGGAATGGTCGTCGCACCCGGGTTCATAGATCTTCATTCACATGGTCAGGACCACGAGAACTACGTAGCCCAGGCTCTGGACGGCGTCACCACAGCGCTGGAACTGGAAGTAGGCGCTGGCGACATCGACTCGTGGTACTCTGCGAGGGAAGGGCGTGCGGTACTAAACTTCGGCGCGAGCGTGGGACATATACCGGTACGGATCGACGTAATGAATGATCCCGGCGACTTTCTGCCTGTCGCCGACGCGGCGTTTCGAGAGGCGACTACCGATGAGTTGCGGCAGATCAAGGAGGGGATCGAGATCGGGCTACAACGTGGGGCTCTCGCAGTGGGATTCGGACTTGACTACACGCGCGGCTGCTCGAGGTGGGAGGCGCTCGAAGTCTTTCGAGTGGCGGCCAAGTATGGCGCGTCGTGCCATGTCCATGTGCGGGGCAAGGGCCATCAGGACCCAATGAGCAGTATCGAGGCCGCAGGCGAAGTGATTGCTGCCTCGGCGATTTCCGGCGCTCCGCTCCACATTGTGCATGTCCAAAGCACAGGACTGCACGCAACGGGGGCCACACTGGGCATGGTGCAGGGTGCCCGCGACCAGGGTCTGGACGTGACTACCGAGTGCTACCCGTACACGGCGGGTATGACTGCCATCGACTCGGCCCTGTTCAGCGAGGGGTGGGAGCAGAAGTACGGCATAAGCTACGACAGCCTGCAGTGGGCGGATACGGGAGAGCGCCTCACGGCGTCCACGTTCGCCGAGTACCGTGAAATTGGCGGAATGGTAATCGTGCATTCGACGCCTCAGGACGCGGTGGACACGGCCGTCACAAGTCCACTTACGGCAATCGCAACTGATGGCTTTCTGCGAAACGGGAAGGGGCATCCAAGGACTTCCGGGACCTACTCGCTGATTCTCGGACGGTACGTTCGGGAACGGAAGGCACTGTCGTTGAAAGATGCCTTAGCGAAGTGTTCGCTGATGCCAGCTCAGAGGCTGGAGCGGCGGGCTCCGGCATTTGCCACCAAGGGGCGAATCAGGCCCGGCATGGATGCCGACATTGTGGTCTTCGACGCCGACAGGGTCATCGACAATTCTACGTATGAACAGCCCGCCCTGCCGCCCACCGGAATAGAATACGTGGTCGTTGGTGGCAAGGCTGTTGTGGAGGCCGCTGAAGTAGTGGAAGGGGCTCTGCCGGGAGTAGGCATTAAGGCGGTGGGATAGCCATCGGACAGCCTCATCTGCATGTTTCCAGACCGACGTCCTTTTTGACACACTTTCCGGTCAGGTGCTACTATGGATTCCCGATGTTCCTTTAAATCAGACGATAAATGCTACGATTGGGAGTAGTACTGCGGCACACTGGCCAGTAGAGAGCCGGAATAAGGTGAAAGTCCGACGCCGAGAGTCGCGAGAACTCGCCCAGGAGCATCCTGCCCGAAAGGGGAGCCTGAGAGTGGACAGTTACCCATCAGTTTGATGCGGTCGGTCCACACACCTTAGAATCCTTTGTAGGGCCGGACGGGGTGGCACCGTTACCAAGCCTAAGAGTGGTCCGGAGCGAAGCTCCGGACAACTTGGGTGGTACCGCGGGGTATCCGTTTGTAAAGAAGTAGGTCCCGTCCCTTGAGTGGACGGGATTTTTTGGTGTAAGTGTGTTTCGATACACAGTTCCTGGCATGTGAGACCAGGAGACCGTGGGAGGTTCGAGCATTATGCGACGAAATGGCGGTCAGATAGTCTGTGAAGCGCTGCTAAGGGAAGGCGTCGACGTTATTTTCGGTCTCCCTGGCGGTGCGATTCTTCCCCTGTATCAGATTCTGCCCGAGTACCCAGAGCTTCGGCACATTCTCGTACGCCATGAACAGGGCGCGGCACACGCTGCGGACGGTTATGCGCGCGTAACAGGCAGACCTGGAGTGGCGTGGGCAACGTCAGGTCCGGGCGCTACCAATCTCGTGACCGGGATTGCCACGGCTCAGATGGACTCGGTGCCAATGGTAGTGGTCACCGGACAGGTCGGTCGGGCATCCATAGGGTCGGATGCTTTCCAGGAGACGGACATCACGGGGATCACTCTCCCGATAACCAAGCATAACTACCTGGTGATGCACGCTTCCGAAATCGCCGGGGTGATCAAGGAAGCTTTTTACATAGCCAACTCCGGCCGGCCCGGTCCGGTACTTGTCGATATACCAAAGGACGTCTTCACCGAGGAAGTAGACGTGGAGTGGCCCGAGACAGTCGACCTGCCGGGATACAAGCCGAACCTGCAAGGTCATAGCGGGATGATCCGCCGAGCGGCCAAACTTATCGAATCCGCGGAGCGCCCAGTCATTCTTGCAGGGCATGGAGTAATACTCTCACAGGCGTTCGACGAACTAAGGGAACTGGCGGAGAAGGCGCAGATACCTGTGATTCCGACCCTGCTGGGAATCAGCAGCTTCCCTGATGACCACGTTCTGTGCGTGGGAATGCCGGGGATGCACGGCATGGCGTACGCTAGTCTGGCCATCGAGGAGGCCGACCTGCTCATAGCATTGGGCATGCGGTTTGATGACCGGATCACGGGGGACACATCGTCCTTCGCGACGGGTTCGAAGAAGATACATGTCGACGTCGATCCAAGCGAGATAGGCAAAAACATACCGGTTGACGTGCCCATAGTGGGAGACGTCAAGCGCGTGTTGGTCGATCTGAACAAGAGGGTTAAACCCTCAACGAGGATCGATTGGCTCAACAGAATAGAGGAGCTCAAGCGAGACCACCCGTCAATGCTCGTGAGGGACACCGAAAAGCTCATTCCGCAGTACGTCATTAAGCAGATTTCAGAGACCACACACGGCGAAGCGATTGTCGTGACAGGAGTGGGCCAGCATCAGATGTGGGCCGCGCAGCACTACTCATTCAATGAGCCGCGCTCGCTGGTGTCGTCTGGCGGCGCAGGTGCAATGGGTTACGAAGTGCCAGGTGCTATGGGAGCACAGGTGGGACGACCGGACAAGGTCGTCTGGTCGGTGGCCGGCGACGGCGGATTCCAGATGACCATGTGTGAGCTCGCGACCATGGTCGAGAACAACATCCCTGTCAAGATAGCCATTCTCAACAATGGGTTTCTCGGGATGGTGCGACAGTGGCAGGAGCTTTTCTATGAGCGGTCCTACGTGGCCACTGGGTACAGCAGCAATCCAGACTTCGTAAAGCTGGCCGAGGCGTTCGGGATATTCGGGGCGCGAGTTACCGACAAGTCCCAGGTCAGGACGGCGATAATGGACGCGATGGCGTTCGACGGCCCGGCTATTATTGACTTCGTTGTCGAGCAGGAAGAGAACGTCTACCCGATGATCCCGTCGGGGATGTCGGTCAAGGAGATGATCGAGGAGCCGCGACCGCAGGAGGCCCGCAGATAACATGGTCACACAGAACGGGACAAAGCCGGGGCACACAATCACCGCTCTGGTCCAGGACAAGCCGGGCGTCCTGAACAGGATAACCAGCATGTTTCGGCGGCGCGGGTACAACATTGCGAGCCTGGCAGTGGGGCCGAGCGAGATTCCCAGCCTGTCAAGGATGACGTTCGTGGTAGAGGGCGACGCCCGCACCATCGAACAGGTCTCGAAGAACCTGAACAAGCTGATCGACGTGATCAAGGTCGTCGATGTTTCAGACGACTACAGCGTCAGACGCGAGTTGGCGCTGATCCGCGTTCGGTCGAACGTCCAGTATCGCAGCGAAATAATGCAGATCGTGGATATTTTCAGAGCGCACATTGTCGATGTAGCGCCAGAGACGTTAATCATAGAAGTGATTGGTGACGAGGAGAAGGTCGATGCACTCATCGAGCTTCTCAACAGCTTCGGTGTGCTGGAGGTGATGCGCACTGGCACTGTCGCCATGAGCCGCGGATTGGACCCAACCACCCAGGGCACACGATCGGGCGGGACTCGAATGAGAATGGAATCCGGACTATAAGCTCAACCTAGAAACAGATTCAAAGCCGAGGAAACTCTACATGGCGACTATCTACTACGAAAACGACGCCGACATGAGCCTGCTCGAGGACAAGACGATCGGGATCATCGGTTATGGCAGCCAGGGCCACGCTCACGCACTCAATCTCAAGGACTCCGGCCTAAACGTGATGGTTGGACTCTACGAAGGTAGCCGCAGCCGGGAGGTTGCCGAAGCCGCTGGGCTTACGGTCGGGCTGGTCGAGGAGATCGCGCGCGAGTCGGACATAATCATGGTTCTAATCCCCGACCACGTGCAGGCTGAGGTATATCGGGAGTCGATCCTGCCCCACCTGCTTCCGGGCAAGACACTCATGTTCGCGCATGGGTTCAACATCCACTACGAGTGGATCGTTCCTCCCGACAGCGTGGACGTGTCAATGGTTGCGCCGAAAGCGCCGGGCCACAGGATGCGTGAAGTGTACATGCGCGGATCGGGAGTTCCCGGTCTGCTGGCGATTCACCAGGACGTTACCGGCAATGCGTCGGGCGTCGGGCTCGCCTACGCGAGGGGAGTCGGCTGCACGAGGGCCGGCGTCCTGGAGACCACATTCAAGGAAGAGACCGAGACCGACCTGTTCGGCGAGCAGGCGGTGCTGTGCGGAGGCGTGGCCGAGCTGGTCAAGACGGCGTTTGAGACTCTGATCGAAGCAGGGTACCAGCCGGAGTCGGCGTACTTCGAGTGCATGCACGAGCTGAAGCTAATCGTGGACCTCTTCTATCAAGGCGGTCTTGAATACATGCGCTACTCAGTCAGCGATACGGCAGAGTACGGCGACTACACTCGTGGTCCCGTGGTGATCGACGAGCGGGTCAAGGAGAACATGCAGAAGATACTGGCCGACATCCAGGACGGCAGCTTTGCCCGCGAATGGATTGCTGAGAACGACGAAGGTCGGCCCACATTCAACCGCCTGCGCCAGGAGAATGCCGGACACCCGATCGAAGTGATCGGCAAAGAGCTCCGGGGAATGATGTCGTTCCTCCAAGACGCAGATTAACAGGGGAGAAGAACACCAGATGAATAGTTCGGAGGCCACCCACGCAGTCCGCCATCGCGCTCGGCACACCGCACGCTTGGCGGACTGCGTTGCCCTTGGAACAGCGATCGTGAGATAGAAACTCCGAAATTAGTTCCTGACACCCAAGGGGAAACAAAATGCCATACGAAAAAGTATTGATGTTCGACACAACCCTGCGCGACGGTGAGCAGTCCGCTGGTATCGGACTGACGACGCCGGAAAAGATGGAGATTGCGAAGCAACTCGACCGGCTCGGCGTAGACATCATTGAAGCCGGATTCGCGGCCAGTTCGCCGGGGGACTTCGAGGCGGTGCGGAACATTGCCCAAGAGGTCCGCAGGCCGATAATCGCGTCGCTCGCACGGTGCCACTCCGATGACGTGGACCAAGCATGGCGTGCCATTGAGGGTGCCGCAAGGCCCAGAGTCCATGTCTTCATTTCGAGCTCAGACGTCCAGATCATGCACCAGCTCAGGCGAAACCCGGAGCAGGTGCTGGAGATGGCGGTTGCCTCCGTAGAGCGCGCGAAGAGCTACTGTGACGACGTCGAGTTCTCCCCCATGGACGCGACTCGCACCGATATCGAGTACCTGTACACGATGCTCGAGGCTGTCATCGAGGCTGGCGCCAACACGGTCAACATAGCCGACACAGTCGGCTACACCATCCCTGCAGAGTTCTATGATCGCATACGCATGATCCGGGAGAACGTGCCGAACATCGACCGGGCGGTGATGAGCGTGCACTGTCACAACGACCTCGGAATGTCGGTTGCGAACAGCCTCGCGGCAGTGCAAGCGGGAGCGCGGCAGGTGGAGGGATGCATTAACGGTCTTGGCGAGCGGGCCGGCAACGCCGCGCTCGAAGAGATCATCATGGCGATCGAGACGCGGCCTGATCTCTTTGAGGTTGGCACTAACATCGACACGCGCCAGATATACCGCACGAGCCGTCTCGTTAGCGATATAACCGGCTTTCCGGTGCAGCCCAACAAAGCTATAGTGGGGGCAAACGCCTTCAGGCACGCATCGGGCATACACCAGGATGGTGTGCTCAAGAATCGCAGCACGTTCGAGATCATGGATCCCAGGTCGGTAGGATGGCCCAGCAACGAGCTGGTGCTCGGAAAGCTGAGCGGTAGGGCCGGACTGCGGTCTCGCCTCGAGGAACTCGGATACTCTCTGGAACAGGCCGAGTTGGACGAGGCGTTCGAAGCGTTCAAGGACCTCGCCGACAAGAAGAGGGAGGTCAGCGACGCTGATCTCGTCGCGCTCATGTCGAGCCGTCGCCGGGTGGTCGATGTTCCGACCGTGTACCAACTTGAACACGTACAGGTCACCTCAGGCAATCACGATGTCCCGACGGCAACCGTGAGCGTGGTAGGCCCTGACGGCAGCCAGACGACCGACGCTGCTACAGGCACCGGCCCTGTCGATGCCGTCTATAAGGCCATAAATCGCATCATTCATGTTGAAAACAGACTCACCGAGTTCCGTGTGGATGCCGTCACCGAGGGCATTGACGCAATCGGTGACGTGACGATTCGCATCGAGGCGGACGGTAGCGCGTACATAGGTCGCGGTTCAGATACCGACATTATCGTGGCTAGCGCGAAGGCGTACATGAATGCGCTGAACAGGCTTGTCTCGGCCAGTGATGAGCCGGCCGCGGTCGTCGATCCGTCCCCTTAGCAAGCCAAATCATGTTCGGGCCGGCCCTTTGGGGTCGGCCCGTGCGATCCTGACCAGAATCATGTTTCCAAAATCGACTCGAGACGATCTGCGCCCATTCAGTACCAGCAGAAGGCAGAAAAGCATAGGTAAGAAGAGAAGAGACCTAGAGGAACAGCAATGACCGCCAAGACTATGTTCGACAAAATTTGGGACGCCCATGTGGTACGTGAGGAGGAGGGTCAGCCCGGTCTGTTATACGTTGACCTGCACCTTGTTCATGAGGTGACGTCTCCGCAGGCGTTCGAGGGTCTCCGTATGGCGGGTCGCAAGGTGCGACGCCCAGACCTCACGATCGCGACTATGGACCATAATACGCCTACGTGGGAGCTGAGCCGGCCGATCACGGATTCGATCGCCGCACAGCAGCTCGAACACCTTGAACGCAACTGCAACGACTTCGGCGTCACATTGTACGATCGATTCAGCCCGTACCAGGGAATTGTTCACGTCATTGGCCCGGAGCAGGGGTTCACCCAGCCCGGCCAAGTAATAGTCTGCGGCGACAGCCACACGTCGACGCACGGCGCGTTCGGTGCGTTTGCCATCGGCATCGGCACCTCGGAAGTCGAGCATGTGCTGGCAACACAGACGCTCCGTCAGTTCAAACCCAAGACGATGGAGATACGGGTCGATGGTCCACTTCCGACGGGCGTCTCCGCCAAGGACGTGATCCTCTGCACTATCGGGCGAATCGGCGTGGCGGGCGCAACCGGACACGCGATCGAGTACACGGGAGAGGGCATCAGACAGCTTTCGATGGAAGGCCGTATGACGGTCTGTAATATGTCCATCGAAGGAGGCGGACGGGCCGGCATGGTGGCGCCCGATCAGACGACTTTCGACTACATGCGTGGCAGGCCACAGGTACCGCAGGGCGCCGATTTCGACCGCGCGTGTGAGGAGTGGGCCAAGCTCGCGACCGATGCCGGAGCGGAGTACGACACTGTGGTTGTGATCCCTTCGTCAGGCATTGAGCCGCATGTATCCTGGGGCACCAACCCGGGTATGGTGGCACCTATTAGCGGGCGCGTTCCGAATCCCGGGTCGTTCGATGACGAAGGTGAAAAGGAGTCGGCCGAGCGGGCGCTGGACTACATGGGCCTTGAACCGGGTACGCCCATCCAGGATATCTCACTGGACAGGGTATTCATCGGCTCGTGCACCAATTCGCGAATTGAGGACCTGCGTCTCGCCGCCGAGGTGGCCCGTGGCAAGAAGGTCGCCGACAGCGTGTACGCGATGGTCGTGCCGGGATCGGCTCAGATCAAGGCGCAGGCGGAAGAGGAAGGGCTGGACCGTATCTTCACTGAGGCGGGCTTCGACTGGCGTGTCGCCGGCTGCTCGATGTGTCTCGGTATGAATCCTGACATTCTTGAGCCGGGCGAGCGTTGCGCTTCTACGTCCAATCGCAACTTTGAGGGTCGTCAGGGCAAGGGTGGACGTACTCACCTCGTCAGCCCCGAGATGGCTGCGGCGTCTGCGATTGCCGGTCACTTCGTTGACATCAGGGAGTGGTAAGAGCCCTTGATGTCTGCCAACTCGGCATAGCTTGAAATTGGGAGCAAACAATGGAACCCTTTAGCACAATGGCCGGCGTCGTCATGCCGATGAACCGTGTCAATGTGGACACGGACCAGATTATCCCCAAGCAGTTCCTGAAGCGCGTGGAACGTACTGGATTTGGTGAGTTTCTCTTCTTCGACTGGAGATACAACGACGATGGCACGCCAAAGCCCGACTTCGTCCTCAACCAGCCGGGTTACAAGGATGCGGAGATAATAGTTGCCGGCAGGAACTTTGGGTCGGGGTCGTCCAGGGAGCACGCGCCCTGGGCGTTGGGACAGTATGGATTCAAGGTCGTTATCGCACCCAGCTTCGCGGACATCTTCCACAACAACTGCTTCCAGAACGGGCTTCTGCCAATAGTACTGCCGGAGGAGACTGTTCAGCAGATTGTCGAGAACGCTGAGCGAGATCCGGGATATCGGCTGCACGTAGACCTCGAGGCCGAGCGCGTGTGGGACGATGACGAGCAGGTTGTCGCCGAGTTCAGGGTGGAGCCGTTCCGTCGCCACTGCCTGCTCAATGGGCTTGATGACATCGGTCTGACTCTGGAGCGCGACGATGACATTGCGGCGTTCGAGGCCAATCGCAGCTCACACGGCGGGGTGCTGACTATCTAGCCTGTACAGGCCCGCGCTGTCTCAGGTCCCGTAGTATCTGTCGCCATAGTCGCCAAGGCCAGGCACGATGAAGTTTTGCGCATCGAGTCCCTGGTCAATCGCGGCGACTACAATGTGCGAGCGTGGGATTATTTCCGACAGCCTGTTCATTCCTTCAGGTGCGGCCAAAACTCCACTAAAGTGGATGTCATGCTTCGCGTACCCATAGCCGATGAGCATCTCTGCCACGAGACAGGCGGTCCCGCCAGTGGCGAGCATTGGGTCCAGGACTACTGCCTTCTCAGGCAGCACTTTAGGAAGTTTGTCGTAGTAGAGTGCAGGGCGGGCGGTCTGCTCGTCTCTCTCTATGCCTACAATGCCCACCGGAGCGTTCGGCATCATCGCGGTGAACACGGGTACGAGCGCCATTCCCGCCCGCATGACCGGAATAATCATGACGCTGTCGCTTGTGGTGTTCGCGGCAGTGGCCTCTTCGTGGCGCAGCACAGCAATAGTATACGCACATAGAAGACGCGCAATGTGGTCGGATGCGTGGCGAAAGCTGGCAGTGGGTACATTCCGGTCTCGGAGCACGGACAAGAGTTTTCGATCCTCCGCAGAACTAATCATTCTGGCGCCGTGAGGATAGTCAGACTCAGTCGTCTGCGCCGTAGAAATAGCCGTTGCCTGCTGCTATCTTGTCCGGATCATCGCTTTCCCGCCGCTGACGGTAGCGCAAGTTGGAAAGCCTGCTAACGCTGGCTCTTATCAGGTTCTGAACGGCATTAACTTCTCTGGCGATCGTGGCCTTGATCTGGGAGCTATAGACTCCCATGCCGCGATACTTAGAGTAACGCTCACTCGTTCTCTTTTTTGGTGACCGATCCTGGAGTCTGGCAAGTTCGGCAACGATGACCCTGCCCAGCATTCGTGCCGCTTCGTCCGGGTCAGCGTGGGCTCCATTGGGTGGCTCGGCGACTATCTGATCAATGATTCCAAGTTCGAGGCAGTCATGGGCAGTCAAACGCATCGATGAGGCTGCTTCCTCTGCCCTTGAAGCATCCTGATAGATCACCTCAGCGGCCTCTTCCGGCGACACAGCCGTGTAGATGGCGTGCTCAAGCATCAGTGCCCTGTCGGCTATACCAAGCGCAAGAGCTCCGCCACTACCTGCCTGGCCAATGACAACTGAAATCGTTGGAACGCTGAGACCTGACATCTGCGCCATTGCCGTGGCGATCGTGTTGCCGAGGCCACGTTCTTCAGCGGCCACGCTGAGGTCGGGGCCAGACGTGTCGATCAATGTTATCAGCGGCAGAGTGAACCTGGCTGCAAGACTCATAGTGCGGTGGGCTTTCCGAAAGCCCTCCGGTGTGGTCCGGCTCTCGCCTTGTATTTCAGATTCGCTGTCGAAAGGCGCCTCACGCTGCTGTGCGATCACCGCCACGGTCTGTCCCGCGATTTGGCCCAGACCGGATATGATAGTCGGGTCGTCTCCGTAGGCTCGATCACCGTGAAGCTCGACGAACTGGCTGAGTATGCGGGAGAGGTAATCTGCGGCTGTAGGACGCGCCTCGTGTCGAGCCATCTGTACCGATGTCCACGCTTCAGGTCGCGCGATGCTTGTCTGTGGTCGAGAGCCTTCGTGGCCATTTGAGAGATAATATCTTGTCCCTAGAAGCTCGACCAAGACTCCGATGATGGTTCTCAGGTCAGCACGTTCCACGACCGCGTCGAGCATTCCGTGCGCCATATGTGATTCTGCAGAGTGCGCCCCTGTCGGAAGCGGCTGATCGCTCGCTCTCTTGATGACTCTCAGCGACGAGAAGCCGACGATCGAGCCGGGTTCAGCGAGGATGATGTCTGCCAGATTTGCGAAACTGCCGTATGCTTGGCCGGTGGCTGGATTCGCCAGGACGGTAATGAACGGAAGTCCAGCCTCGTTTAGTCGATTGGCCGCGCCGGCTGTCTTGGCCATCTGCATCAGCGACAGCACACCTTCCTGGATTCTCGCACCGCCGCTAGTTACGATCGCCACGGTCGACAGGCCGCGTTTTACAGCACGTTCGAGAGCGAGTGTGACTTTCTCACCGACAGCGCAACCCATCGTGCCGCCCATGAATCCAAAGTCCAGCACGATCAGCATAACGGGAGTGCCTGCAATTGCGGCCGTCCCGGTCACGACTGCTTCGGTGAGACCCGTCCGACGCTGATCCTGGAACAGGCTGCTGTTATAGGACTGCACCGACGAGAATGACAGCGGGTCCAGCGAGACCATCGTCCGATTGAACTCACTGAAGCTGTTGCTGTCAACCAGAGAATCGATGCGCTCGCGAGCGCTCATGCTGTAGTGGAAACGGCACTGGGGGCAGACCCTGAAGACATCGTAGAATTCGGATTCGTGCAGGTCCAGGTCGCAGACGATGCAGTATGATCGTCCGTGATCCGGTTCGGCGTCATCCCCGCCTGTGCGAGTGGCGGAGCCGACCAGATTTGCCAGGTTCTGGACCATTTGGTACCGTCCGAGTGAAGTGTATGAAAATCTAAGCCTGATTGATTATAACATCCCGCGACTTGGAACCATCACCAGGGCCCACAACGCCTTCCTCTTCCAATTGGTCCATAAGGCGTGCCGCACGCGGATAACCAATTCGGAGCCGGCGCTGGAGGAGAGAGGTGGATAGCTTGCGGTGCGTCTGGGCCAGCTCGAGAGCCTTGTTGAACATGTCGTCCCGAGGCACATCGCCAGCTTCTTCGCCGCCGTCTTCGTCGAACTCTTCAACGCCAAGCAGGTCTATCTCGCGGAGAGGAGGCCAGGGTGACTTCTTCCAGAAGTCGACAATGTCCCCAATCTCGTCGTCCCCGATGAAGACGCTCTGTACACGTGACGGCTTGGAGGCGTCGAGTGGGAGGTAGAGCATGTCCCCACGTCCGAGCAGCTTGTCGGCGCCCGCTGTGTCGAGAATCGTTCTGGAGTCAACCTGCGAAGTCACTCCGAAGCTGATCCTGCTGGGGAAGTTGGCCTTTATGAGGCCCGTTACGACATCCACGGAAGGGCGTTGGGTGGCTATGATGAGGTGAATGCCTGTGGCGCGTCCCAACTGGGCGAGTCTGCACAGCGATTGCTCGACGTCGAACGCGGCGGTCATCATGAGGTCAGCAAGCTCGTCGATCACTACGCACAGATAGGGCATGTGGTCCTTTGTGCGTTTGTTGTACGCTTCGATGTTGCGGACGCCTTCCTCCTCCATCATACGGTACCGGCCGAACATCTCTCGGATCAGGCCTTTGAGGAATCCCACGACGGTGTCGGTCTCTACGATGACCGGAGCCAGCAGGTGGGGGACTCCGTTATAGGGTGTCAATTCCACTCGCTTTGGATCGACAAGCAGGAGGCGAGCCTCCACGGGCGTCTTCTCGGTGATGAGGCACGAGACGATTGCGTTAAGACAGACGCTCTTGCCGCTTCCCGTTGCTCCGGCGACCAGCAGATGGGGCATCTTCGCCAAGTCGAAGCAGACTGCCTCACCGCCGCTCCCGCGCCCTAGGGCTATCGGCAGGTGAGCGTCTTTCCTTAGCTTCTGGAATTCACGACTCTCCATCACATTTCTCAGGGTGACCAGGCTGGGATTGGGGTTGGGAACTTCGATGCCCACCAGAGACTTCCCCATAGCCGGGGTCTCGATGCGAATGGATGGGGTCCTTAGTGCAAGGGCGAGATCTTTCTCCCTGGCCAGAATGCTATCGACCTTGACTCGCGTCTTTTGCTCTTCGCGTTTTGTGATCTGACGCCCTGACTCGTCGCGGAGAGGTAATCCATCTTTGTCCACCGGTTTGACAACGCGGGTACGCCGGATCCAGCCTGGTACGAGGCCGTACATAGTGACAGTTGGGCCGGGCCTTACATGTCCGACTTCGACCTCGACGCCGTACTCACCTAGGGTCTGGGTTATCGTTTCAGCGGTATCCTTCAGCTCGGTGGTGGAGATGGGCATCTCAGGCGCCTGTCTGAGCATCTCGATTCCAGGTCGCTGCCACATCAGACCTGACCCGGTTAAGCGGGAGAGGAGGCCGGGGGACGGTGGAGACGGGGGCGGGCTGTCTTCGACGGCCGCCGCCGGAATAATTTCAGATTCGGCGGCAGGATTCCAAGAAGGACTGGGGTTGGACCCGTGATCAGGCCAGTTCGGCTCCGAATCCTGAGCCACTATAGGTTCCGGCTCAATTTGGTCGCCGAATCGGCGGGCATCTTCGCTGAAGGCATCGTCACCCACAGCGGCTCTCGCGGGTTGAAGGGCAGGCTCCGGAAGATCGCTGAAGTCGTCGTGGGTGGTCCGGGGCGTGTCCATGTCACTGTCCGAGTTCGAGTAAGTCGAGTCGTCCGGCACTGTGAAGACGAATCGGGTCGACCGTTGGCTTTCCCAATCATCGTCGGAGTCCAGGTGGGACGTGACTTCTGGCATCGTGGAGTCTGCTCCATCTACATCCTCGTCGCGTTCTTCGTCCCACATAGTGTGAGGGGTGAGATCGCTGCGATACTCATCGAAACTCAAGCTCGTTTCCAATGGCGATTCTTCAACGGGTAACTCCTCCGGCTCGGTCGGCCTGCGCCTGGAGAATAGGGACCTCACGCCCATGAACGCTGTCAGGTAGCCAAGCAGGAGCCCCTGTGCGGCGAGGCGGCCCACGTCAACAGCGAGGGTGGGTAGGGCGATCGCAATTGCCAAAACAAACAGCGCGGACATACGCACCGCGCCGAGCCAGTTCGGGCTTCCGATCACGGCATCGCCCACGCTGCCTCCCAGTGTGGAATAGCCGTAGCCTGAAAACCATCCGAGCGCGCCATCGAACGGTCTGAAGAATGAGAGCGCGCCGGAGACAGCCAGCACAAGTGCCACTGCCGCGAGCCAGAGGTTAAGTGGGCCCAGCCAACTGCGCTTGAATAGCAACACCAGCGCAAACGCGCCAATCAACAGTGTTATGGGAGCAAATCCCAGCCCGACAGACGTCATGATTCCTTCGCGCATTTGGTCGAGACCGTTCAGGATAGTCTCGCGAACCATGTATGCGCCTAGCGCCGCGCCGAGCATGGCGGCCGCGACAAGGAGAAAGAGAAGGGTTCGGCTAGGGCGCCCGGCGGCTACTGATGTGTTCCCGGACATCGACCTTGGCATTTGGCGAGACCTCGAAGTCGGTTAGGCTGGATTGGAGACGGCCAGACTACCGGGACAGTTCAACACCGCTGCCATAGATTTCGGAGGTGGACGATGCCGGTTACACCTGTTCAATGACGGTCAGTACCGTCGGTCTCCTCCGCGTCTCGCCGTACAGGAAATCTGCGACTGATCGCGTCAGCCGAGACTTCACGTGCTCCAAATCTAGCCTGTCGTTGTCCGAATCTTCAAGGAATGAAGAAACCAGTTTTGAGGTATTTTCGAAAATAGTATCGGAATCGTCGAGATCGACGAACCCATACGAACGGATCATGGGGTCGGTCAGCAGCAGGCCTGTCCGGGCGCTCAGAGTTATCGTAACGGTCACTACGCCGTTTCTTGCCAGCCTCCTCCGTTCGCTGAGTATCGCGCTGTCCATGTTCCATAGGTGCTTTCCATTGATGAACACAAGGCCAGCCTGCACGCTCTCAACGACTGCGGCGGCCTCGCTTCCAATTTCCAGCACGTCACCATCCTCGAGAACGAATATCCTCGAGTCCGGGATGCCCATGTCGGCTGCGATGCCCGCGTGCTGGATCAGGTGTCTGTGCTCGCCATGTACGGGAACGAAGTACCTCGGTCTGACGATGCTCAACATCATCTTGAGCTCTTCCCTGGCGGCATGACCGTGCACGTGCACCATTGAGATTCGGCTGTACAGGACATTCGCACCCTGCCTGAGCAAGTTGTCAATCGTACGGGCCACCACGGTCTCATTGCCCGGTATCGGAGATGCAGAAACTACTACAGTGTCACCGGGCACGATCTCGATGTCGTTGTGGCGTCCATTGGCGATTCTGACAAGCGCGGATGTTGGCTCGCCCTGGCTGCCAGTGGCTATAACAACCAACTCTTCTAGAGGGAGCTGTCTAGCTTGAGACATGGGTATCACAACACCATCCGGCGCATCCAGATAACCCATGTCCAGTGCCATCTTGGCGTTATTGACCATGCTGCGACCAACCATAGTCACTTTTCGGTCGTATTTCACGGCCGCATTGATGATCTGCTGAATGCGCGAGATCAGGGACGCAAACGTGGCGACCATCACTCTGCCGTCCGCATCGCGGATCACACGATCGAGCGCCTCGCCCACCGCCTGTTCAGATTCGGTGTATCCTTCGATCTCAGCATAGGTTGAATCTGAAAACAGCAGCAGCGCGCCATCTCCTGAAATCTGGCTAAGTCTAGTAAAGTCAGTCGGAATACCGTCGGCCGGAGTGTGGTCTATCTTGAAGTCGCCCGTGTGGATTACAACTCCCAGCGGGGTAGTAATGGCTATTCCCATGGCATCGGGAATCGAGTGGCAAACTCGGAAAAATTCGGCGTCGAAGGCTGGGCATACCCGGAACGGGCTATGGGGCTCGACGACATTGAGCTGAGCATTCCTGAGCAATCCGTGCTCACGCAGCTTGACCGATACCAGGCCGTGGGTCAGCCTTGACGCATAGACGGGAGCGTTTATCTCCCTGAGTAGATAGGGTATGGCGCCGATGTGGTCCTCGTGGCCGTGGGTGATCAACACGGCACGGACCCTGTCACGGTTCTCTTTGAGGTAGTGGAAGTCCGGGATGGCAAAGTCTATCCCCGGCATGTCTTCTTCCGGGAACAGGATGCCTGCGTCAATCACGATGATGTCGTCGTCATACTCCAACACCATCATGTTCCGGCCAATCTCGCCCAGGCCGCCGAGCGGGATTACTCGAAGTGTTTCGTTTGGCATACGCCTCTATTCGAACATGCTGAGCTGCTGGACCGACTCCTGCTCGGCCTCGGGCATCTCGCCCGTGGCCTGCCGTTCAGCGACTTCCCGGATCAGCTTCGGTAGGGTGGAGAAGTCCCGTTGAATCGCTGGACGGAGTCCTGGATTGTGCAGTGCAGCAGCAGGGTGGTACATGGGGTAGATAACGAGGCCCTGCCAGTTGCGCG
This sequence comes from Dehalococcoidia bacterium, assembly GCA_034428835.1. Classification (GTDB taxonomy): domain Bacteria; phylum Chloroflexota; class Dehalococcoidia; order Lucifugimonadales; family UBA1123; genus VXRN01. The sequence continues at coordinate 24,946 of DAOUHG010000085.1, forward strand.
GTCTGCCCCTGGCCCGGCTGATAGACTCATTGGGGAAGAACTTCGCGAACGAGTACCTTCCGAGAGTGACGATCACTTTCGGTTGAATCAACCCGATCTGTGCGTCCAGATAGGGGGAGCAGGACCGGATCTCCGCCGGGAACGGATCGCGATTGTTCGGCGGTCGGCACTTGACCATATTGGTGATGTAAACGTCCTGCCGCGCCAGTCCGATTGAGGAAAGCATCTCATTCAGCAGATTGCCGGCAGGTCCAACGAACGGCAAACCCTGCCTATCTTCGTGGAAACCCGGTCCCTCGCCGATGAACATGATGTCTGCGTCGAGCGACCCATCACCTGGTACGCTCTTGTTGCGCCCCTGGGACAGGCTGCACTTCTCACAAGTGGAGATCCGTTGGACGAGATCAGGGTAATCAGTCATACAAAATCCGTTTTAGCAGCGGCAGGTCGCCTACATTCCAGTGAGCGCAACTACGTGTCTTATGAACACTGCCGTTGCAGGTAAATGCTATATGAGTGCCATCGGCAAAGTAAAGTTGGTCTGCCGATCACAGGTCTTCCAATCGCGGCGCGGTGTCGAGGTCTGTCTCCGGGCCGCACTTGACGCCGGAGCTCTGAACGTTAACCGATCAACCCTGAGGCCGCCTGGAGTCCGAAGTAACCGGCCAACGCTATACAGGTAGCCCTGACCGTCTTACCTACCAGCACGATCGGAATGAATCGAGCGAGGGGGTAGCGGGTGGCGCCCGCCCAGACACCGGCGATGTCGAACGGGACAGGCAGGGCAGCACAGGCCAATAGGACAAAGGCGCCCCATCTCTCTGTCCATGCGCTAAACCGCTGAATTGACGGTCGATCCGAAATGACCGAGTTTCCCCTCTTGCCGAGGTTGTATCCGATCAATTCGCCTATCGTCGCGGCTGCACCGCCGACCAGGCCAACCAGAATCGGGTTGAGCGCGGCTCCCATGGCGAACGTGTACGCCGAAGCAGGTGTCGGAAACACCATCATGGCGCTGTTGCCGAATTCGGCTGCCGCAACTCCCAGGTATCTCCAGGGTCCGAGCGTCTCCAAGAAGGAGCTGAATCGGAAGAGGATGACTGCCAGAGAGATGGAGGCCAAACCCAGCGCAAGCAGTTGCAGGATCGCAGCACCGGGTAGATTGACCGAAATCCGGTGAGGTAGAGTTGGGGATCCGGGCAGCTTTTGGGCGATGCCGCGAAACCGAGTTTGTTCAAAAGTGACGTTCATTTCGGTTTCCACCAGGTTCGTATTTGCTGCCCTGATACATGAAATATTAGACGCTGTTTCGTACAACGCGCGTCAACATTTTTGGTCAAGTTTTGTCAGATAGTTATCATTTTGTAGAATTCAAGACAGTCGGCCATGGACTGGCTCTTCTGACATCCCGATTCGACGCGCTGCTCATGGAATCGTGTATAATTCGACACTGCCAAACTCGGCGACTCCCTAATATTGCTCCGGAGATACGTGATTGGATGCACTAGGCACGCATCTGCTACTTGACCTTAAAGATTGCAATGCAGAACTTCTTGACGACCTCGACTACATACGCGAGGTCGTTCTGACCGCTGCGCGAGAGGCGGGCGCCACTGTTGTTGGTGAGACCTTCCACAAGTTTCGGCCCATTGGCGTGACGGGAATTGTGGCGATTGCCGAGTCGCACATCTCGATTCACACCTGGCCGGAGCACGCTTACGCTGCTGCGGACATATTCACTTGTGGCGAGAGTCTTCTGCCTGAACGGGCCGCAGACCTGATCGTTGAGATGCTTGAGTGCACCGAGGCTTCGATCTCCGACGTCAGGCGCGGGGACGTATTCGCTGCCGCTTCGGCGGCAGTCTAGGCCGAGCGGTTACCGATGCAGATCCCTCTGGAAGGCAGCTGGCACTATGAGTTGATAACGCCGGACCTGTATCAGGCGGAGCGGATCGACCACGTCTTTTTCTCAGGCCGGACGCCGTACCAGGAAGTGGTGGTGCAGGACGGCGCGGCATTCGGCAGGAGCCTTGTGCTGGACGGTAAGACGCAGTCAACCGAGGTGGACGAGTTCGTCTATCACGAGGGACTGGTCCACCCCGCAATGATTTCGCACCCCGCTCCCACATCGGTATTCGTAGCAGGAGGGGGCGAGGGCGCGACCATTCGGGAGGTCCTGAAGCACGATGTGGTCGAGAGCGTGGTAATGGTGGACATCGACAGCAAAGTGGTGGACCTGTGCCGCGAGTATCTGCCGAACCATCATCGTGGCTCGTTCGACGATCCACGCGTCAGGCTCGTCTATGCGGATGCGCTCGCCTATCTCGAGTCCACGTCTGAGCGGTTCGACATCGTCATCATAGACGTGGCTGACCCGCTTGAGGCCGGGCCGGCCTATCTTCTCTTTACGCAAGAGTTCTACAGCCTTGTACGGGACCGATTGCGCCCTGGTGGAGTCATGGTTTCACAGTCCGGACCGACGGGGCCCTCGTTCTACGAGCAGTGCTTTTCCGCCGTCGCGAACACGGTCGCCAGCGTATTCCCGGTGGTCACCATGTCGGAGACGTTTGTTCCCAGTTTTGGATCGACCTGGGGTTTTGTGATTGGGTCGCTGGGGGAGGACCCGGGCGATTTGTCGCCGGAGGATGTGGATGCGAGGATAGCCGCCCGCATTACAGGCCAACTCCGGTACTTCGATGGAACGACCCTGCGGGGCATGGTGTCGGTCCCAAAGTACCTACGCGAGTCAGTGGCGAGTGAAAGTCGAATAATCACGCGCGACACGCCTCTGTTCGTCGTCTGATTTGCGGCGTATTCGTAAACAGGACCCCTGAGCATGACGACCGATTTTCTCTCCGGCCTGAATGAACGGCAGCGCGAAGCGGTCGAGGCCATCGATGGTCCGCTGCTGATTGTCGCAGGGCCGGGCAGCGGCAAGACACGGCTCATCACCTACAGGATCGCGTATCTATTGCGAGTCGTGGGTTTGCCTCCCAGTCGTGTCGGGGCTGTAACGTTTACGAACAAGGCTGCCAGGGAGATGAAGGAGCGGATCAGGACGGTCGTGGCGTACGGCGCAGATCGGCTAACGGTCGGCACGTTTCATGCCTTTTGCGCCCAGATCCTGAGACGAGATGGCGAGGTGATGGGCCTGGACCGTAACTTCGCTATCTACGACGACCCGGACCAACTGGAGATGGTCAAGCGCAGTATGCGGGAGACCGACGCGGACCCAAAATTGTTCTCGCCGCGGGCCATTCAGTCAGCCATCTCGGGCGCCAAGAGCCAGCTACTGACCGCTGACGGCTTTACCATGCGCACGGCGAGCTACTTCGATGAGGTCGTCGGGCGCGTGTACCAACGTTATGAAGCCCTGATGGTTCAGGCAGACGCCCTCGATTTCGATGACCTGTTGCTCAAGACCTTCCTGCTACTAAGTGACCACCAGCCAGTCGCCGAGAAATACCAGGATCGCTATCACCAGTTCATGATTGACGAGTTCCAGGATACCAATGTCGCTCAGTACGCGATCGCACGTCTAATCGCCCAGAAACACCGGAACCTCTGCGTCGTGGGAGACCCGGACCAGTCGATCTACTCATGGCGCAACGCGGACATCAGGAATATCCTCAGCTTCCAGAAGGACTTTCCCGACGCGAAGGTCGTGGCACTCGAACAGAACTATCGCTCCACTCAGACTATATTGGACGCGGCGTCCAGACTGATCTCGGCGAACTCTCAACGAGTTGAGAAGGAGTTGTTTACGAACAACGGCCCCGGAGAGCAGATATCGATTGTCGAAGGGTATGATGAGCAGGAAGAGGCTCAGATCGTTCTCCGAGAAGTCGGCCAGCTGACGCGATCGAAGGGCGCTTCTCAGGCACCATATCGCCTTGGCGAAATCGCCGTTATGTACCGCGTGAACGCGCAGTCCCGAGCGCTCGAAGAGGCGTGCCGACGCTATGGAGTGCCCTACCAGCTGATTGGAGGAACGAAGTTCTACCAGAGGCAGGAGGTCAAGGACGTCGCTGCCTACCTCAGGCTGCTCGCGAACCCAAATGACGACGTGAGCCTGATGCGAGTGGTGAACCTTCCGCCAAGGGGGATAGGCAGGCGGACGCTCGACGAGCTCACCAGGCTCGCCCGAGACCAAGGCACGTCCGCGTTTGAATCGATTCGCAGCATCTCGCCTTCCATGGGTGTCGGAGGTCCGCTGGTCAGCGGTCCGTTCACGGCGCGTGCCGCGCGTGCCCTGGGAGACTTCAGGAAGCTAATTGAGGGGCTTCGTTCTGAGGCAGAACAGACCGGTATTGTCGAGTTGATAGAAAGGATCCTGGAAAGTACGGGATATAGGAAGTACCTGACCGAAAGGGATGAGCAGGCTGAGAACCGGATCGACAACATCAACGAGTTCAAGGCCGCGGCGCGCGAGTTCTCTGAACTTGGAATGCCCGACGGTCTCAACGCATTTCTCGAGAGTGTCAGCCTGGTCAGCGACGCTGACAGTATGGAAGAGGCGCCTGAAGCGCTTACGCTAATCACACTGCACCAGGCCAAGGGCCTTGAATACCCAGTAGTGTTTATGGTCGGGATGGAAGATGGACTTCTGCCACATGCAAGGTCGCTCGACGAGGAAGCAGGTCTGGAAGAGGAGAGGCGGTTGTGCTACGTAGGCATGACGCGAGCGAAGGAGCGTCTCTACCTCACGAGGGCCTTCCGGCGCGGCTTTCGTGGCGGCACAGGACCGAACCTTCCATCTCGTTTCCTGCTCGACATTCCCAGGGAACTGGTCGCAGGCCAGGAGCAATCCAAGCCGTCGCCACAGAATGGGTCGGCCGAGGCCGATCGTCCGAGTGCGTCCCGCAATTCGGAACCGTCGCCGGGATCGAGGAGGGAGCGGCCGGACCAGGGATTTCAGTTCTCGCGCCGTAAACGACCGGCGACTGCTTCGGAGGCGACTCGACCTCGGAGACCTGGCAGATCGGCCACTCCCCAGACCAGAAGGCGGCGTTCTGCCCCGGCTGTCGGAGGTCCCCCGTTTGTCACGGGTGACAAGGTACGGCACAAGACTTTTGGTGAAGGAATCGTGATGAGCTGCGAGCCGACCGGTACGGACTATCAGGCCACGGTCGCGTTCAAGGATGGTGGTGGAGTCAAGCGCTTCCTGACCGGCTTCGCTCCCCTTGAGAAGGTGGAGTGAGTAGTCGTATGCCGCGTAACCGCGGTCGTTGGAGTATCGTCGCACTTACGCTGTAATCCACCCGATCATCAACGCTGCCAGGCCCAGGTAGACCAGGAAACCCAGGATGTCGGTCATGGTAGTTACTGCCACGGCCGACGCTAAAGCGGGGTCGATCCGCAATGCGCGCAGCCCCAGCGGCACGGCCACACCGCTGATTCCGGCCACCATCATATTGACCGCCATAGCGACGCCCACTACCAGGGCGATGTACTCGTTTCGCTGCCAGCCGAACGCGATCGCCGCCGCCAATATCCCAACGACAGCCCCATGTACAATGCCAAGCCCAAGCTCCTTCGCTAACAGCTTCCATGGCTTGTCAATCAACTCCCCAAGGGCAATCGATCTGACGATGAGCGTTAGTGTCTGTGTCCCAGCGATGCCGCCCTGACCGGCTATCACAGGCAGGAATGCGGCTAGCGCAACCGCCTGTGCCATCGTCGATTCAAACATCTTTACAACCAGGCCTGCGCCCAGGGCAGTCGCCAGATTCACGCACAGCCAAGGAAGACGTCCCCTAACCGACCGCCAGAACGGGCCTGCAGCCTTCTCCTCCTCGTGTACGCCAACCATCCTGTACATGTCCTCGGTGGCTTCGTCTTCGAACACGTCGATTATGTCATCGACGCCTATCGATCCTAGAAGCCTGCCCTCGTTGTCCGTGACCGGGATGCGCTGGAGTTCGTATCGCTCCATCAGTCGCGCGACCTCTTCCTGGTCTGTAGCGACTTCTACGGAGATGACTTCAGTATTCATAATCAGTGAGATGAGCTGGTACGGGTAGGCCAGGACGAGTGCACCGAGTGCAACGTCGCCAATCAGTACATTTCGGCTGTCCACCACGTAGACCTGGGTGATGTCGTCCGTGTCGTACTGGTGTGCCCAATCTCTGATCCTGACCATCGCCTGAGACACGTTCATTCGCTCCGACAGTGCGATGAACTCAGGTGTCATCAGACCGCCGGCGTCATCGTCATCGTATTCGAGAAGTGACGCTACCTCTCTTCCAGAGGTCATGTTCTCGATCGCGGCGTCCGCTACAGCGTCCGGTAGCTCTTTGAGAACATCCGCAGCGACGTCCGGACTCGCCGTGTCCAGCACGAGAGAAAGAGTGCTTGAGGACACCATGAGCGAAAGGCTCGCCGCAACCTCAGGCTCCAGGAAATCGATCAGATGGCCCAAGGTGGTGGGAGAGAGCTGGTGAACTAGGGCCTGTTCACACTACGTAGTGCATCGAAGATCGTTCCAAAGAGGATGAACCCGATGTAGAGTTCATCGAGCTTGTCATAGCGAGTGAATATTCGACGAAAGCCTTTCATCCTACGGAACAGAC
>DAOUHG010000086.1:0-34775 GCA_034428835.1 Dehalococcoidia bacterium
GCTTTGACTACGCCACAAATCTACCATGACACATTCTCATGCGTAGACCCCCGTCCGTCATTCCCGCGAAAGCGGGAATCCATCGACCCGGGTGAGGGAGAATACGGCGGCATTACACGAAATTGGTATAACTCTAAACGGGGTCTTGTACTCTCAGTACATAGCATGGCATACTGTGAGTCACATTAACTGTGAGAATTTGGCTGTGAAAAACATCACGTTATCAATCGACGATGAGACGTATCGCCTTTCCCGCATCAAGGCGGCCGAGGCGGGGACTTCCGTTTCCGCCTTGGTTCGGGACTATCTGGCCGACTTGGCTCAGGGCAGAGTCCCCGAGCCCAGATTCGAGCGACTCATGCGGCTTCAGGAGGGCATACAGGACGAAATAGACGCTGGAGGCGGCGGTCTGCGTATGGCAGACAACCTCCCCAGGGAAGCGTTGCACGAGCGCGATGCGCTTCGTTGACACCAACGTCCTGATTTACGCCGTCACCACCAAGTCCGGAGAGATCGAAAAGCGGAACAAGGCGCGTGAGTTGCTAACAAGGCGCGATCTGACTCTCTCAACGCAGGTGCTCCAAGAATTCTACGTTCAGTCCACGCGCCCATCTCGACCCGGCGCCCTGACGCATGACCAGGCTGCCGCTTACATCGACTCCATGCTGAGATTCCCCGTTCAGCTGGTCACTTTGGACACGCTGCAACAGGCTTTCCGAATTAGAGAGCGGTACGGACTATCGTATTGGGACGCGGCTATCCTTGCGTCGGCGCGGCTGTCCGGCTGCAACGTCGTGTACTCTGAAGACATGAGCGCTGAGCAGGACTACGACGGCCTGCGCGTGATCGATCCCTTTGCCACCGTAACGGACGCGCGCGATGGATGTTGAGATAAGGACAATCGCAGAGAACGAATTCCATGACTGGTCGAGTGCTGAGGCTCGCGGATTCAGTTCTCACGCGACCGAGGACTATATTAGTCTTGCCCACTCCATCGCAGAGTTCGATCGCACATTTGGCGCATTTGACGGCGATCAGATAGTCGGCACTACGACCACCAGAACGTCGGCGCTTACCGTGCCTGGAGGGATCGCCCAACTGGGATTTGTTGATGACGTCTCGGTTTTGGCAACGCATCGGCGACGCGGAATTCTTACACAAATGATGCGCGCCCAGATGGACCAGATCCATGAGAGAGGCGAACCCTTCTCGGCCCTGACCGCGTCTGAGAGCCTGATCTACGAACGTTTCGGCTTCGGGATCGCTTCTTGGACAGATGGCTGGGAAATCGACCGGCATCATACTGAAATGAAGATCCCCCCGAGTTGTGGTGGCAGGCTCACATTTGTGGATCCACACAAGGCTCGCACAGAGTGGCCCATACTTCACAAGCGCATCAGCCAGGACCGTGTTGGCATGGTTCACTACAACAGCGCATACTGGGGGGCGGCTCTCTGGGATTCTGAATGGCACCGTAGGGGGGCAAGTGAGTTCTTTCACGTCGCCTACTTGCGGGATGGACACATTTCAGGAATGTGCACTTACCGCATCCGCGACCGCCAGGTACTGGTGGTATTCCTGCTCGGCGAAGACGCCGAGGTAGAGGCGGAACTATGGCAGTTCTGCTTCGGGATTGACCTGATGTCTGAGATACAGGCGTTCGTACGACCTCTGGACGATCCCCTGCCTTGGCGTCTTGAAGACGTGCGTAGGCTGCGTAGGACCAGAAGCGACCACATGTGGCTAAGGTTGATAGACGTGGGAGCCGCACTGGAAGCACGACGGTACGACAGCGAAGGTACAGTCACGTTGAGAGTATCCGACGACTTCTGCGCTTGGAATGACGGTGTGTACAGACTGGAAGCAGGACCCGGAGGCGCAGTATGCATCGCTTCTGACGGGTCCCCGGACCTGCACTTGACCGTCGCGGACCTTGCCGTCGTCTATATGGGTGGCGATTCTTTTTCCACTCTCGCGCGAGCCGGCCGTCTTAGGGCCGACGACAAGTCTGCCATAACATTGGCTGACCGCATGTTCCGCACGGAGCGGGAACCGTGGTTCATGGAACTCTGATCCTACCAGCCCGGAAAAGCGCTGTGCTAGAATTGTTCGTCGCGTCCCCCATTTCGATTTGACTGGGCAGACGCAGCGGGACAGTCTGAATCCGATCCACTGACAGGAGAACCCCATGGATGTTGCAACCGTGAAGCTCGACCCCAGAACCGTCACCGGCAAGAAGGTGCGGCAACTGAGGCGTGAAGGGGTGATTCCAGTACACTTATACGGCGCCCACATAGAACCGTCAAACCTTCAGATGGACGGGCGGATCCTCAACAGGCTGCTACCCCAAATCGGAGCGAACATCCCGGTTTCGATCGAACTGCAGGGTCAGGAAATAGAGAACATCTGCTTCGTGCGCGAGGTGCAGCGTCATCCCGTAACCGACGAAGTTCTACACGTCGACTTTCTTCGTGTTGATATCACGAGGACCGTCAGTGCCGAGGTCCCCCTGACCATCACCGGGATCTCCCCCGCTGTGACTGAGATGGCGGGCACCCTGCTTCAAAACATCCAAACTTTATCCATCGAGGCCCTCCCGATGAATATGCCGGCTGAGATTCCTGTTGATGTCTCTGGGCTGATTGACTTCGACACGTCGCTCCTGGTTCGAGATGCTGTAGTGCCCGGCAACGTTACCGTACTCAACTACCCCGACGACGCGATCGTACGAGTGGCGCCGCCTCGACTGGAAGTGGAGACCTTCGAGGGTGAGGAAGGCGAAGAGGGCGTCGCGGAAGGCGAAGAGGGTACTGAGGGTGCTGACGAGGCCGACGACGAGAGCTAGCGACAGCAGTTTCCCCAAACGACGCGAGTCGAGTACCTAGCCGACCCTGTAAGGCGCAAGCGCCTCCTCGTTCAGGCTGATACCGAAGCCGGGACGGTCTGGTGGGCTAACGTGCCCATCTTCGACTTCTAGCGTCTCTTCGAACATCTGTCCCCACATCGGATCGGTCGAATTGCTGTAATACTCGACGGTTAGGCCATTGGGTATGGCAGATACAAGGTGTACGTGAACGTCCTGGTTGCCGTGGGGAGCGATCTGCAGATCATGGGCTTGCGCCATCGCGGCAACCTTCATGAATTCGGTCACTCCTCCCATGATCAGACCGTCAGGCTGGACGATGTCGCAGCACCGGCCCTCGATCAACTCTCTGAACCCGTACCGCGTGTACTCGTTCTCGCCCGTTGCCACTGGAATCGTCGTTGACTGGCTGACCAGTCTATGGCCCTCATAGTCGTCCGGGTTCACAGGTTCCTCGAACCAGAATACGTCGTACGGCTCCATCTTCCGGGCAATCTCCTGCGCCTGGTAGTGTCGATAGGCACAGTTGGCATCGACCATCAGCCGGACGTTAGGCCCTACGGCTTCGCGTACTACGCGCACTCGCTCGACGTCTTCGTTAATCGGAGCGCCGCCAATCTTCATCTTGACCGCCTGCGCTCCCATTTCCAATGCTATGGCCATCTCCTCTGCAAGCTCACCAAGTCCCTTACCCTCTTCGTAGTATCCCCCCGCGATGTACACCGGCACCTTATTGGTGTACCCTCCGAGCAGCTTGTACACCGGCAGTCCGGTCGCTTTGCCCTTGAGATCCCAGAGCGCGATGTCGATCCCGCTGATGACCCGCGTCGTGATGCCGCGCCGACCAACTAGCTTGGGCTGCCACAGGTCATCCCAGATCTTTTCTGTGTCGAACGGGTCTTGCCCGACAACCACCTGAGCGAAGTGGTCGAGGATCGTCTTCCCAATCTCCTCGGCCCCCTGTACGCCACCGGCCAGCCCGACGCCGGTCACTCCCTCATCGGTCTCGACCTTAACGACGTTTAGTCCGGCTGTCGGGTACACGTACATCCCGTTGCGGATCGGCTTGGCCCGATTCCAACGATAAGTTTCCATGTATAAGGATGTGATCTTCATGATGATTCCAACTCCAGTATCACTGCCCGTCAGGCTCAATTCGAGCTCTACCGAGCATCTGTGGGTCCTTCCCGTCTATTACAATTCGCCAATGGCCAGACGCGCTCAATATCTCGTTCCATGAGAGAGTTCGGGGCGGAGTATAGCACAGGGGCTCGTATCGGATGGTCAATGGCGCGTTTGACACGGTTGCACGCCATACCTATGATTGCGCCATTCTACCGAGCCGCCGGTTCGGCTGCATGGGGGTTCGACCAATGTTCGGCTATCGCTACTCCCGATGGGACGGTTCTCAACACCCTTTCGACTTCGATGAGGAAGACATCCTCAACGCGCTTTCCGAAGACATTATGAACCACGGCGATGTCAACCGGGCAGTGCGTAACCTGCTCCGAAGTGGCATGTCGGGTGAGCAGGGACAGCAAATCTCAGGGCTGCGCGAGCTCAGAGAGAGGTTGCGCCAGTTGCAGCAGCAAAAGCTGCAGCAGTACAACCTCGAGTCGGCGATGGACGACATCAAGGAGAGGCTTCAGGACGTTCTCGATACGGAACGCGCCGGCATCGACCGCCGGCTGTCCGAGGCGCGCGACGACCTCGAGAACGCAGGCGACGATAGCGATATCCTACAGCCGGCGATGGACCTGCTGGAGAGGCGCGCGCAGCAAAACCTCGAGACGCTGGACCAATTACCGGACAGCCCTGCCGGTCAGATGCGAGAGTTGTCCGACTATGACTTTATGGATCCGGAGGCGCGACAGAAGTTCCAGGAACTCATGGAGATGCTCCAACAGCAGATGATGCAGAACTTCTTCCAGGGGATGAAGGACGCGATAGAAGACATGTCTCCTGAGGACATGCAACGGATGCAGGAGATGATCCAGGCGCTCAACCAGATGCTGCATGACCGGGCCATGGGAGATGATCCGGACTTCGAGGGATTCATGGAGCAGTACGGCCAGTTCTTCGACCCGAATCGGCCGGCAAGTCTCGATGAGCTGGTCGAGCAGCTTCAGCAACAGATGGCGTCGATGCAGTCCTTGATGGACTCGATGCCGCAGCAGATGCGGGACGAGCTCACAGACATGCTCCAGTCCTCCATGGACTCATCCATGATGGGGGATCTGTCCGAGCTGGCATCCCTCATGTACGACCTGTTCCCCTTCGACGACATGGCGAACGAGTACCCCTTCATGGGAGACGAATCGGTAACACTCGAGCAGGCAATGAGGCTGATGGAGCAGCTTCAGGAAATGGACAGACTGGACGAGCAGTTCGAGTCGGTTACGCGCCAGGGAAACGTAGAAGACATTGACCTGACCCAGGTCGAGGAGCACCTGGGCGAGGAAGCCAGACGCGAAATGGAACAGCTTCAGCAGCTGGTCCAGCAGCTGGAAGAGGCCGGGTACCTGAGACGCAAGGGCGACAGGCTCGAACTTACCGCGCGCGGGATGCGCAAGCTCGCCCAGAATGCACTTCGGGAAGTGTTCTCCGAACTGAATAAGGACAGGCTGGGCAGGCACGAAATGTTCACTCGCGGCGATGGCGGCGAGTTTACCGGCGAGACCCGACAATACCAATTCGGAGATCCGTTCGACATCGACCTGCACAGGACTCTTTTCAACTCAGTTCTGCGAGGGGGCCCGACTGTTCCCATCAACCTCTCGGTGGACGACATGGAGATCCGTCACACTGAGCACCTGACGCAGACAGCAACCGTTCTGCTGCTGGACCAGAGCAAGTCCATGGGAATGTTCGGGTACTGGGGACCCGCCAAAAAAGTCGCGATGGCGCTCTATTGGCTCATCCACTCCCAGTTCCCCAGGGACTACTTCTATCTGGTGGGATTCTCCGATTACGCGGTGGAGTTCAAGGAAGAAGACCTACCGGAGATTACGTGGAACTACTGGAACTCCGGCACAAACATGCAGCACGGTCTGATGTTGGCACGCAGGCTGCTGTCCCGTCAGAAAGTCGCCAACAAGCACGTAATCATGGTGACGGACGGCGAGCCTACTACGCATCTCGAAGAGGGACAAGCCTACTTCAACTACCCTCCCAGCTACCGCACAATCGAGGAGACGCTGAAAGAGGTCAAACGCTGCACGCAAGACGGGATAACGATCAACACGTTCATGCTTGAAGCCAACTACTATCTGATGGACTTCATAGACCGTCTTACCAAGGTGAACAACGGCAGGGCCTTCTACAGCACACCGAACCAGCTGGGCGAGTACGTAATGGTGGACTACCTGAGATCGAGGAAGCGCCGGCTCTCCTGACCACCGTTCAGTGGCGGACTAGCCGAACGGCCACCACCACCGGCGACGACTGCTCGTAGCAGCACTTGCCTGCTGGGTCTGCTGTTGGGTCGGCAAACGGATTGGCTGCCTGCTGAACAGACCCATCTGTCCAAGCGCTCTGTGAAACTGCTCAAGCTGAAGCGGCTTCCTAGCGTATCTGCTCGGCGGAATGGAGTACGACTCTAGCAGACTGGACTCGGCCTCCGTGCCCGTGAGCAGCATTACCGGAATAGATACCAGGTCCTCATCCTGATTCATCGCGGCAAGAACCCCAGTGCCGTCCATTTTGGGCAGCCGAAGATCCAGCAGGATCAGGTCGGGCCTGGGAGCGTCAGCGTACTCTCCCTCTTTGCGGAGAATTGCGAGCGCAATCTCACCATCCTCCGCGTGGACAATGTTGGAACGCTGATTTGATCGCTCTATGGTGTCCTGGGCCAATCGGAAGTCAGCCGGGTTATCTTCTACCAAGAGAATCTCAATGGGACGATCACCGATGTCGGAAACCATTGGCACAACCTCCTGAGCCGAGAGCTCTAACTAGTTACCGGGATGTTGAATCGGAAAGTGGCGCCATGCCCAACTTCCGATTCTACCCAGATCCTACCCCCGTGGCGTTGGGCTATCTTACTACACAGGGCGAGACCTATACCAGTACCCGAATACTTGGTGCGGGAGTGCAGTCTAGCAAACATTCCAAATATCCGCTCCTGGTAGTCAGGCGCGATACCGATGCCATTGTCCTTAACTGAAAAGACCCAATCACCGCCTTGTAGTTCCGCCCAGATCTGGACCCGAGGGACAGCTTCCCCCGTGAATTTGAGGGCATTGCCAACTAGATTCTGAAACAGTCTCGCCAGCTGCGCTTCGTCCCCATTGATAATGGGCAGTGGCGAACATTCGACTCTCGCCTTCTGACTCTTGATCGCCTCGTTGAGGTTGTTCAGCACCCCATCCACGATACGCGAGCAGCTGACAGGTTCCAAGTCTTGGCCCTCAGTGCCGACCTTTGAATACTCGAGTAGATCGCTGATTAGCTGCTGCATTCTTTCAGCGCCGTCAACCGCGAAGTCCACGAACTCTACTGCGGTCTCGTCGAGCTCAGCGGCATAGCGTTCCTTCACCAGCCCGAGGTATGCAGTGATCGTTCTCAATGGTTCCTGCAGATCGTGCGATGCTGCGTACGCAAACTGCTCGAGCTCTGAATTGGAGCGCGCAAGATCGTCCTGTGCCCGGAGTATGTCCGCATAGAGGAGGGAGTTCGCGATGGCGGGCGTTATCTGTGCAGCGACGCGAGAGAGCATCTCCGCGTCCTTTTCTTCGTAGACGTTCATGCTCAGCGAGCGGGCGTTGAGCACCCCGAAAAGTTCTCCGCGATAGATTAGAGGGGCAAGCACGACCGACGGATACATGATCAAGTTGGGATAGCGCCGCTCCATCTCGGCTGGGTCGCCCTGAACAACCATGGAACTCCGAGAACGCACAGCCTCTTCTGTAACCGTTCCTTCTAGTGAGATTACTTCACCCGGGTTCCGACCTGGAATCTGATCGCCGATGGTGTACGCGTTCGTAAATGTATTCTCATCCATGTTAACCAGGCTGATCGATAGCCTGTCGAACTGGATCAGACTTCGGAGTTGCTCCCCGAAGCCGGCATACACGTCGTTGATGTCGAGACTTGAACTGACGATCCGGCCGATCTCTCCAAGAATCTCGTTTTCGGCGGCCAGTCTTCTGGCCTCCTCGCCCGCCGCAATCATCGCCGCATGTGCGGCTCTCATGCGCGTAACGTCGGTGGAGTAGATCCGAATTACGAAGTCTTCTGGAATGTAGAGAAATTTCTGCTCGTACGTCGAGCCCTGCACAGTGATCTCGCGGGTCAGCACACCGGCAGCTTCGCTCTGCAATCGGGCGCGAAGAGGTCCCATTTGGCTGGCTAGCGGATGCGAACTTCTGGACGCGCCCGGCTCCATTAATTCTTCGGCCGCCGGGTTTATGTAAGTGACATTGCCGTCGAGATCGGTCTCCACAACAGGATTTGGGTTATGAAGTGGGAATGAGGAGAGCCTCTTGGACAGCGCTTCAGCAGCAGCTTGAGCCTGTTCCTCAGACTGGCGACCCGCTCCCGCAAGACGACGAACAATGCCGGCCAGATGATTTTCTCGACTGTTCATCTCGGCTCCTGAGTAGACACCCCGCACCCAGACAGGCGGCGGTTCGACTTCGATTACGTTCCAAACCTCGATCCCGGATTCAGGCCGACTTGACCGGTCCAACCGGGCGACATTACCTTTCGCCCACCCTCTGGCTGGACCCTTCCCACGAAGATGGCCCCTCCTTTGGCGGCGACTGTGAAACCTTCATCCGTGACCTCGACGACCTCTCCAGGTTGCTGCCCGGTTTCTCCGGACAACTTGCTGGCCCTGAAGAACGCGACCGACGAGCCATCAAGGGTTGTGTTCGCACCGGGGCTGGGGTCGCCCCCTCTTATCAAATTGTAAACTTCGTCAACGCTCTGGTTATTCCAGTCGATGACCACATCCTCGGCTCGGCACCAGCCTTCATAGGTCGCTTCGGAATGGTCTTGGTCTAGCTTCGGCGCATTCCCTTCACGCACCAATTGGACCGATTCGACCATCGCATCGACACCCATCTGGTACAGCCTTCCAAAGTAGAGGGAGCCGAGGGTGTCATCTGGAGTTATTTCGACCTCCTTCTGCAGGAGGACGGGCCCTGTGTCGAGCCCCTTGTCCGGCCAAAATACCGTCAGACCGGTGACCGTCTCGCCAGAGATGATCGGCCAGTTCATGGAGCTCGGCCCGCGATGCTTTGGCAGCAGAGAGGGATGATACTGGATAGTGCCATGACTAGGTGCTTCAAGAATCTCATCAGGAACGATATCAGTGACGAATGCCATCACGCAGAGGTCTGCTTTCAACTCAAGGAATGCGTCGATTGCGGCCTTGCGCCGCATCCGCCTGAACTGGAGCACTGGGATACCTCGCTCAGTAGCCTCCTGCTTGATCGGGTCCGCAGGTCGGCCCTCCCGATCAGGGGGACAGAACACGCCGACGATGTTCTCGCCATTTTCAGCCAACGCCGCCAGAACGTCTTTTCCAAATGCGGCTTGCCCTATTACGGCGATTCGCATGTCGTCAGCCATATTTGCCACCAACCAACCTTTCCACGATGAGTCTGACCGTCTCCCAGAATTTATCACTATATGCCAGTCAACGGCAATCCTGCGCCCCGGCAATCAGGGTACCTTAACGTCTCTGAAGACAGGTCAGCAGCAGAACAGTAGCTGCCTCTCCCTCAGGGAGAGGGCTCGAGTGAGGGTGGTCCACACAACTTCACTTGTGCGACGTCCAGTAATGAAGAGATCCTGCCCTTGTAAACGGGCTCTTCCTGTCTTCATCACCCTTGTTGTCTTGCCAAATCCAATTGACTGAGGTTCGGCCGCATCGCTACAATTTCGTATAAGGGACGTTTCGTACTCCTACCTCATGACCCCGAAGGAGGGACGCTGTCATATGAACTCAAGCTTCATTAGGAAGATCGAGAAAGCCAAGGACTACGCACTTCAGAAGGAACGTGTCAGTTTCGAGAGTTGTATGGTCCGATTCCAAGGGGACAACGGCGACCACACGATCACCTATCAGGCTGGAAGCTGGGGATGTGACTGCGACTTTCACATCGGACGCGAAACATGCACCCATATCATGGCTATGCAGATGATGCTCGAGGGAATGCTCCCGGAAGTAGCCGCAACCACCTGATCTCTGACGCTCAGACACAAAAGGGCCACGCAATTGTGCGTGGCCCTTTTCTTTTGGCAGCTAAGTTGGTCGCTCGCCAATAGCGGCGCCGACTTTGCCGACCCCGAGGTCAGTCCAGGCGACTGAACATCACACAGGCGTTCTGACCTCCGAACCCGAAGCTGTTCGAGAGAACATGCGTGACATCGATCTGTCTGGCCTCATTGGGAACATAGTCAAGGTCGCACTTTGGATCGAGATGTTCGTAGTTGATGGTCGGGTGAATAATTCCCTGCTGGATTGACTTTACGCAGGCCACGCCCTCTATTGCTCCCGCCCCGCCAAGGGCATGTCCAATCATCGACTTGGTAGAGCTGATCGGTACATTGTAGGCTTCGTCTCCAAAAGCCAGCTTGATCGCCAGTGTTTCAACAAGGTCGTTCTTGGGCGTGGACGTTCCATGCGCGTTAATGTAGCTTACGTCGGACGGTTCAAGCTCGGCGTCCTCTATTGCCCACCGTATTGCTCTGGCTGCCCCGGTGCCGTCTTCGTCTGGCTGCACGGAGTGGAAGGCGTCTGAAGAGACGCCATATCCAGTCACCTCCGCAAGTATGTCTGCCCCCCTGGCCACAGCATGCTCGAACGTCTCCATCACCAGGACCGCCGCTCCCTCTGAGGGAACGAAGCCATCCCGCTTGGCATCGAAGGGGCGGCTGGCTTTCTCCGGCTCTTCGTTCTGCCGGCTGAGAGCTTTGATTACGTTGAACCCTCCAAGGCCAAGCTGGCTTATGCCAGCCTCGCACCCGCCCCCAAGTATCACGTCCGCGACACCGCGTTGAAGCGCCACAGCAGCTTCGCCAATGGCTTGTGTCCCGGCAGCGCAGGCGGTTATCACGGTTGAAGTGTACCCCTTAAGTCCATAAATCCGACTGACGTTTGCGGCAGCCATGTTCGGCAGAATCATCGGAATGAAGAAGGGCGACATTCGCATCCCGCCTCTACGTACCAGGATACGTGCATTGTCTTCGGTTGTCGGGAACCCGCCGTTACCGTTGCCCATGACTACCCCGATCCGATCGGAGTCCTCCTTGGAGAGGTTCAGTCCAGCATCCTCAATTGCGGCGGCGGCGGCGGCGACGGCCATCTGAGAGAACCGCGCCATCCTTCGATGTTCCCTGCGGTCGATATAGTCGTCGGGGTTGAATCCGGTCACCTCGCCGGAGATCCGTGACGGGAAACTTGAAGCATCGCAAAGCGTCATTGGCCCGATCCCGGACTTCCCATTGACCAGGCTGTCCCAGTACACGTCGACCGACTCGCCTAACGGCGTCATTGCTCCCATGCCGGTAATCACCACGCGGGTTGTGGCGTTCTTCATGAGGATACTCTCCTGTTCAATCCCATCGACCTGACACGTCTTTCAGGACTGAGACCGGTTCACCGGCCCCCTTAGGTTTTCGTATATCTCGGGTTCGATTCCTTCCAACTCCTCTATTGCCTCGGCGGCGAGCGCTAGCGAACCTGAGCATAGTACGAGGTCCTCGGCTCGCGCCAGCGCTATAGCGTATCGCAAACCACCGGCCACAGTATTGGACTCGGCGATCAGGTTCAGTCCCATACTGCGAACGGTGTCCGCAGTGACGCTTGCGTGAGCGGAGCGCGGGTGCCTCGACTGGACCGCGACGATGCCGGGAGATAAGCTCGCAAAGGCTCCCAACATCCCTTGCGCGCTATGGCCTCCAAGGGATCCAAACACTAGCAAAATTCGGCCCGGGTCGAAGTGCTGTACGACAGTCTCGGTCAGGCGCCCTACCGAATACGGATTGTGCGCCCCGTCCACGACTATCGTCTTTCCATCTCGGACATAGACTTGGAAGCGTGCAGGCCAGCAGACATCGCGCACTCCCTGCTCTATTGCCCTGTCAGGCACGCTGAAGCCCCTGTCGCGGAGTACCTCAACGGTCGCAACCGCCGTCGCTAAGTTCTCGATCTGATGGTCGCCAATTAGTGGAGTCCACAGGCGGTAGTCGGTCTTACTTCCCGAAAGCACGATTGTTTGACCCTTAAGGTCTGCCGACACCCTGTGTGTCGTGAATTGGTCCGAAACGGAAACCATGGGGCTCTTCCTGTCGAGCGCAATTCGCTCAAAGACATGCATGGCATCTGTCGACCACTGGGGAGCAATCACACACGGGATGCCGGGCTTGACTATTCCGGCCTTCTCAGTGGCGATCTTCTGAACGGTGTCCCCGAGCGTTGCCGCATGGTCGATACTGATGGACGTGATAGCTGAGACCTCGGGAGTTACGATGTTGGTCGAGTCGAGACGCCCCCCCAGGCCAACCTCCAGCACCTGGAAGTCGGCGCCGATGTTGCGAAAGTGCACCATCGCCAGCACGGTCATCATCTCGAAGAACGTGACTCCGCCGTAAGGTCCCTCAGACCCTACCTCCTCCACCGCCGGCCATACCTGCGCGACGAGTGTCGCGAACTCCTCGCGTGTAATGGGTTGGAGGCCGACCCGAACGCGTTCGCACACGGTATGCAGATGTGGCGATGTGTAAAGACCGACTGTGTACCCCGCGCTTGACAGGATGGAAGTTATAAGAGCTGACGTACTGCCCTTGCCTTTGGTTCCCGCGACATGGACCGTCGGTACGGCACAATGCACGCGATCCAGGCGTTCGGCAAGCAGCTCAATTCTCTCGAGGTGGAAGCCAGAATGTCCCGGAGAGTGCGTCGAACGCTCGAAGTCGGCAAGGCTCATCGCCAATCCGACGGACTGATCGAAGTCAAGTGTCTGTGGAGTAGCCGCAGTCATGGAATATTTGCTCGCAGTGGGGCTAGTCATTCCCGAAATGCACGATTACTGTAGCGTACCCGTAAGATGGATTCCACCAATTTACCCGCACTCGGGTCCATCCACATTCAGAAGAACCTGCAAATGGCTGGTACTCACAGACTTCAGGCAAGTCTCTCGAAGCCGGAGGCAGCGAGATTCAACAGGTCTGGTATGTATGACTCTAGTACCCGCAGATCGACCGACGGATACGCCAGGTGTGCAACAATGTTTCTGTGGTAGTGAAAAGCCCTTTCAAGAGCGGCGATCGGTCCGGCGGCTTCGTAGGCCTTTTGCAAACGGTCCATTGCAACGAACTCTGACCATTCTGCGAGAAAAGCGTCCGCCAACGAAGAGTCTCTGGCAACTTGCGGAATCAGTGCCGGAGCAAACAAAGGATTCGATATCGATGCATCCGACCAGTCCATGATGACAGGCGACCCTTCTCTCACAAACATATTGCCCGCATCCAGGTCGCCATGGTCGAGCGTCTGGGGAAGCCCGGTAGATTCGACCTTGCGGCAAAGTTGGTCCACTAGGTCGAGGTGCGGTTCGAGACGGCCCAGAGCTGACTGCGTACGCTGCAAGGCGTAGTGCAGACCCAGATCCCGGGTATTCTGTACCCACTGTCTGAGCGTGCCGGAAATAGCGGACGTGCTGCGCCTCTCCAGACCCAAGCTTTCGAGTGAACCAGGGTCATTCGCGTATTCGATCTGGACTCGCGCCAACGCCCGCATCGCCTCGCGCCAGAGGTCGGCGCTGTCAGCGGACCCAAGCGTCAGGTCTCCGAGGTCCTCCATGAGCATCCAGCCGCGAGTCCTGTCCACGGCCACTAGACGCGGGCTGATTTGTGGAAATCGGTCCGCAACGGCAGCCGTCACCGTTGCTTCATTGGTGAAGAATGTCGGCGATGCCTTGAAGTAGAAGCGTTCAGAGCTGCTAGCCGGCCCTACCGAAATCCGGACCACGCTCGATATCGACCATGACCGCACTGGCGTGATCGTCCACCCACGCCATGTGATACGCGATTCTAGATGGCTGCTGATCCACTGTCGCGCATCGCATTCCCAGCTACCTGGCAACTCCCACTCGGCGGTTGGCCCGTGGGGTCTCTGGCCGGTGACACGGTCTCGCTCAAGCCGAATCGACGAGATCTGTGCATCTGTGAGGCTCCCCATGCGGTCGACCTCCGCAGAGTCCATCCAGCGGAAGCCATCCTTCAACTCGTCGGCTGAGCAACCTGCCGCCAGGGAGTACAGTCGAGGGGTCCCATTCTCCCAATCACCATCGTCGAGACACTTGAGTACGGACAAGTCTACACCGAGCGTACTGGTCGCTGTCTCGAGGAACTCTTCGATCTCAGGATAGAAGCGATTGGGGACGACAACTTCCGGTAGTGTTGGACGGTCTCGAACTGTCACCACGATCCGTTTCCCCTGGTCAGCGAAAACAATCGCCAGTGCCGGGATCGACTCCCCCTCTGACTCGCCGCGATCAAGGCTCGATGATTCCGACACCATCCCGCACCCTGACTTCCAAACCGAGTCCCTCGGAGAGCCGTCTGATCCTATCCAGCGAATGTCGGCTCGACTGACCAGACGCCAGCACGGGTCTGCCCCGCTGGGGTCTTGCCTTGCCATGTCCTAGATCGATCGGATGAAGCGCAATTCGGTACAGGTCCCCTCCCCGGTACTCGCATTGTGCGACTACACTGTTCCAGTAGACCATGTCGCCCGGAAATCCGCGTGTGTCGTTTTCGCTCCGCCGATCATAGAAGTCGGCTGGAGTGTTCTCCGGCCCCATCCCGACGGACTCGTAGTTATACGCGGGTTGCCAGCGAACGGTGTCATTCTGGAATATGAAGTTCCCGAGACTGTAGAAGATTGGCTTGCCTTCGTAAATCTCCACCGCGCGAGTAACGTGCGGTCCGTGACCCAGAAAAGCGTCTGCGCCGGCATCTATGCAGGCCCTCGCGAATGTACGCAAAAACTCCGGAGGAGCGTCTCTGGTGTCGCCACTCTCATGACAATGGAACGATACGAAAACCCAGTCGGCCATCCGCTTCGCGTCACTTATCCACTTCAGGTTTTCGTCCATGTCGCGCCTGTTCGGTCTGGTCGATGTGGCGAATTCCTCACCGAGAACGAATCTCCTACCGAGAAAACCGATCTGCGTGTCGCTGTCCTCTATGACCGTGCCCTTTGGACGAAACCGCCTTTGCGCAGCGTTGCTCGCTTCAAAGCCTAGACTGCGGCTTACGCGCTTCATAGAGTCGAAAGCGGGGCGGTCCACCGTGTAGGTCACCGAATGACGAAGCGCGTTGAGACCGGGCCTGCCAGGTAGATCGGGACGCTGGTCCATAGCGCGCCCTGCCTCACTGAACGTGGAAGAGGCCGATATCAGGGCCACACGACCTGCAGATGTATCGAGATATCCGGGAGCGCGGGCCTCGCTCTGGTTGCTCCCAGTACCCGCAAATGCGATCCTCGCCCGATTGAGGTGACCAATGTTGGTCAGCACGCCCCCTTCACCAAAGTCGTAACTGTGGTTGTTGGCAGTGGACACTAGGTTGATGCCCGCCCAGCTAAGCTCTTCGAGATTCGCTGGATCAGAGCCGGTAAACGTCCCGCCGGCCATTCCCGGAGAATGCTCGAAGTCATGCATAAGCATCTCCAGGTTGGTGTAGCCGACATCAGCAGTCCTGAACAGGTCCACGAGCGATAGGAACCTCGGCTCCTTGAACACACGCAGGCGCCTGGTAATCATCGTGTCGCCGCTGGCGACCAAAGTCAGGTTGCCAGACTCTGCATCGTAAAGTGTCAAGATACTTACCTGTCAGCCGGACTCTGTACTGTACTCAGCGGCCAGTATTCCCATGACGACCGAGTTGAAACGTGCGCCTCCGCGCGGTCTGCTCTGACGCAGCGTCCCTTCGTGGGTAAACCCGACTCGCTCAAACAGCGTTCGAGCAGCTAAGTTAAACTCCGGGATGTCAACCCAGACCCGATAGAGTCCATAGTCATTGAATGCGAGGTCGAGCGCGGCCCGGACCCCAGGCAGGCCGTATCCACGACTCCACAGCTGCCTGCGGCCCATCAGGATAGATAGCTGGCCGTCACCCAGGGCCTCGTCCAGTCCCAGGTGAATCTCGCCGATATGCTCTTCCTCGTCGGTGTAGACCGACAAGGTCACGTGTGAAGGGTCTTCCAATGCACGTGCGAACTCCTCGTCCGTCGCCGCCTCCATCTCGGCTGGACGGTACCCTAGATGGGCAGGTTCACCGTAAGCGTAGCGTCCGAACCAGCTGTCGGACGTCTCTTCATCTTCTTCAAGCCATTGCCTGATTCGGGTCACGTCCTCTCGTGTGACCCCCCTGAGTGAAACCCTTCGTTGTCGAGACATAAGTGTCCTCCGTAGCTTGCATACTAGGAAGAAGAAGTCGAATGTAAAAAGGGGTCTGCCGTCACCTGCCAGTGACTGTGCCTTCAACTGTATTATACATTGGGTAGGGTCCGCTTGTTCGACAGTGGACTTCGTTCGACACTGCCACTCCAAGGACCGTGCCGACACACTGTTACCGGAAAGAGATCAAGCTAGCTATCAGTTGTGTCCTTAGTAATAAACTACGTACATGACCCGGAGGAATTGTCCTGATGTCGATAGGTCCAGTAGTGCAGCAGGCACAAGAGTACATGAGTTCCAAAGGTGTGGATGGGTGGCTCATCTACGACTACAGAGGCCTGAACCCTATCCTATCAGACACGGTGGGCCGAGTCGGTCACGTCACAAGACCCGTATGGCTGTGGATACCCGCGCAGGGCGACCCTCACATGCTTGTAAGCTTCGTCGACCAGAGTCGCTTTACCCACTTGGGAATAAACACCACCCTGTTCGTCAACAGGCAGGACATGATTGCTAAGCTCGGCAGTCAGCTCGGATCTGCCAGGCGGATCGCAATGGAGTACACGCCGGAGGGCGCGCTACCCCGCGTATCTAAAGTGGACGGTGGTACTCTCGAGATGGTACGACGCCTGGGTGTGGACGTGGTGTCGTCTGCGGACCTGCTCCAGTACGCTACCCAGCGCTGGAACGACGAACAGCTCGCCTCGCATCTATTCGCCGCCGAGAAGCTGACACAGATCGTCGAGGAGGCATTCAGACACATCGGGCTCTCGCTTGACGCAGGTATAACCGAGTTCGACACCGCGGCATTCATACGCACCCGTTTCCTCGACAACGGCCTCGTGATAACCGACGGCCCGGCGGTCGCCGTCAACGAGCACGCCTCCGACCCCCACTTCGACCCCACGCCCGAGAACTCCGTCAGCATCCAACGCGGCGACTGGGTACTGATCGACCTGTGGACGCGACTCCCCGGCGAAGACGATATGTTTGGCGACATCACATGGACGGCCTATGTGGGAGACGTAGTCCCCGCAAGACACCAGGAAGTGTTTGACATCGTCGTCGGCTCACGCGACGCTGCGCTGGCCGAAATGGTAACCGCTTTTCAGGAGGGTCGCACGTTACAGGGCTGGGAGCTGGACCAGGTGGCGAGGGACTACATCGAGGCAGCTGGGTACGGTGAGTACTTCAATCACCGACTAGGACACAGCCTTGGCCGCGAGGTCCACTCCAACGCCGTGAACCTGGACTCATGGGAGACGCACGACACCAGGCAGCTGATCCCCGGCATAGCGGTAACAATCGAGCCCGGAATCTACGTTCCTGAGTTCGGCGTGAGGTCAGAGATTGACGTGTTTATATCCGAAGATGGGCCCCAGGTAACCACCGAGATGCAGCGAGAGGTAGTTCTGGTTTCCAGCTAGCTCTACGACTCAGCATTCATCTGGTTTGCCGTCTTCGGGAGCCGTGTGGCCCAAAGTATCAGGCCGCCGAGTATCACCAGCACGCCGCCAAAGATGAACGAAGCCGAGTTCCCCCACTGGTCTGCCACCCAGCCGGCCACCCAGGGAGAGAACGCTCCGAAAAAGCTGGCCCCGTAAATCAATGATACCACCGTGGACTGCGCCTGGCCCTGGGCTACGTCCATTGCTCCCGCTATGTAGATGGTGTGGAGCGAGTACAGGAAGGCTCCCATGACGAGAACTACGGTCACGAGCTGAAGGCCCGGTTCGGCAAACCTCAGCGAAATTATCAGAAGCCCCATTGCCAGCGTGCACGGCACGAGGACGATCTTCCTGCCGAACTTATCCGACAGGTAGCCCATCATTGGCTGTGCGACTATTCCGGTTACCTGCGCACCTGACATGAATAGCCCAATGACGACCTTTTCGTACTCGAGGTCTTCCAGCAGGTATACGGGCAGGAACCCCATGACGGCGGACTGCCCGGAACTCCGGAGGGCCGTCACTAACACTAGAGACAGCATCGCCTTCCGTCGCAGCAAGGTTGCGAGAGACGATCCGTACTCACGCAGGGAGCCCGCGTCGGCCGCAGCCGCCGGTATGTTCCTCATCATCAGGTAGACGGCGACGGCGAAGAACAGCGCTGGAAAGACGCTGAAGTGAAGCACATCTCTCCATTGGAACGCGACAAGATAGGTCCCAGTGATGAGGCCTCCAGTCAACACCGGCCCGACTACCTCTCCGATGCTTCCTCCCGTCCCATGTAGCGAGATGGCAAATCCTCGCTTATCGGGGAACTTGCGTGAGAGCGACGCGATCGCGGGCGGATGGTACAGCGACGGCCCTATTCCCACGAGCAGCATCACCGCGAACAGCACCCAGTAGCTAGGCGCGCTCCCTAACAGGTAGTAGGAGACCCCCATTATGGCTAGGGACAGCATCAACATCAGGCCCGACTTGTTGGCAAATCGGTCGCCAAGATACCCCGCGACCATCGTAGTCGCCCCGCTGGTAACCCTCTGTGAGGTGGCTAGCAGCCCGAATTGAGTGCCACTAAGGCCCAGATCGTCTTTTATTACTGCCAGGATGACCGACTGCAGACCCGAGTTATATATGTGCTTTACGGTGTGCCCTAGGACGACAGTGACCGCCAGCTGATTCCGGCCTCTCTTTATGTCCTCCGAGACCTTGATAGTAGTCATTTATTCAGCGACCCTCCAACTCTGGCTGTGCCAGATCGGATGCGATGTGAAGCAGATGAGAGTATGTCGGGAATCCAAGGCGCATCACATTCCGCAAGACGACAAACGGCGGCGGTTGCGAGCAACCAGTCTATACACTGGCCGCCCGATCAAGCCCGCGCCCGGCAGACGCATCAGCGCCCCAAGCAAGGCCAGGGCTGGCAGTTTTGTCAGGAGGTCCCTGATCGCGTAGAAACCCTCCCTGACTTCACCAGCATCAGAAATCAGGTACGCTGCCTGGTCCATGTCTTCCCGCGTGATGCCTGTTGGCGGCTCGTCGAGGCTCTGGTACGGCGTCCACGTGATTCTGCCGTGGGAATCCATCCTCTCCAGCCATCGCACGAGCCGGAGGCACATGCCGCAATCGCCATCGTAGTAGAAGACAGCCGTACCGGAACTCACTGGTGCCGTCTGCCTTCGTACGGATGCTCGGCATCCAGCAAATCGCCTTCAGCGAACCGCGTCGCCCTGAACTGTCGAATGGGATGGTCACGCGACTCACCATGCATGACAAACTCCGCCATCATCCGCCCGACCACCGGGGACAATTTGAACCCATGTCCGCTGAACCCCACGGCCCAGTAAAGCCCCTCGACAGTCTGGGAACGGTCCAGGATTGGATTGCCGTCAGGCGTCATGTCGTACAGCGAACCGTAGCCCCCTCTGCAGATTGCCGAGTCGAAGTCCGGGAAACGTAGCTTCGCGCGGTCCCAAAAGCGCGTGATTGTATCGTGGTCCGCGTTGAGTCCGAACGCGTCTGGGTTCGCTATCTCGGTCAGATCTTCCAGGGCTTCTCCTCCGATCACGGTGTCGTGGTCTGCGTACGTGCGGAAATATGCCCCCGTTGTGTAGTCGATAATGTTCGTATTCAAAGACTCCAACGGCGGAGGCCTTCTCAGGTGCACCATCTGGACTCGAATCGGCGTCACTGGCAACGACTCGCCGACTGTAGCTCCGAGCTGGTGACACCACGGCCCCACGACAGCAACGACGGTCGACGTTTCGATCATCCCTGAACTCGTCTCGACTCCTGCGATCCTACCGCTGGCAGTAACCAGGCCGATAACCGCGGTCTGTGTGTGTATCTCTGCGCCGTAGTCCCGTGCTCGGTCCGCATAGGCATAGGTGGTGGCGACTGGATCCGCGTGACCGGCATCTGGTTCGTATGTGCCGATGGCTATGTCGCCTGTGTTCGCTTGAGGAACCATCCTCGAGACCTCAGCTTGCGTCAGCGTCTCGATGTTGACGCCAAGATCGCGGTTCATCTCGACGTTCGCGCGGACGGCGAGCTCGTCGCGCTCGGGGAACATGAGAATCCTGCCCCCCTGTACAAACCTGGGCTCGCCACCAATAGCGTCTCCGAAGTTCTGGAAGATTTCTCTGGCCTCCGTTGCCATCCTTACCAGCGTTGGATGAAGGTAGTGCTCTCGAACCATCGCGCCCGATCGCCCACTGGCTCCACCGGCGAGGTGTCCCTTCTCCACCAGCGCCACCCTACCCGCACCCATCCGGGCGAGCTGCATCGCGACGCTCGTTCCATTCACGCCGCCCCCGATCACCACAATGTCCGCAGTTGTATTTGCCATCGCATGATTCCTTGCCGACGTAAGACTTGCTGAGCTGAGTGCACCATGAGACAGACGCCAACTGGGATTGTACGGGTAAGCGCCAGTCCATACAATACGGCCCGACCGCCCAGGGAGGACAACGCCACATGCCCAACCCAGACCCGGTCTCGCCGCCGACAAACCAAAAGCAGACCAGTCCGCCGAGTACGTGGCCATCGAGATATGCGGCCCAGGCGAGGTGCTCGTCGTCGCCATGAGATGGACATACAGCTCCATCGGCGGAGACATCAAGTTCTTCAGGATGATGCAGCTAAACGCGGGCGGATTAGTGACCGACGGAGCTGTCAGGGATAGCGTCGCGCTCAGAGAGTACGGCTTCCCCGTGTTCGGCGCGTCGACCACCGCCAAGCAGGGTCCGGCAGAATTCTGGCCCTGGCAGGTAAACGACGCGATCCAGTGCGGTGGAGTCCTGGTTAGACCCGGGGACGCCGTAGTGGGCGACGACGACGGCGTAGTCGTAGTTCCGAGATTCGAGGTCGACGAGGTCATCGAGATCGCCCATCAGCGTGAGGAAGTCGAAAAGATCGTCAAGGCTCAGCTTGAAATCGAACAGTGCTCCCCAGGCAAGTACTACCCGTTCAACGACGAGACCTGGAAGCTCTGCGAGACCAAGACCGGCAGAAAGCGGCCGGGATAGTTTCCTACCTAGTCCATCCTGGAGCCCCCGGTGACGTTGATCGCCTGACCGGTGATGTTCAGGGACAGGTCTGACGCCAAGAACACCGCCAGGTTAGCGATGTCCTCAGGCGTCTGCTCGCGCCCAAGGGGCATCCTCGCCTGGATCGACCGGTCAAAGTGCTCTCTGGGTGTCATTCCCGATTGGCTCTCGTCCAGGTTGATGTTGCGGACTGCAATCCTCTCCCACATGTCGGTCCACAGCGACCCCGGGCAAATAGCGTTCACGTTTATGTTGAACGGCGCTAGTCCCAGAGCGTAGCCTTGGGTCAGACTGATGACACTGGCCTTGGATGCGCTGTAGGCTGGATTGCCCGGAGCCCCTTGGCGGCCGGCCACCGAGGCGATGTTCACGATTTTGCCGTACCTGCGCTCTTTCATGTACTCGGCGATTGCATCTGACGCCTTCGCGACCCCCTTGACGTTCACTGCGTAAATCTGGTCCCAGTCCTCTTCGCTGGGACTGTCGCGGCTTTCCCATCCCGACGCTCCGATGATCCCCGCGTTGTTTACCAATATGTCGATCTGTCCAAACAGATCGACGGAGTCGCTCGCCAACCGATCCATCGACTCGCGTTGTGTTACATCCGCTTGGAAGGCGCCGAACTCGGTATCAGGGTGAGCTTCACTCAGCTCCGACGCCGTACGCTGCACATTTTCGATGTTCAAATCGCATATAACTACCGTCGCCCCGTATGCCGCCAACTTGTTGGCGATCGCACGCCCTATTCCACGTGCCGACCCTGTCACGATAGCCACCTTGTCATTGAGGTCCATAACTGCTCCTTGCATCGTCATCTAGGCCGCTCTGAACTGCGATTGTAGCATCGCGAGTGGGAATACGTCCGGCTCGAATCGCACTCCTCTCGTGTTAGAATACGCGCGCCCAGTTCATTCACGAGGAGATTCAACGTGCCTAAGCTAACGGTAGAAGAAGTCCGCATACTTGCGGAGACAATGGGTCTGGAGTTGGACGAATCACGTGCGCGCACTATCGCGGCTCGCCTTACGGGAATTATTGAAGAGCTTGACGAGATTCCCGACGACCTGATCGAGTCCGTCGAGCCTGCGCACCGATTCGAAGTTGGGCAGGAGTAGACACATGCCTGGCCAGGAACTGCACCTGATGACCATCGCCGACCTTGGCAGGCTGCTTCAGTCGCGCCAGCTCTCCCCTGTGGAGTTGACAGCTACGTATTTGGAGCGAGTCGAACGGCTGAATCCCACCCTTGGCGCGTACATAACGGTTATGTCTGAGACTGCCAGGGCCGAAGCAGCCGCGGCCGAGGATGAGATCGGACGAGGCCTGTACCGTGGACACCTTCACGGGATTCCCGTCGCCATCAAGGACATCATCTACACCCAGGGAGTTCTGACCAGTGCCGGGTCGCGAGTATTAGCCGACCACGTTCCCGCCTACGACTCCACGATCGTCGAGCGCCTGCGAGCTTCAGGGGCCGTGCTGCTGGGCAAGCTGAACCTGAGCGAGTTCGCGATAGGCGGTACGATTGACCACCCATTCGGCACTCCCAGGAACCCGTGGAACCTGGGACGCTCTGCCGGCGGGTCGAGCAGCGGCTCCGCGGTTGCCGTTGCTGGCGGTCTCTGCGCAGGCTCGCTGGGGTCGGACACGGGCGGCTCGATTCGCGGGCCCAGCGCCTTCTGCGGCACGGTAGGACTTCGCCCGACGTACGGCCGTGTAACCCGCCATGGCGTGGTGCCAATGAGCTGGAGCCTCGACACTGTCGGCCCCATGACGCGCACGGTCGAGGACTGCGCGATCATGCTCCAGGCCATCGCCGGGCACGACGAGCGTGACTCGTCATCGAGTTCTGAGCCTGTGCCCAACTATGCAGCCTCGCTAGGCGACCGATCAGACCCCTTGAAGGTCGCACTGCCATTTGCAGCATTCGAGTACGAAGGGCTCGATTCGGACGTACGTACCGGCGTAGTGTCGGCCGTCGACAGCCTGGCCGAGCTTGGCGCAGACATAGAAGAAGTCAGTCTTCCGGTTTCCGCCCACAGCGGAGCGGTCTTTCTCGCGACTGCGGACGTGGACGCAGCGACGTTCCACATGGACTGGCTCAAGACCAGGGGCGACCTGTACGACTGGAGCACCAGAACTCGGCTCGAATCTGCGGCCCTGACCCCGGCTACAACCTACATCAGAGCACAGAGGGCAAGGACACTCATAAGAGATGAGCTGATGACCGCTCTTGAGGACCACGACGTAATCGTCATGCCCGCCAGTCCTACGCTTGCTCCGCCGATCGCCCAGTCGACCGGCTCGCCTGGAGGCTACTATCAGGGCCGGCTCGATCTCGGCAGGCGCCAGTACACCAGTCCTGCCGCGCTCGCGGGTCTGCCAGCTATATCCGTCCCCTGTGGCTTCTCGGACTCCGGCTTGCCCATCGGCGTTCAGATAATCGGACGCCCGTTCGCCGAGGCTGATCTCCTCAGAGTCGCTCACCGGTACGAGCAGGCCGCTGGTTGGAGCGAGCGACGCGCGCCCGAACCCGTGTAATCTTTACCGGGCAATTCCAAAAGCGTTAATCTTAATGCACGGGGTGTAGCGCAGCGGTAGCGCGCCTGTTTTGGGAACAGGAGGTCGGCGGTTCGATCCCGCCCACCCCGACCATTCAATGCCCCCGCCGATACGGACATGTCCATGCAGGGTTCTCATGATTCCGCCGATGCTTGCACTTCGGGCCCCTCTGCACTTGGCAGCGAGCGACTAGAAGTGCCCCAGTCAGCGGTCAACGACTGGTGGAAGCGCCCTTTCGACCTCCTCATCTTAATTGCCGTTCACATTGCACTCGCCCCCATCTGGGCGGTTCTCTGGACAGTCATTCCCTTGGCGATCTGGCTGCACGATCGCGGTCCCGTGTTCTACACCCAGGAACGCCTCGGCAAGAATGGGAGGACTTTCAGTGTCTACAAGTTCAGGTCGATGATTCCTGATGCCGAAAGACACACCGGCGCCGTGTGGGCGGCAGACGACGATCCCCGCATAACGCCCGTTGGGGCGTTCCTACGCAACCGCGCACTCGACGAGCTGCCGCAGGTCATCAACATGTGGAAAGGCGACATAAGCCTCGTGGGGCCGAGAGCCGAGCGACCGGAATTGTCCGAGCAATTCGAGGCTCTCTATCCCGGGTTCGCCCGGCGGCTTAGGGTCAGACCTGGGATGACAGGCCTCGCGCAAATCTTCGGCCGGTACTCTACCCACCCAAGAAACAAGTTGCGGTACGACATGCTCTACATAAGGCACATGTCGCCCCTGCTGGACGTGCGCCTACTGGCGTCCTCAGTCATTCTAACGCTTCGCGCCCGCTGGCAAGACGAGCAACGTTAGCGTCACTCCGCTTCTGAGTAATCGACGCAGACCAGACCGTCATTCCCGCTATCGCGGGAATTCACGAAGTAAGTCATCGCTTGGCAATTCACTCACCGTGACAGGTTATCCAGGACTACCTACTCTCCAACTGCTCCTGCTGCTCGGTGATACGTATGACCTCACGCGTTCTCGGTGCGAGCGAGGCAGCCTCGTCAAGGTGTTCCCGTGCGACAGCCAGGTAGACGCTGTCCCTGGTAGAGGCCGCCTGGTAGAACTGCGCAAGCAGGGCCCGCAGTCTCCAGTTCTCAGGCTCAGCCTCCAGCCCCGCCTTACCTTCCGCTGTTACGACTTCCACGGCCGCTGCGAACTCTTCATCCGAAAAGTCCCTATGGCCTTCAGTAGCCTGGGAAATCAGGATAATCCTCGGATAGTTGCCTAGCCCCGGGAACTCGGAGATCGACCGTGTGAGGACATCCTCTTGCTGTGCCCAGGTTCCCTGGCCTATCGCTCCCCTGACCACGCTGGTGGCCGCCGTGAATGGCCTGAACGTGAACGCCAGAAGGAGGCCGGTAAGTATCGAAACAGCTACTATTGCCACGGCGACACCAGCCGAACTTCGCACAATGTCACCGACGCGCTGCAGACCAAGCCGCTGCCCTAGGCCTTCCGGCATGAGCCTGCGACCCTCAGTGCCAACCCTGATGCTGATGTCTCCGACCAGCCGTTCCTCTGATATCAGATAGGCAACAAGAAGCGCGAAAAGCAATGTCGTAGTCGTCGTGTCGAAGAGAAACAGGTTCTGGACGAAGTACGCCGCTGCAGTCGCTCCAACGACGGCGATAAACACCTGGTACATTCCACCTCTGCGTCGGAACGCGGCCAACAGAACTCTAGCCATTGCCAGCCAGATCAGCATATAAGCCGTCAGGCCGATCACGCCCTTCGTCGTGAGCTCTTCGAACACCTTGCTGTGCGCCTGGTCGAATCGCTCGCGGATTCCCGAATCGACATCGAAATATCTGCCCCATGCGATCAGGAAATTCTCCGGCCCCCATCCAAGTATGGGCCGATCCTGGAACGCCTCTAGCCCAGCCTGCACAGCAACCAGGCGACCACGTGAGCTGTTGTCGTCCAGGCCGATGGACGCCAGACGCCTGAGAGTCGTGCTCGACTCCGTGATTGGGTCGAGCGCCGATGTGGTCTTCATCAGGATGACAAGAACAATCGCCAGTACCGTAGCGACGAGCACACCCAGAGAGGCCCACCGAACTGTCTTCCTGTTCCCCCAGAGTAGATACACAACCCCAAAGACAACGGCCCCCGCCCCCATTCCTACGATAGCTCCCCTGGTGCCAGTCAGCCACAGCGCCCAAAGGTTAATGGCGACCGCCACGAGCCAGAAAAGTCGAAGCCAGGTTGTGAGATCGAGCGACCAGCCTCCTTGCTCAGCAACTCTACGTTGCCTCCGTCTCGCCGCACGCCTCCTTACCTCAACACTTGGCTCGATATCGGGCTTATCGAACGAGTGAAGGATCAGACCCAGTCCAATCATCGCGTTGACCATTGTGTACGCGCCGACGTAAGTGGCATTGCCCAGGGTGGACTCTATTCTCTGGGACGAACCAAGAATATCCAGCGTGAAGGCGTCGAAGTGGTGTCCCACTCCCAACACCGAAACTACGGCCCCTATGGCGAGGTTGGCCGTGAACGGCACATACCAGTCCTTCAGTGATCGAAATACCGAACCGGCGATCAGCACGAACGCGAACCAGTGAGCAAGGTCGAATATGCCCTGCATCCGCTCGTAGGTAGACCAGAAGCTTCTCGCGAAGCTCACTCCGGTAAATCCCGCAACGAGTGTGACTAGCAGCCACGCCCCAAACGCGACGAGAATCCATGATCTCGAAGGGCGATAGTCAGAGTAGTACAAAATCAGGATCAGCCACAAAGCTAACGTGATCTCAATGACGACGCGCGCGTATATCGCCTTCCCCACAACGTAAGGGAAGTACGTCGATGTCGTCACCACCAGCGGCACGATGAGTACCGCCATCACCCCGATGCGTACTGACCAGAGCAGCAACTGCTCGATGTCTGAAGCGCGAATTGTACCGCTCTGCTGCTGTGTCATATAGGCCCGACCTGCAAAGTATGAGAAACTGTGGCGATTATATGGACGCCTCTGTTTCGAGGTCAACGAGCCTGATTGCTCCAGACTTGCATCCCGAGAGGCTCATAGTCAGAATACTCGACACCAAAGTTACCGGGCGCTGGACTGGAGAAGATATGAACTACGACACGATAATCGTAGGAGCCGGCTCCGCAGGATGCGTTCTCGCGTCTCGCCTCAGCGAGGACCGAAACAGGTCTGTCCTCCTGTTGGAAGCGGGTCCCGACTACCCAGACTTCGACAAACTGCCTAACCACATCAAGTATGGCGTTCATCCCTGGTACGAGTCGCTCGATCCTCTTGCCTACACTTGGGGATACGAGGCCAGCGCCGTCCCCGGAAGAGAGCCGTTCAGGCTTCCCCGAGGCAAAGTCACTGGTGGCTCCAGCGCGATCAACGGTCAGGTATGGTTTCGAGGAATTCCAGAGGACTTCGACGAGTGGGCCAACGCAGGCAATGACGGCTGGAGCTACATCGATGTACTGCCCTACTTCCGCAAGTCCGAGACCGACCTCGACTTCTCCGGAGACGACTTCCACGGCTCAGACGGCCCAATCCCTGTCCGCCGCTACAAGGAAGACGAGTTGCTCCCAAGTCCCAGGGCATTCCTGGAAGCGTGCGTAGCGGCCGGACTTCCCCATACGCACGATGTGAACCATCCCGAGTCCACCGGTGTCGGCTACTTCGCGTTCAACCGAATAGACGAAATCCGAATGAGTACGGCGCTGACATACCTCGACATGGCTCGCAGTCGGCTCAACCTTACGGTCCGCTCCGATGTCCTGGTCCACCGCGTGACGTTCGACGGCCAACGCGCAGTTGGCGTAGAAGCCGAGTCGGGCGGAGAGGTCTCTCAAGTCACCGCCAACAACATCGTCCTTAGCGGTGGCGCGATAAACTCTCCCCAGCTTCTCATGCTCTCTGGCGTTGGCCCCCCCGACCAGCTCGCACAGCACAGGATACCAGTAGCAGCTGACCTCCCCGGCGTCGGACAGAACCTTCGCGACCATCCTGCTATCTTTATGCACTACGAGAGCCCATCTGAACCTCCTCCCCGACCGCCGGGGCTCCAGATCGGGATGAGGTATACCACCCCAGGGTCACCGTATCGCAACGACATGCAGATGCGCCCCCTGCAGATTCGGACCGAGCACATCCCTCCGGACTTCGATCTTACGCCGGGCCACACTCCAACCGGCTTCAGCATAGCCATGCAGAAGGCCCTGTCTGTCGGCGAGCTGAGGTTGGCTAGCGGGAGTCCAACCGACCAGCCGGCCCTCGACTATCGCTATCTCAGAGACCCGTTCGACCGCGAGAGGATGCGGGGCGCCGTCAGGCTGTGCGCCGAAATCTCAGCCATGCCCGAGTACGCCCCCGCACAAATGTCGCGGCTCTCGCCATCCGACGAGGTACTGACTTCAGACGAAGTCCTCGACGCTTGGCTCTTGGAAAACGTGACGACTCAGCACCACTCATCCGGCACCTGCAAGATGGGACCGGCGACCGACCCAATGGCTGTCGTGGACCCAAGCTGCCGCGTGCGCGGCATAGACAACCTGATGGTCGTCGACGCTTCGATTATGCCAGACGTCATCAGGGCAAACACCAACGCGACCACCATCATGATCGCGGAGAAGATCGCCGCAGAGATACGCTCTAGCTAACGGTATTACTTCTGCAGTCTCGGACTATTCATGCCAGGATAGACTGAGGTGGATCTCTGACCGCGCCCATTGAAAGAGCACACTTGTATCGCACTCCACGATTCACTATTCTCAATTTGCAAACTTGAGCAAATGAGAGGTAATCGTGGTAGAGACGCCAACGCAAGTTGACCTTGACCAGCTAGTCTCGCTCTGCAAGAGGCGTGGCTTCATCTTTCAGAGCAGCGAGATATATGGAGGCATGGCAAGCACCTGGGACTATGGTCCGCTGGGCGTCGAGCTGAAAAAGAACGTCAAGGACTCCTGGTGGCGCACATTCGTGTGGAGCCGAGACGACGTCGTCGGGCTTGACGCTTCGATACTGATGCACCCCGACGTATGGCGCGCGAGCGGCCACGTCTCCAGCTTCACCGACCCGCTCGTCGAGTGCAAGTCGTGCCACCGGAGATTCAGAGAGGACCATCTCGATGGCCCCGAGTGCCCGA
Source organism: Dehalococcoidia bacterium (assembly GCA_034428835.1). GTDB lineage: Bacteria > Chloroflexota > Dehalococcoidia > Lucifugimonadales > UBA1123 > VXRN01. The sequence goes on from DAOUHG010000086.1 coordinate 28,942, forward strand.
ATTGCGGAGGCGAGTTAACAGAGGCGCGCCACTTCAACATGATGTTCAAGACCTTCGTCGGCCCCGTCGAAGACCAGGCCTCAGAAGTCTATCTCCGCCCGGAGACGGCCCAGGGAATCTTCGTCAACTTCGACAACGTCCTTACCGCCACTCGCAAGAGGCTGCCGTTCGGAATCGCCCAGATCGGCAAGGTGTTCCGAAACGAGATCACCACGGGGGGCTTCATATTCCGAACGCGCGAATTCGAGGCGATGGAGATCGAGTACTTCGTCATGCCCGGCGAGGACGAGGGTCATCACGATATGTGGGTCAAGAACTGTGTCGAATGGTATACGGGCCTCGGAGTCAGCCCCGACAGGCTCAGAGTGCGAGCACACGACGCGGACGAGCTCTCACACTACTCCAAGGCCACGCATGACATCGAATACCTGTTCCCCTGGGGCTGGGGAGAGATTCAGGGCATCGCCAACAGGACCGACTACGACCTCAAAGCGCACACCGAGGCCAGCGGACAGAGCCTCACCTACTTCGACCAGGCTAGCGGCCAACACATCGTGCCGTACGTGATCGAGCCGGCGGCCGGAGTGGATAGGTCCGTTATGACCTTCCTTGTCGACGCCTACACAGAAGAACAGGTTACATCGGCCTCAGGCAAATCAGAGACCCGTACGCTGCTGAAGTTGCATCCCGAGATAGCTCCAGTCAAGGTGGCCATCTTGCCACTCTCCAGGAACGAGCGTCTGACGCCAACTGCTCGTGAGGTGTTCGAGACCGTAAGGCGCTCGGGGCGCATTCCGGGCTTCGTCCAATACGACGACACTCAGAGCATTGGCCGACGGTATCGTCGCCAGGACGAGATCGGCACACCGCTCTGTGTCACTGTCGACTTCGACACAATTGACGACAGGGCCGTCACAATTCGGTACCGTGACACCATGAAGCAGGACCGTGTACCGATCGAGTCACTGCCCGACGAGCTTGCCCGGAGTTTGGAAGAAAGTTAGGTTTTCAACTTCAGCCGGAAACCGACGGTCAACCCAGGCGCGTAACACATGGCACACACCTTCTCGTGTGCCGAATCTCAATTGACGACAGTTTCGATCAAGTGACTCTGATGACAGGCAGGTTGAAGTTCAACACTCTTCTGGTGGCCGGCCTGCTGTTGGCCCTATTCTTGGCGGTCGTCGCCTGTGCATCCGAAGAGTCCCCGACCTCTCAATCCGGTCAGGAGGATGCAGTCGGCGACGAGACCCTGGAACAGGCGCCTGATTTCGCACTCGTCCTCTTCGGCAACAACGACCACCAACCTGGCGAGACGATCAGGCTCTCTCAGTTCGAGGGCCAGCCCGTAGTGCTGAACTTCTGGTTTCCCTCCTGCCCGCCATGCGTGGCGGAAATGCCCGATTTCGAGACCGCCTACCAGAAGTTCAAGGGAGACGGAGTCCAGTTCATCGGCGTCCAGCTGGTAGGCCTCGACTCCGTTGAAGATGGTCAGAAGTTCGTCAACAAGCTCGGCGTGAACTACAACCTGGGAGCTGACAAGATCGGGGACAAGATGGGTGGCATCGTCATGGATTACAGTATCTCGGGATTCCCGACGACTGTTTTCATAGACAAGGACGGAAACATCCAGCGACGTTGGTCCGGAGCACTCGACCTGGAAAAGCTCGAGGAGCTTATCCAGGATATTTTGTAAGCTCCAGGTCCGACTGGAGCATGGCCCTTACCAGCATCCCAGGTCCTACTTCGATGCTACAATGTTTCGAAGATGCCGGGAGCCGATAGTTGACTCTGAACGAAGCGTTCCTGCTCGTCGTCAGATGGGTACACCTGACCGCATCGGTGGCATGGGTAGGCGGTAGCATCTTCTACCTTTTCGTGTTGAGACCCGCGTTGCGCCGCTCGGCCGACACAGGTCGAGAAGTAAACCGAAACACGGCCGCCGAGTTCAAGGTGCTGGTCGACGTCTGCTTCTTCATTATCGTGGTCACCGGCATCAGCCTGACGTTCGACCGACTTAGCCAGGGCGTTACGGGATCCGCCTACGTCATCGTTCTCGCAGTCAAGATAGTGCTGAGCATCTGGATGTTCGTCCTGGCATCGCGGCGTAGGCGACGCACCGTATTGACCGAGGCCCACGTTGCGCCGACCGAGGTCCCCACAGGCCGCTTGCACAGGGTTCTGAGGGCGGTCTCAGGCTACAACACTATTATCATTCTCGGCGTAGTTGTGTTCTTTCTGGCCGATCTGCTGAAGGTGATGTACGAAATGGCGCTGCGCTGAGCCTAGGGAGCTTTCAAGATGCGAATTGAGCTTATGGAAATTCTGGTCTGCCCGATGTGCAGGAGCGATCTTGAACTCACCGTAACTGAGCAGGTTGGTGAGGATATCGTCACCGGGAGTCTACACTGCAAGGGCTGCCAGGAAGAATACCCGATAGAAGACACAATCCCAAACATGCTGCCTCCGTCGCTGAGAGGCTGAGTATTCGGTTCCAATGCTGCAATTTCAGCCCACGAAGCCCTCGTACAACTTGCTCTTCGAGAGGTCGACAGCCTGGAACGGCAGACCAGATTTGGAGACCACGCTCTCCCCTTCCGGCGTCACTAGCAACGTGCCTCCCGTCGCTATAGACCGGCCATCCGACATTATCATCGATCCCGCCACGAAGCTCATCACCGGAGCATTGCGGTCCGGGTTCACGACGGTAATGTCCGCGTCTGCGCCGGGCGTGAAGTGGCCCTTGTCGAGCAGTCCCATCATCCGCGCCGGCGTCCACGATAGCTTGTCAGCCATCTCCAACGGCGTCAGCGCGCCGAACTGCACCAGTGCCATTGTGCTCTGTATCGCCACGTTTCTCGGATGTGACCCTCCATCGGTGCTCACCGCATCCACCGTGAATCTACCGTCGGCGTCTTTCGCCGTAGTAAGAGTAAACGCCGACGAAGGCACATTGACCGGAAAACTCATGCCCACGTTGCTGTCGGACTCATCAAACAGTCTCAGGGCCTCTTCACCGCGGGCGTAGTAGATGTCTCCCTCAGACTGCGCCACAACTGCTCCATATCCGTCCATGATCGCCTGCCGAAGTCCCTCCCTAGTGGTCTCGTACTCCCGGAGTCTTAAACAGTTGCGAGGCACGTCGGCAATGACGTTCCCTTTTTCATCGCACCGCCCGCTGGTGCCGTTCTGTACGGCGTGATAGACCTCGGAGTTTAGCTGCTCCCGCATTCCTTCCAGAATGTCCAGCGCCTCGACGCACTCGGACGCCGCGTCGTCGATCACCCCCCGGCAGTAGCTGTTCACGTGGCAAACGTGCAGACGTCCCTTACTAACAAGTTCCGGGACTTCGCGCAGCCCTTCGAGCTGGCTACCGGACTCGGTCGTCCCGAGATGGAACGCGATGTAGGCTAACTGCGCATTCGCCTCCGCGATGATCGAGGCCGAGTCCTCCGGCGAGAACGGGTGATAGCCTCCCAGTATCTTCAGTCCGAAGCAGCCCTGACGCAGCGCGTCCGTTACGACATCTCGAATCGCCGCAACCGACAGACGCCCGCTTGGAATAGTCAGGCCTGGTATGAGCGCAAAGTTCCCTGCGACGTTTATGCCGGCGCCGCGCCTCTTGATTCCATCGATCAACGAAGGCCCCGTACCACCCATGTCCATTACGGTTGTTGTACCTGCGCGAGCCAGCATCCTGTATCCAAGAGCCGGGTCCCAGTTTCGAGAGAGGCCAGCCACATGAGCGTGGGTATCTATCTGTCCCGGAATGACCCACAGGCCCGAAACGTCCACCACTTGATCTGCGTTGGCCGGGTCCAGTTCAGGCTCCACGCGGTCTATCGCGCCGTAGCGTATTGCGAGGTCGGCCGGTCCTTCATAGGCATTCTTCGGATCGAGGACTGTTCCCCCGGTGAGCAGCAGATCGTATAGTGCCATCGGTCTCCAGTATCACGTAAACAGATCAAGGGGCTGGCAAATCCGTTGGTATAGTACACTATGCGCCAGAAGATACCGAAAGTGAGGTCATGCACAAATGAAGTTAGGAGTCGTATTCCCGCAGACAGAGATCGGAAGCGACCCCGGTGGCGTGCGCGAGTACGCTCAGGCCGCCGAGGAGATGGGCTACAACCACATAATCGTGTTCGATCACGTTCTCGGCGCAAACGCCGAATCGAGGCCCGGTTGGAGCGGCGCATACCGACACACCGATGCCTTCCACGAGCCGTTCGTTCTATACGGATTCCTGTCTGCTGTGACCAGCGGAGTCGAGTTGGTGACCGCGGTCATCATCCTGCCACAGCGTCAGACAGCCCTCGTCGCCAAGCAAGCAGCCGCAGTAGACGTCCTGAGCCAGGGACGACTCCGACTCGGAATCGGGGTCGGATGGAACCCTGTCGAGTACGAGGCCCTCGGGGAGAACTTCCACGACCGTGGAAGGCGGTCCGAAGAGCAGATCGACCTGATGCGGAAACTATGGACCAACGACCTCGTCACCTACGAAGGCAGGTGGCACAAGGTCACCGACGCCGGCCTCAACCCCCTTCCGGTGCAGCGGCCTATTCCAGTATGGTTCGGCGGGGCCGCACCCCAGACCATCAGAAGAGTAGCGACAATCGGAGATGGCTGGTTCCCACTCTTCCGCCCGGACGACCACGGACGTGAGTTGATTGCCAGTATGAGGGAACAGGCGCAGGCTGCAGGCCGCGATCCTGGCTCGATAGGCGTGGAAAGCTGGGTATCTATCAGGAACTCGTCGGAGGACGAACAACGCCAGCTGATCGACACGTGGCGTGAGATGGGCGCCACCCACATATCGGTTAACACAATGAACGCTGGGATAGACTCCGTCGACGGCCACATCCAAGCCATACGCAGGTTCAAGGAGATGGCAGAAGGCTAGCGTCTTGGCTAGTCACCCACTAGAATACGGCCGCAACTGAACGCGACCCACAAGTCTCTGGGCTCGCCCCAAGTCGGGCCCAGAGCGACTTGGACTTGATGGCAATGGCTAGCAGGCCGCCACCGGTGCGGGAGGATTGTCGAAGATGTCGGCGAAGTTCTCGCCCTCGATGGTCTCGTTCTCAAGGAGATATTCAGAGACGCGGTCGAGATTAGGCTTGTACTCCTTGAGGATGCGCATAGCCGTGTCATACGCACCTCCGATGAGGCTCTGAACCTCATCGTCGATCTGCTCGGCGACACTGTCTGAGTAGTCGCGTTGCTCCGAGATCTCTCGCCCCAGGAAGACCATCCCGTTACGCTTGCCAAACGTCCGGGGTCCAAGTTTCTTGCTCATGCCGAAGCGCGTGACCATCGTGCGGGCGATGTTGGTTGCCTGCTCGAGGTCGTTGCTTGCGCCAGTGGTAATCTCACCGAAGACTAGCTCTTCGGCGGCCCTACCTCCCATCGCCATCGCGAGCCGGGCTTCAAGTTGATTGTTCGTGACCAGGTTCCGGTCCTCTTCAGGAACCGTCTTTGTGTATCCTCCAACTTGGCCGCGCGCGACAATCGTCACCTTGGCAACAGGATCGGCATCGGGCAGAACGTGGGCTACGAGCGCATGGCCAGCCTCATGGTAGGCAGTAATCTCCTTCTCGTGCTCACTGATCACCCGGCTACGCCGCTCCGGCCCCGCGGATACCCTTTCGATGCTCTCGGAAAACTCATCTGAGCCTATCAGTTTCTTAGTACGACGAGCAGTCAGGATCGCAGCCTCGTTCACCAGGTTCGCAAGATCAGCCCCACTGAATCCCACCGTCTGGCGCGCAACCCGCTCCAAGTCGACATCCTCATCCAGCGGCTTCCCGTTCGAGTGGACCTTCAGTATCTCT
>DAOUHG010000087.1:0-3260 GCA_034428835.1 Dehalococcoidia bacterium
CTTATACCAATTATGGATGATTACACCGTATTCTCCCTCACCCGGGTCGATGGATTCCCGCTTTCGCGGGAATGACGGACGAGGGTCTACGCATGAGAATGTGTCATGGTAGGTTTGTGGCGTAGTCAAAGCGAACTGGTATAAGCTCTCCGTTCTCACCCCAGAGGTCGTGGAAGATCCACTCGTTAAGGACAATGAGCATAAGCCTTAATCAGCTCGATCCGGAGTTCTGGCCGAAGAACACAGCCATGTCCTCTAGTTCAGCCTCTATGAATGACCTAAGCCCACCCTGGATCTGTCCGTCCTGAGTCGCCTCCTGCTTGGTGAACCTGCTCTCTCCATCCTCTTTCTCAGCAAAGATGAAAGAGACGTCATCCACACCGATTTTCCCTGCCGCGATCTGGGCCAGCAGCGACAGCACGAAAGTCTCGCTATGGGTGGACACAATAATCCGCTTATCGTGATTGGATGTGATGTCCACCATTGCATGTACGAGCTTCCTGACCATGGATGGGTGCAGGTGAATCTCAGGCTCCTCGATAGCGACTATCTTGGTCTTGGAATACAGGCATACAGTGAGCATGTGCACGAGCTGGTTGATGCCGAATCCCTCGTTCACCAAAGAGACAGGAACTCCTCCGTTTCTGGGTATGGAGTCTAGGTTGAATGAAGAAGTGCCAACCTGCATGCGAACTCTAATCTGGCGGTCCGCTACGGACTCTAGACGGTCGCTGACAGCGTATTCGAGGTATCGGTCGGTGGCGAGTAGAGATGCCACTTCAACGTCAGTAGCCAGATATGGCGTCACGTTCGATACGCCATACACTGGCGTGGCGAATCCGCGTCTGAGTGGGACGAAACCTGTCCCTCGGGCCAGTTCCACCGATGAATTCGCGGTAGTTAGTAACCCTTCAAGTTCTTTGGGGTCGACTGCGTGTCCCGCCAGTACTGTCCCCAAGTTGATTCCATTCCAAGTTACTTCGACTGGTGATTCGATCGCTTCATCATTCGGTGGTCCCCAGGTCAAAATATGGTTACCTGATGTCTGCTGATCTCCGCGGTACGGAAATGGGATGTCAAGTGCCATCATCACAGATGGTTCCAATCCGCCTGGGCAGTCAAACTGGACCGTAACCGCGCCACCGGAATGGTCAATCGACAGCATAACTTTAGACGACCATAGTTCGCGGTCAATGCCAAGGGACAGGTTCACACGTACGTCCTCAGCATGATTACGTACTACCTCCCTCAGACCCCCAAGGCTGATAGTGGGATACGAGAACAAGCTTGGAACGTTCTGGGCGGGATTCGTAAAAAAATTCCTGAGAGTCAGCAGACCGTAAATCAGAGAAGACTTGCCGGAGCCGTTCGATCCGTAAATCACGGTCAGAGGTGCGATTTCTACTGTCGCATCGCGAATCGAGCGGAAATTCTCCAGATGGAGAGTGTACTTGTCCGACATCTACCTGCCTCCGGGTCGATTCGCACTTTGAGTATCCTTGGGGCCAAGTAATTCAATCTGAGTTTATCAGACAACCTCTGGGCGAACCCTGTAGTTACAGTCAAATGGTCCTGTCCCAGCACAGTAAGTGCACCCTGGGAGCGCGGACGTCTCGCCCGCATTCACTCGCATGGTAGGGTTTCAGACTCGCCCAGTACTTGCCGAACATGCGACCAAACTGACGCAGCTTGAAAGTTTGAGAGTAGTGCAAAACTCCGAATTCCTACCCGTCATTCCCGCGAAAGCGGGAATCCACAGGCCAGCAACCACCGTTCACCTCACTGGGCTCCCGACTTCATCGCCGATAACACACCCGACTCCGCTGAAAATCAACGGCGCGACAAAGTATGGGTCCCGACAGACCCCGCGCTCTCCACGCTCATCAAGCTCAGGTCCGACGACGGACGGGCCATGGCCCTCTTCCTCATCGACGTGATGGAAGGAAGAGTCGAGAAGATCAACGTGGGCCACCGCGTGGTAGCGGCAAAGGAGCTTCTCAACCGAGCCTTCGGAAAAAGCCGAGGCAGAGATCTGCCTAAGCCTCCACGTTCGACCGCGACCACGCGCTCGACACACAAGACACACCAACGGGTTGCACCTGCTCAGACCCAGGCCGCCGTCGCAGCACCCACTGCAAGCGCAGCGGTCCTGGACGAACCTGAGCAGCAGACAGAGCCTGAGACCAATCGCGACATTGTCATCGACATAGACAACGATCCCTACCTGTCGGTCTTCGACTCTCCCCTGTACGACTTCATGAGCGAGTGTGAAGACCCGGACTTCGATCCATATCTCGCCGCCCTCGACGAGGAGTACTTCAAGTCATTCACCGGCTGCAGGGAACCAGAGTGCGAGGTCCACGGTGAACCCCCCGAGATCAACTTCGATCCCAACGACTACCACTACTGATACAGACCTAGATCGAGTTGCCTGTGCACCTTGGGTATGGTACGTTTCCTCTATCGTACGAGACTGAGCCTTAACTGCAACCAGAGCGTTGCTCAGTGCCGAAAATTCGGTAAGGCGGTGCTAAAGACCAGTGGTTTCACCCTCAGCGCACCCAAAGGCCGACGTACTCGATAGAGCCTACGACCACTGTCAGCAGGTAGCCAAAGAGAACGCCAAGAACTTCTACTACGCGTCTCGCACGCTACCGCTCCAGAAGCGTCGGGCCATCTACGCAGCGTATGCTGTCTGCCGGCTGTGGGACGACATCGCTGACGACGACGCGCCACTCTCAGAAAAGCGCCGCATGTTCGCCGAGACACGCCGTACGCTGGCCACCACTCTGTCTGCACCGTCCCACGACGAATCCGACGGTAGCAATTCGCCACATCCAGCGCCTGAGTTCATTGCCTTGGCAGACGCTACCAACGCCTTTGGCATCCCTGTCCGTTACTATGACGAGATTCTGGACGGCGTCGAATCTGACCTTGTAAAGGACCGGTTCGCCAACTTCGCTGAGCTTCGAGAATACTGCTACAGGGTGGCCTCGGTTGTCGGGCTGATCTGCATCGAGGTCTTCGGATATGATGACCCCAGCGCCGAAGACTACGCGATTGACATGGGCATAGCTTTGCAATTGACAAACATACTGCGCGACCTGAAGGAAGACGCCGGACGCGACCGCATATATATACCCCAGGACGAGATGGCAGAATTCGGTTACACAGAGGAAGACCTCAAGAACGAGATAGTCAACGACCGGTTCAGATCGCTCATGAAGTACCAAGTCGACCGTGCCAGGTCACACTACGAG
>DAOUHG010000088.1:0-4079 GCA_034428835.1 Dehalococcoidia bacterium
CCCCGATGGGGCGAAACCGAAAGGATGGAGCTATCGCCAACAACGCGCAGAAGGCAGTTCTCATCCGCCATTGCCGCTCCAACTAAGACAATCCAAACCGTAATGGCCTTGTTCAGAGTATCCCTAGTACTTTTCACCCTTCACCGCGTATCGGGGTACGGGGCAGGCTCCGGCCCTCTCCCTGAGGGCTTAAAGGGGTAGGTATTCGTACTTTTCACCCTCACCCCAGCCCTCTCCCTGAGGGAGAGGGGGTCAGTTGATTGAGGTTCAAGTCTGAAAGTTGTATCTACCTGTCCCTGTCAGCCCCCGTACCGAGTACGGGGCAGGCTCTGAGGGAGAGGGGGTCTGTCGGGTGGCATTCATGCTTGGCTTTACACTTTTGCCTACCCCTGTCAGCCCCGCTCTGGATTAGGACCCTAGACCACCGGGCGCGCCAGCGTCTCGGGCGAGACCTTGCGCGGCAGCCACTCGCCGTCGGAGGAGCTGCCGACGAGCTTGCCGTCCTCGACGATCACCTTGCCCCTGAGAACGGTCTTCACAGGGTAGCCCTCGCACTCGAACCCTTCCCAGATGCTGTAGTCGGAGTCTGCGTGCAGGTCGTCGAGCGTGAGCGTCTTGCGGACGTTCGGGTCCATGAACACCAGGTCGGCGTCGCTGCCCGGCGCGATTACTCCCTTGCGTGGATAGAGCCCCAGGATCTTCGCGGCGTTGGTCGAGGTTATGTCGGCAAATCGGGTCAGGGACATGCCGCCCTGGGAGACGAACTTCGTGAACGCTACCGGCATCCTCGTCTCGATGCCGTTGTGCCCCCCGCAGACCGACTCGATTGTCTGACCCCAGAACTTGATGTCCTTGTACGTCGTGTACTCGTCCGTGGCCGTGGTGGACACGCGACCGTCCATCAGCCCGAGCTGCAGCGCGTCCCTGTCGGAGGCGTACTTGATGGCCGGGTACGTGTGTATCTGGGTGCCGTTGGGCTTCTTGTAGTCGTCGCAGGTGAACTCGAGGTAGTTGTGCAGCGCCTCGCCGTACACCGGCTGGCCCCGCTCCCTGGCCTCGCCGAGCGCAGCCACGCCCTCTTTGGCGGTTACGTGGACGAAGTAGATCGCGACCTCCGCGTGTTCGGCCATCCTGATGACCTTTCGGAACGAGACGTCCTCCGAGATGTTGCTGTGGACCAGGTGCAGGTTGTGTCCCTGGTCCCTGCCCTCGCGCTTCAGCTTCTCCTCCATGTAGGTCACCATGTCGTCGTCCTCTGCGTGGACCGCCATGATGCCGCCGTTCTTCGACACTTCATTGAAGATGGCCTGCAAGTGTCCGTAGGGCACACGGCCGCCGAACGTCGTGAAGATCTTGAAGCTGGCCTGACCGGCCTGGATCGCCTCGCCGATCTCCCCGATGGTCTGCGGACTCACCGCGCCCGCCAGGATGTAGTGGTACGCGAAGTCGATGTAGCTATGCCCTGAGAAAGCCTGCCGCCGCGACTCCATCTGGCGCATGATGGGGTCGGGCGAAACGGGGTCGTCCGTGGTCACAGGAAGCGTTCCCGCGAAGTCGAGAAGCGTGGTGACTCCGCCGAACGCTGCGGCGCGCGTGGCCGCCTCCGGGGGCTGAGTGAACACCTCCGGCCGACCGGTCCACTTCTCGGGCACCGGAATGCCGATGTGAGTGTGCGGCTCTATGCCGCCCGGCAGTACGATCATGCCCGAGGCGTCGATGACCTGGGGCCCTTCAGTCGAAAGGACGCCAGAATGCGCCAGCGCGGCGATCCTGCCGTCCGCGATGGCAATGTCCACCTCCGCCACCCCCTGAGGAGTCACAACCTGTCCGCCGGTTACAATCGTGTCTAACATGATGACCCCCTCAGCCAGTGGTTATGGGCGGATGGTATGTTCGGGGGCGGATGGCGTCAAGGAGTGGGGGAGGGGCGTCAGCTAACCGTCGTTCCGGCGAAGGCCGGAATCCAGGGGAGGCGGGAACGTGTACAGTTGGGGCCGTGTGTCCAATTAGCAGGCATGACCCACCCGTCATTCCCGCGAAAGCCGGAATCCCGAGACATGCCCACGTATATGGCGGCATCATAGCGAATTGGTATTATTAACAGTTGCATGATCATGATACTGAAGATATCCGAAAATCAGGTCACTGGCTGGCACATGCTGTGCCCGATGTCAGCAGCTGGGTAGCCTTGAGCAATTGTGACTCAGGCTTTCGGTGGTCCAGCAAAGCTCAGTGCTCGTCTTACGAAGCCTCTAAGTTCTGTATTGTTGATAACCTCTGAATACCATGCTGGATTTGTGTCGTGGTGAAATCGATTTGCGTACTTCAGAATCGATTGTAATTCTTGTGTCATACTTCCATTCAGTATCTCGTCATTTTGCCCAAGCCGTTCTTGGCAAGCATCTACGAACTGGCCCAGCAGCCTACCAGGCGGGAAATCGCTAGGACACGCAGCCCTGAAAAACCCCTCCATGTGGAATCGGATACCTTGAGCCACTTCCAGAGGTGGATGGCTTCCTGTATCGACATACTCCTTCAAGAGCAAAAAACGTTGGTCATGTCTCGTAAATGCCTCTTGCGTCACATCCCACGCGCGAATAGTAGATGTATTTCCATTCTGGGCTATTTCAATGGCCATACGTTCTTCTGAATTCGCTTCGTCCCATATGCTGCATAGAAAGCTTTTGTTATGTGACATTACTATGACCTGACCAGCTTGTGTAACTAGCCTTCCCACCTCTTGGGCCGTGGTCACCGACCGGTGATCATCTAAGCTTGACATTGGGTCGTCTATGACAACTGTAGTTTTCTCCAGATTTGGATTCTGATCTAGGGAAGAAAAGAACAGGGCGAGTGCTAGGGTATTGCGATCTCCAGCACTCATTGAATTCCGAAAGGAGTGTTCCCCCTCTGCGGCCGTGGCACTCCTGACTGAAATTGGGAAATCCTGGATATCATTGATGATCAGATTGTAGGTGCAAGTGGAGCCCGATCCACCACCGATGTTGCTAGGTAGTAGGCTATCAATACGAAACCCGGCGTTGAAGCGAGACAGGTAGGGGTTAACTGCCTCTTGCAATGCCGGAAATACATTCATCCGGTAATCTTCCAGCGCTTTTGTAACTTCTTCCCTTTTGGTCTCTGTACAAGCTTTGGCTTGCTTCTCCTGCAGATAGCCATCACATAGAGGGGCGATCTCGTTAGAATGTCGAGCTTTTGTAGCCTCTAGCTTGGCCAGTTCACTTTTCATGCTGTTTGTATCTGCCTCTTCTGCTACCTCCTTCATTTGTTGTATGGCCTCGTTGGAGTTGATCAACATTTCATTAACAGGCTCAATCTTACGGCGCTGAGCTTCGTAGGTACTAAGGGCACCCAGCGCATGGTCACTCAGTTCAATACGCTCCAGGGGCGAAGCTTGCTTAGTCTGAAGCAACTCAGTCACAGTCTCTCTCGCAGCAGTCCAATTTTGGGTGATGCCCTCAGTGTCAATGTTGATTGACGGTACATCACAGTACTTTGACCAAAACTGTGCAGACTCTCTGGCTCTATTGACGGTCCGCTCGAAAGTGAGCTGTGCCTCTTCAGCGTGCGAGGCATCGACATTGACAATCATTGTTGCCACACTGTGCTTGAGTTGTGTGTAGCCTTCACTGAAGTAGGCACGATAGTGACTAATCAGTTCCAATCCTGTGATGTCTTGACCACAGAATGGACAGACTTCATCTGGCCCTTGGTCCATGTGAGTCACGCCGTCAGCGATCCATTCTTCACTATCATCCTGTAGGATATGTAAATGTGCCTTTACACGGGCTTCTGCCGCGCTGTCGAGACTGGGCAGGTCTGTGGTCAGGATTTGCTCGATGGCCTCTAAGTCAAACTCTGGCAATTTGATTGTTGTGAATTTAAGTGTGGCTTGCACAGCTTCATGGTCTTGTGCGGCCTTCAATCTAATACCAATTATGGATGATTACACCGTATTCTCCCTCACCCGGGTCGATGGATTCCCGCTTTCGCGGGAATGACGGACGGGGGTCTACGCATGAGAATGTGTCATGGTAGGTTTGTGGCGTAGTCAAAGC
>DAOUHG010000089.1:0-6017 GCA_034428835.1 Dehalococcoidia bacterium
GTACCAAGCAGCTAACTGCCGCCGTCGGCGAAGGAGCTACAGCCGCCCTCATGATCCGTGAGTACCTTAAAGACGTCCAGGGAGACAGAGGGTACTAGAATCGGGGGAGTGCATGGAGCCAACGGGCGGATTCGAACCGCCGACCTGCGGTTTACGAAACCGCTGCTCTACCACTGAGCTACGTTGGCCCTCGGGTCGTATGACCGAATAAGCATAACATTCCCGGCAGTTCCAGCGCATATGTCGTTGCGTCCTCGGCGTCCTCGTGCTAACTTCAGGACAGTTCAGGAGGGTGCTGCTATGCCTACAGGCTCCGACTACTTACTGATTACCGCTGACCGCGTCATCGACTCGAAGGGTGGCCCGCCGATTTCGAACGGTGCGGTGCTCGTCAGAGACGGAGAGATAGTCTCCGTAGGACGGGCCGCCGACGTCGCCGCGCCGGAAGGCGCGTCCGTGGAGTCCCACCACTATCCCGGGTGTACTGCTCTTCCCGGAATGGTTGACTGTCACACTCATCACAACGGCTTTGGAGACGGTAGGGCAGGCGACGACCTTACGCTGTTAGCTGACGAGATTCTCACCGTGCAGGCGGCCCGAAACGCTCGCGCGAGCCTGTTTTCAGGCGTCACCACGATTCGCGAGAACGGCCCCAAGAACGTGACGATGTTCCGGCTGCGAGAGTCTATCAACGCCGGTCTGACCTTGGGCCCGCGAATGGTGCTGTGCGGACGCCCAGTCGCGATCATCGGCGGCCACATGGGCTATTTCGGTGGGGAGGTTACGGGGCCCAACCAGACACGCGCCCTTACCCGGCAGCTCATCAAGGAGGGAGCCGACTATATAAAGATCACAGCTACCGGCGGCAGCACACGCACTTCGTTCCCCCTCAAGCCGTCATTTACTGTCGATGAGCTGAGTGCGGTGACCGAAGAGGCCCACAAGGTCGGCAAGCTGACTGCCACTCACTGCCTGTCTTCACAGGGAATCGCGAACTCCCTCGATGCCGACGTAGACATGATCATCCACTGCGCTTTCAAGGACGGAGACGGCACCGATAACTTCAGAGAGGACATCGCCGAACGCCTGGGCGAAACCGGCACCTACGTCAATCCAACGCTCCACGTAGGGCGGTCGAGCGCGTGGGTACTTGCCCACAAGCGAGACGACGTCGGTCTGACCCCCAACGAGCAACTCGCGCTGGACGATACGAGACGCAGTATGGAGGTCAAGCTGGACCACTCCCGCAGGATGATCGAAATGGGCCTGCGTGTCATCACGGGTTCGGACTCCTCGTGGGGGACCTACAAGCTCGGAAACACCGTCTATGAGGCCGAGATGCTCGTGCACGCTGGATACACGAACATGCAGGGCGTGCTCTCGGTTACGAGCTGGGCCGCAGCCGCGCTGGACATGGACGACCAAGTAGGGACCCTGGAGGCCGGTAAACTGGCCGACGTGCTGGTTGTCAATGGCAACCCCGCCGAAAACGTCAACGACCTCTGGAACGTCGCCGACGTGTTCTTCGAGGGCCGGAAGCTGGAGCGCGGCTCGGACGACTCGCTAGCCGCGGTCCGTCAGCAGCCTGCGGCGCTGTAAGTCTATTGGGGGGATCTGTTTGATACTGAACGTCTCAGTAACCGAGTATCGCCATCCGGTGACAGCTGGGACCTGATTACTCGCCCGCAGAGGGTATCCCCTGATATGGTGTTCCATGATAGCCGAAGTGGCCGCTTGGCACTGGTCGAAGTAAAATCGACGGGCAGATCGGGGGCGATGATATTGCGATAGCGAAGAAAGGTCTGTCGGCAGGCAGAAAGCGGTCCGAAAGGAGTGTCGAAGCAGTGGACAGAGAGAAGAGCATGTGCTGGAAAGGCGCCTAGGGATCTTTCCATATTGGACGTGGTCCAACACCGATCTGTAAGGGAGAATCACCAATGCCAGACAGCCCTGAATTCACAATCCTGAAGGCCGCAAGGCTGATCGACGGGAACGGCGGACCTGCGGCCGAGCAGGCGGCTGTCCTGTTTCATGGCGATAGTATCAGCCAGATTGGGACACATGAGACAGTCCAGGCTCCGGAGGGTGCTTCGGTTCGCGAAGTGGACTACGGCGACGCCACAATCCTTCCCGGACTAGTGGACAGTCACGTCCATCTCATTGGAATCGGCGACGGACGTGCCGGCGACGAGCTGGTGACCCTTCCTGACGAGGTGCTGACTGTCCAGGCGGCCCAGAACGTAAGGCGACACCTCTACTCAGGCGTTACGACAGTGCGAGACTGTGGTGCGAAGAACCGTACGACTTTCCTGCTGCGCGACGCGGTCGAGATGGGCATCGTGCCGTCGCCGCGGCTGGTGCTCTCCGGCAGACCGGTGGCGATCATCGGAGGCCACCTGAGCTACTTCGGCATCCAGGCGACCGGACCCGACGAGTGTCGCGCCGCAGTCCGACAGCTCGTCAAAGAAGGCGCAGACTTCATCAAGATCACCGCGACCGGCGGAAGCACCCGTACCAGCTTTTCGCTTCGGCCGTCGTTCAACGTGGACGAGCTTTCGGCGATCTGCGAGGAGGCCCATAAGTTCGGCAAACACGCCGCCGCCCACTGCGCGTCTTCCCAGGGTATGGTCAACGTGCTCGCGTCCGGCATAGACACGATCATTCACGGCATCCATAAGGAGGCCGATGGCTCAGACGTGTACCACCCGGAGATCTCTGAGAAGATCGCCGAGCAGGGAGTGTTCGTCAATCCAACCCTCGGAGGGGGGTTAACGCGCATTCGCATGCTGGAGAATACCCCCGATCTCTCACCGTCGCAACAGGCGGAACTAGACGCGAGCCGTGAGGCATCGGAGGTGCGCATGGACAACGTCGCGCGCATGGTGGAGGCGGGCGTCGTCATGACGGCCGGGTCCGACACGGCTTGGGGCTTCTACCAGATGGGCGACTTCCAGACCGAGATCGAAGCCCACGCCATGGCGGGAATGACGAATATGCAGGCGATCGTGTCCGCAACCAGGGACGCGGCGAGGTCTTGCTGGATCGACGACTCGGTGGGAACGCTGGAGCCGGGCAAGCAGGGAGACGTGCTGGTCGTCAACGGCAACCCCGACCAGGAAATAAACGCGCTCCGCAACATTGCCGACGTGTACCTGGCAGGAAACCGCGTGGACAGGCAGGCCCTGGTCTAGCGGCAGGCGGACGTTCGTGTTATCGCATCTCCGGCCAGTGCAACTAGCGCATGCGTAGACGCGTCCCTTGTGGGCGTCCGCTTGGAACGAGGAAACGAACAGGGGCAAACCCAAGGGGTTGCCCCTACTTGATTGATCTATACAAGGTCTCCGTGGCTGGGCAGAGGACCCGTACAGCCACGGTGGCTGACCCTACCTCTCGATTGGCGCTCCGACAATTGACCCATACTCGGTCCACGAGCCGTCGTAGTTCCGCACCTTGCTGTGGCCAAGGATCTGACTGAGCACGAACCACGTGTGCGAGCTGCGCTCACCAATTCGGCAGTAGGCTATGGTCTCGCCCTCGCCGGTTATTCCGTGACCCTCGTAGATCTCGCGAAGCTCTTCGACCGACTTGAAGGTGCCGTCCGCGGCGACAGCCGACGCCCACGGTATGTTGGCGGCGCCTGGGATGTGCCCGCCGCGCTGTGAGCCCTCCTGGGGCAGGTTGGCCGGAGCCAGGAGCGTGCCGTTGTACTCGTCGGGGGCGCGAACGTCCACAAGACCCGTGCTGTTGTCCGTGGACGCTACACCAAGTACGTAGTCCCTGGTGGCGCGGATGGAAGTGTCGGGGTTGGAGGCCGAGTAAGAAGTGGCCTCTGCAGAGGGAGCCTCGGTCGAAACATCTCGCCCCTCGTCGATCCATTTCTGACGTCCGCCGTCCATGATCTTCAGGTCGCCGTGACCGTACATTCTCATCTGCCAGAATGCGTACGTGGCGAACCAGTTGTTGTTGTCGCCGTATAGAACTACGGTCGTGTCCGCGCCGATCCCCGATTCGCTCAGAAGACTCTCCATCTGCTCGCGCGTCAGGATGTCACGAGTGAGCTGGTCGTTGAGCTGGGTGGACCAGTTCCACCCGACGGCGCCGGAGATGTGTCCCTGGTCGTACGCGGCCGTGTCCACGTCCACCTCGACCAGCCGAACGTTGGCGTCGCCCAGGTTTTCGGAGACCCAATCTGTGGTAACGATAGATTCAGGGTGTGCAGGTTGTTCAGCCATTGTGGGTGTCCCTCCTCGTCGAGTATTCGTTTCCAAATTTGGTGGTCTATCCTGTGAGCGGCGCCCCTCCGCAGAACTGGACGTAGTCGATCAGCTCCGTGACCGTGGGGTTGTCCCCGCACAGCGGACACTCGGGGTTGCGCCGCAGCTTGACGGTCCTGAAGTCCATCTCGAGGGCGTCTATCAGAAGCAGCCGCCCCGACAGAGACTCACCGATGCCAAGGATGAGCTTGACGGTCTCGGTGGCCTGAATAGTGCCCACCATTCCGGGAAGCATTCCGAGCACACCGGCCTCGGCGCAGCTTGGCACCTCGCCCGGAGGAGGCGGGGTCGGAAACAGGCACCGGTAGCAGCCGCTACCTGGGAGAAAGACCGTCGCCATCCCGTCGAACAGCAGGATGCTGCCGTCAACCAGGGGCTTGTTGGACAGGTACGCCGCATCGTTTACGAGGTATCTGGCCGGGAAGTTATCAGCGCCGTTGATGACGATGTCGTAGTCCTGGATGATCCCCATTGCGTTATCGGAGGTGAGCGGGGCCTCGTGGGTTATGACATTGGTCTCTGGGTTGTAGGCATTGAGAGTCTCGACCGCCGACTGCACCTTCGGCTTACCGATGTCGCTGTCGTAGTGGAGCACTTGGCGCTGGAGATTGGTAACGTCAACAGTGTCGAAATCGACAAGTCCTATCGTCCCCACTCCGGCGAGGGTTAGGTAGATCGCTATCGGCGATCCCAGACCGCCCGCTCCGACGATCAGCGTCTTTGCGTCGATCAGCTTTCGCTGTCCAACGCTACCCACCTGAGGCATGATGATGTGGCGGCTGTACCTTCTCACCTGGTAGGGAGTTAGGGGCCTAACCGTGGTAGTTGTCATTACGTCCCTCCGAATCTGGTTTGCCAGTCTGGTGACTTCGTACTGGATGCCGTTCAAAGTCTTGGAAATTCAGCGCAAAATAAAAGCCTCCCATGTCGAACGCAAGGCGTTGACTTGGAGGCCAGTTATAACCGTGGCCATCCCACGGATGGCCGTGGCCGCCAGCTAGCTACCGGTGTGCGGCCAACCTGTCTGAACGCCGAGCGCGGAGACGGGTGCTGCAACAAGCGCATGTAGCTGAAACGTACCGGGACAAGGTTGTTATTCCCCTCGTGGATGAGCGGTCTGTAGCTACCGCAAGTATAGCATGGGCCCGATACCGCTTCAACAGCACGCACAATTGTTCTGGCAGTATGCAGTATAATGTGTGTGTATGCGAGGATTCACGGGGAGCGATACTAGGGAAATCGAGTCGACCGCACGGACTGAGTTTGATCGGGTTGTCGAGAGGGATGCTTGGAGGTGTGTGAGAATGACTCCCAGACTATTCGTAATCCTCGTAGTATTCGTGCTGGTGACATTGGTCGGCGCTGCCTGCGGAGACTCTACAGACTCAGCGCCCGCTGCCGAGTCAGAAGCCGCAGTTGAGCCAGGGCCAGTTGACGATACCGAGGAGGCGGAAGCCCTGAGACAGCTGGCATATGCCTATTGGGATGCCGTCAAGTCATTGGGGTATCTGGAGGACGACTACCGCCAGCAGAGAGATGATACAGTTCGCGGTGAGATACAGTCGGTCCAACTCTTCGGCATTAGGTTGGAGGTAAGCGAGCATACTCCACCTCATACCAATTATGGATGATTACACCGTATTCTCCCTCACCCGGGTCGATGGATTCCCGCTTTCGCGGGAATGACGGACGGGGGTCTACGCATGAGAATGTGTCATGGTAGGTTTGTGGCGTAGTCAAAGC
>DAOUHG010000090.1:0-7784 GCA_034428835.1 Dehalococcoidia bacterium
GCTTTGACTACACCATGAAGCGGTCATAGCCTATTTCCTAGTGATACCTTACCATCCGTCATTCCCGCGAACGCGGGAATCCAGAGGCTTATCGCTCATTTACGGTCGCTTCACGACGAATTGGTATGATGTTCGTTCGAGTAGTGCCAGTCAACTGTCGGTGAAAGGTTCTCAGCATGGTGGTGTCGCAGATCCGTAGGACGAAGTCTCCCACGTAACGAGGGACCGAGTCTAGCGGCCTGATTCGTCCTCTGGATTTTATGTTAAGGACGAACCTCATCCGCGCCCCGATGTCGGTCCACATGAGTCAGAGGTCAGAGTGGCGGATGCGTTCTCGCTCGATATCAGCTCCGTAGGGAGTGTCAGCTACATGAAGGTTTGGGGGTGAGACACTGCTCCCAATTCGTTGCGTCCATGTTCTCAGCAGCCAACCCGGACGCTGGCGTGGCTGGAAGGCAGGAGGTGCTCCCTCATGTCTACATTGTGACGAATCTACGTGTCTGTCAACGCGGATCATCAATGATGACCCGAGTCAACCCAAACTACTCAGCCTCCGTGTTCTACTCGGACTTTGTAGACGGACGCCGACTGATGCGGTCCCATCGATAATGTTGTTGCAAGCCTAAGATGTCCCGCCGGGTACATGTCCGTATGTCTCGTTATAGATTTCCCTTAGATTTCGCCCTTCAAACGTCCAGTGTGGGGTGGGCGCTACACTATGCTGCTCAGGAGTAAGGTCCAGTGCAGCCCTTGTTGCCGCAGTCAGAGACATCCCTTCACCTCTGAAGGTAACCTGCCTCTCACTGGTTACCTCAGCCACCTCGTCCGTTTCAACGGAAACTAAGATCGCACCGACTTGAATGCCCATTTCGATGAAGTTCAAGTTGGGTCTGCGTCGCTTGAATCTGTTCACCGCGGCTCTGTCAGAAGGGTCCAACTCGTCTGATTCCGCATTGACCTGTGGTGTTACATCCTCCCCTGGCCACGCTAGAAGAAGCGCTTCGGCCTGATAGGGTTCAATCTCAAAGAACTCTCTTGATGGATTGAGTCTGTATGGGCCGAACGCCGTATGTAGTGCCTTCTCCAGATTTGCGGCCTGTTCGTACTCAGTATTGATTGCGATAGCACACTCGAATGGTAACGGGACACCAGTGGTATAGAGTTCGTTCATTCTCACCTGGGGATTATCCCGGTTCGTCTTCCCGATTTTGACAATGCCGGGCATCGTAGGGTTGGTGAGCACATACACGATGGTGGACATTAACGAGCCTCATGAGTCGGAAGTGTGGACCAATAGTAATGTCGTCGTCGAAGTTTTGCATCGACGACATTCGTCCGCTCGAAGTGGCCGGTTCTTCGGATTGGAATCTCCCGCGTAAGTCACGTAGCCATAGACGTCGGGTTTCCCACGTTGCCAGGTGAACGGCATTGGTGATCTAGTTTGCACTCTCGGTCTTATGTCGAGTGAACGTCATCTGTATGCAGTGTAGGGAACTCGAGGTTGAGCTGATATGCTCAGATCTCACCCCTTTCTCCATAGACCACTCGCCAGACTCCGGCCGCCAAGCGCTGAACCCACCGGCGGAAGCGGATCAATTTGCTCCCACCACTAACGGACAGGATCCCGGAGGCACGTGGGACGCCAGAGGTGGCCTTACCACGAAGTAAGATCGGGCGCTTGGGAGGGGTGACGCCAGCTGTCTGAATCCCCACCTCATGACTTCCTCCAAAGCATCCACCTGCTGCCGGAGGTCTATCTCCGCATTCTCGTGGCCCTCATGCACTTGCCTGAGCTCACCCGCCAACGGATCGAGCTTTTTGTCAATGAGGCGTTCAGTCCTGGAGCGGTCGTCGTTCATACTCGAAGCTACGAGAAGAGCTGCGAGCAGACCTGACACAACAGTGATGGTGAAATCCACTGCCGGACAGATCTGTATGAAGTCTGGAAGGTATTTCAACACGACTGGCAGTAGTATCAGAGTGATGAAAATGACCACGCGCTGGCGTACCGTCAGTCGTTGGATCTGCCGTGTCAGGCTGAGAATCATGGAATCCCTACCGACGTTGTGCTGCGTTCTGTGTACGAGCCCCGGTAATGTAACGCTGTAGGGTTATGCAAGAACCTCGTCCTACTGTGAACTCGATCCTTCTCCCCCTCATCAATCGGTAAGGCCATCTGAACAGACGACCCTGATAACACGCGGCGCAAATGCGGCCTGGTCGGTGGTGGAGTCAGCGACGGAGAGTCGGTAGCGCTCGCGCAGCGCCTGTAACCGAGTCAGCAATGCCGAGCCCGTCAACTGCAGGCTCCTTATCTCGGTCAACTGGTTCTCCACGTGAGACGGGAGCTCACGTAGGAACACACGCCGGAGCGTGGCGATCGCACTCGTGTCGATACCTGCCGCAACTGCATGAGCCTCGGATACACGTAGCTGACGTGAAAGATAGCGCCTGTTTCGGGTGTCACTCTGACGCCGGGACGACCCAAGTCGCCGGGACGACTCTTTCTGGAAAGCATCGAACGCGGCTGCAACCCGTCGATTGGTATCGGGAGGCAGATCCGCGGTCAGCGTATCCGGGCGACACTCGGCCGCAGCAATGAACTGGGCGGGTGTTATGGCGCGGGGCCGCGGGTCGCCACCCACCGCGTAGCACCCTTTCACGCCGCCAGCCTCCAGCAATACGAGGGTCTCGCCCGGGCGGGGATCGTCAAACGGTGAGAGGTCGCCGACCTCCATGGAATCCTGCATCGGGAGCTGCGCGCCGTGGGTCCGCAGAGGCGTTTGGGCGGAGCGTTCGTCCACACTGTCGGCCGAGGGGATCTGTATGCTCAACGCGGAACGGATCCCGTCCGGGAGGCTGGTGATCGTATCCCACAGGTCCGGATCGTCCGCCTGAATTCTCTGTAGGAGCGACTGTGCACGCTGGCTCGCCGCCACCTCATCGAGCAGATCGTCGTCGTCTGGGAGTTCCCCTCTCTCGTAGATCCGGTACAGCGCGTCGTTGTTCACCTGCTCGCTCTCAGACAGAAGCTCACTATCGAGACCGATGATGTCGTGGAACATCTGGATGCGATTGCTCAGGCGATCAGTGAGGTTGATACCTGCATCTACAGCCAGGTCAGGCCACATATTATGCAGGTAGATGATGGAGTGCTCCGTGCCGATCCTGTCCACTCGTCCGAACCGCTGTATCAGGCGAACGGGATTCCAGTGGAGGTCATAGTTGAGCACCCGGGCACAGTCCTGCAGGTTCTGGCCCTCGGATACGACGTCAGTTGCCAAAAGCACCCGTATCTCTTCAGATCGACGCACGGAATCAACTGCCGAGTTGGACCTTGGTGAGAACCTCCGGATGATGCTCGCGGCGCTGTCGCTGTTGCTGCCCGTCAGTTTCACTATCGCTCGGTCCGCTCCAGCAGGGTTCAGCTCGCCATACAGGTAGTCGATCGTCGTCTCCGACTCAGAGAAGATCAGCACCTTCCCTCTCGCCGCTGTGGAGTTGTCCAGAAACCGCTGCAGGGTGTGGAGCTTGTCGTCGTCGTCCGGGCCGATTTCGCTGATGCGCTCACGAATCTCGCTGAGAGTCGTGTGGTCCGCGTCCAGGTCGTCGAGCCATTGGGATCGCCTGAAGTCGTCCGTGGAGTGAACCAGGTTCGCGCGCTGCTGACGTCGCCGTTGCCGCTGCTGTTCCTCCTGCTCCAGTACCTCCAGCAGCTCGTCAGCATCGAACTGTGAGCCGGCAAGCATACGGGTCGCAGTACTACCGATCGGGACGTATCCGGCCCCCAGGGCCTCCCTGAAGTTTCGGTTACTAGCGATGAGCGTGTTCAGTGTGGATCTGAAAGCCTCGATGCTGGACTCCAACCTCTTGAGCAACAACGCCCTCATCAGACCAGCGATGCGTCCCCTAGCGCGGAGCAGGTCCCGGTACTCCGCCTTTTCCCGCGCCAGGGGCTTCAGGTAGTCGACGGCACGGTATCGAGAGGCCTTGAAGTCCATGAGAAGACGCTGCAGCTCCTCGAACGGGCCGGCTTTCGCATAAACACGGTCAAGCCTGTACTCGAGGTTGTCCAGCGTGGGCGTGGGAAAGTGAACGGGCTCGCCATTCACCATGGCAGAATCACCGTATTGCTCTCTCAGGTCCCTACGGCGACGGCGTATGAACACGGGCGCCAGAACCTGCTCAACACTGGCGCGAGGAGTCGACGGACTGGTCGGTGCAGATGGGCGCTCTCCCAGATTCCCACCGTTCCTCCACTCCCTGATGGCAACTCGGTAGTTCTCGTGGTCGACGCGGTACTGGTACCAGCGCTCGGCGGAACGGAAGTAGTCCTCCAGGCCAATCGGTTCGAGGTTCAGTCCGTGCTCGGTCTCGTCCAGGAAGAACCGGAGCTGTCGATAGATGTCCCGGGGACCAAGATTTTGGGGAGTGGCGCTGAGCAATATCACCTTGTGATCGCCGCTGTCGAGGTAGTGCCGCAGTCCCTGGGATCGCCTGTTGATGTTTCGGAAGTTGTGGGCCTCATCCACCAGCACCGGACCGCGGTTGGAATACCGTTCGGCGAGAACCACGCCTGGGCCTTCGATCTGGGCATCGACGTACCGTCCGACCTCCTCGTCGAACACGTCACCAGGAGGTGGCGCGACCACGTTCTGCGAAACCACCGCAGCGCCCAGCTGGTACATCTCGTTCACCTGCTCCCACATCGGAACGAGCCTAGCAGGACAGATAATCAGGGGGTCACCCTCGCGGTTGTAGCTCTGCCTCACCTGACGCAGCAGCTCGGCGCCGATATAGGTCTTGCCCAGACCGACCACGTCGCCGATGTAGCAACCGCCGTAGCGGTCTATGGTCGATAGTCCCCAGCGCACGGCGTCCACCTGGAAGTTCGCAAGTTCGACGGGCCCTGTGGGCAAAGGCAGCTCGGGGTCGTCGCTCAAGCCACCGCCATACAGCTCGTACAGTGCCTTCAGGTAGACGTGGTACGGCGGAGTCTGCGCCAGCGCCCACGAGCGGTCGAGCTCAACCAGGAGTGCATCGCTGATGTCGTCAGAGTCATCCCACAACTCCTCGAACCAGCGGGATAGTTCCGTCATCTCGGCGTCGCCGGTGACCCGTACATTCAGCTCAGTGTTGCCCGTAAAGCCCGCGAGGGTGAAGTTGGAAGAGCCAACGATGGCTGCACCGGGCTCGGCGTGGTTGTCGTACCAGCAGAGATACGCCTTGGCGTGGAGCGGCCCTCGAGGATAGCTACGCACCTCCAAGAACCCAGCGGCGACCAGATTCCTTAACTTGGCTACTGCCTGTTGCGCATCGTCAGCCTGCGGCAGGGCAGCCACCCCTGCCGCTATGTTGTCCACCGCATTCTGCGCTAACGGAGCACGATGGCGTCGCTGGACCTGACTGTCGGAGTTCTGTCTGGATCTCAGAGCCTCCTGCTGCTGCAGTCCTAGGGCAACCGCCTCAAGGGTTGGTCTGTCTGTGCGTCCAACCAGAATGCGCACTCTATCCAGTCGGGACAGTCTGTCGGCCACCTCTCCGAAGCCGGATATGAAGAAATAACCCACGGCGATGTCGGCACGATTGGCGCTGTCAAGCATCTGTTTCATGCGTGTCAGCAGGTCGGGGTCGGTTGTTGCATGGAGGATGTTCACTACACAGCTGGAATTCTACCGTGACCCCGTGGCCAGACCTGTAGCCTTACCTAGAGCAACGATGATGCTTGGCAGTTTGACTGCTCCCACTATGGCTCCTGTCATCAGAGACAAGTATCTTGCAGTCCTTGCATACGACTCACTCGAATTCCCTTCCTGATCAAACGTCCCCCTACAGTGGCGAGAGGCCCTGTCCCTGAGGGGTGTCGTTCCGATGACCACCATTGACGTTGCAATCACCATCGCGACGGCGAACTCGCCTACGGGTGGCGAGAGAAATGTCGAGATTAGTCTTCCCATCCACTGCTATTCAAAGTCCTCTGAGAAGACCAGGCACGCAACATGACTCTCAGACAGAGAATCCCAATCTATGGTTGGTGTCTGTGAGATGTGCTTATTCTGCCTTAGTCGCGGTGGCGGGCAAGGGATAGGGGACAAATGTCCTACATGCCTTCCCAATGCATAGAACTCCGTTCCCCGTGCCATACGTATCGCGTAAACCCTCGATAGCCTCGACTAAGATACCCTAGGCTAACCTGAGCGTTTCAGCCATGCTGACATGGTCGCTTGTTCCTCTTCGGTTATGTTATACAGCCGGTACACTATCTCGTCGATCTGCCGATCTAGGTCCTCAGTGTCGATATCCTGAGCTTCACGATCCAAGGCCAGCCTCGCCAGTTGCCGTTCTACTGTAGATGTATCAGGGAATATTATGGGTAGTTCCCGCAGCCCGCTTAGTGTCACTTGTCTAAAATCGTCCTTAGTTGCGGCCGCTGACCGGCTCAGATAAAGGAACGACATGAGACTAGAATTCAGAATTGCCAAGAGCATTTCCAGTCTGTGTCGTTCGAGTATCTTGGGTTTTATGACGTAGATGTCCTTCTTCACTACGACTTCATCTTCAGTGTGAGTTGACATAAGGCGGTTCGCGCGATTTACAATTCGCCGAGTAAGAATTCTAGGCCCACGGTGGAATGGCCTGTCTTTGGTGTTCACAACTACGAAGGTGCGCCTAGCTGAAGGAAGTAACTGATACCTCTGTACTTGTCCATTAAAGAAAGGGAGTCCGTCTTCCGGCTGTTGCTCGAAGATGTCATATTTGTATGACTCAATTCCGCGCTTTGAAGAAGTGACCTGAACTAGCGGGGTTGCGACGGCGGCAATGCGAGCGAAGAGATAGGCTGCCCAGCCCAACTGAGGTACGCGGAGACTGGGGTCTTTTTCAACTATCCACCAATCAACCTGTTCCAGATGTTCCCCGATCTGAGCCAAGTCGGTTGCTTCTCGCTTATCCAGCGTGGCAATGTTGAAAGTTGCGCCGTGTGCGGCGCCCATCGATCCGATGGTGATTGCGGTGTCAACGTATGGGGTGTCAAATACGTCATACGGGAGATTCACCACACTTTTCAAAGCCATGCGATCGAACAGGAATTTTCGGAACTTCTTGAATCCGTCTCCAGTCTCCCATGAGGTTGGCGTAATGTACGCCAACACACCTGTCGGAGCAATCTCGATGGCACGCGCCATAAAGTTTATATAAGAATCGGAATTGCTTATGGCACTGCTACGCTGATCCTTGATGGTAATGCCATACGGAGGATTGGCGACTACTATGTCAAAGCCATGCCGTGCGGAAAAGACCTCCCCAAAATCCACGCGCCAGTCTATAACCCCACCTGGAACGACCGCATCACCCAGCGTGTCGGCAATCTGTACCTCTGCGCCGCTTATCTCTCTCTTCAGCCTATCCTTTTCCGCCTGTTCGGTAGCCCGCATGTAGTCGGCCTTCAAGCTTGCTAAGTTCAGCCTCCTCACCAAGTCATGAGCCAGGCCAGCGTAGCTATGTGACGACGGGTCCGCACCGAACAGACTATCCCCCTTAACAATCTTGAAGTCCAAATTGGGCAATGGGTCAGGACTAGCCCCTTCGTATTCGATGGCCAAGGACAGCCAGAGACGCAGCATGGCGATGTTGACCGCGAACTCATCGTTGTCGACCCCGTAGAGGTTGCGCTGGATGATGTGGAGTTTCAGGTTGTACAGATCTCTAGCTGACGCACGAAGCTGTTCGCTGTAGAGCGCGCTCTGAAGATCGACAAGTTCCTGCATCATGCCGACGAGATAGGC
>DAOUHG010000091.1:0-13329 GCA_034428835.1 Dehalococcoidia bacterium
GCTTTGACTACACCATGAAGCGGTCATAGCCTATTTCCTAGTGATACCTTACCATCCGTCATTCCCGCGAACGCGGGAATCCAGAGGCTTATCGCTCATTTACGGTCGCTTCACGACGAATTGGTATGAGCATTATGAAGGACGGTTGCCGCGTGATATGCAGCCCAATATAATGCCGCCATCAACGGGGCCATACGCCTCGACTCTCTACTGAGGTTTACTATGCAGATCGGAGTTGGACTGGACCCCACGTTGGGTCTGAACTGGGAACAGCAGCGGGAGATCTCCAAAGAGGCCGCCCGACTTGGATATACGAGCATTTGGACGCCAGAGGGCAACGGGCAGGACTCGTTCCACCTTTGCGTTCAACGATGGCAGGCGACCACCGAGGTCGTCGCCAAAGGACTGACGACCGGCATCGCGGTGTCGCCTGTGATGTACCGGACGCCTCTGTCTTTCGCTATGGAAGGCGGCACGGTCAGCGACATCACCGGCGGCAAATTCATCATGGGAATCGGCTCAGGCGGCGCGTACCGTCCGGCGGCGCGTGCTCAACTCGGTGTCGGGCGTATGTCCGCTCTCGCCCTGATGCGCGACTACGTAACGGTCGTACGCGGACTCGTGAACGGTGAGCGGGTTACCCACGAAGGTGAGACGACCACCCTGAAAGGGATGCGCCTCGCAATGCGCCCTGCCCCAGAGACTCCGGTGTACCTCGGCGCGCTGGGCCCGAAGATGCTGGAGATGAGCGGTGAGCTTGCCGATGGCGCAAGCCTGAACTGGTGCACGCCGGAGCAGATAGCCTGGAGCCGCGAGCGCATCGCCGAGGGCGCCGCGAAGGCGGGCCGCGATCCGTCGGAGATCAACGTCGCCGAGTACATCAGAATATGCGTCGATGACGACGTAGACGCAGCCAGAATCGCGCTTGCCAAGGCAACCATGGGATACGCGTTGGGCGCGTCTGTGCCAACCGAGCGCGAACGCCAGTTAGGATACCGCGCCCACTTCGAGCGCATGGGCTTCACCGACGAATTGGCCGCCCTCGACGACATGCGCCGCAATGGTGCGTCACGTGACGAGGTCGCAGAAGCGTTCCCGGCAGAAATCCTGAACGCCGTCGGGTACTTCGGCAAGGCTGACGGAGCGGCGTCAGCGTTCAAGCGACTCGCTGAAGGCCTCGACACCGCAATAGTTCGAGTTGTGGCCGCGCGGCGTGGGGTCGACTCTACCCTTGCCGTGATGCGGGCCTGCACACCGGACGCAATACGCGGCATAATTTCGGCCCCAACCAGGGAGCATTCGCAATGACAACTATCGGAAGCGGAGACCACTCTTTCGAGATCGTCTCCAACTGGGCAAAACTGCCAGACGGCTGGGACGCCCCAATGGCTGCGGTAACGGTAGACTCGCAAGACAGGGTGTACGGCTTCAACCGCGGCGAGCGCGGCGTCATCGTATTCGACACCGACGGCAACTATCGGAGCCACTGGGCCGACGCCGAGTTTGTATTCCCGCACGCGATCTACGCCGATCCCTCTGACAACATCTGGATCGTTGACCGCGACGCTGGTCAGGTGCTCAAGTACAGCACGGACGGCGACCTGCTGATGTCTATCGGCGAACGCGGCTACCGCTCCGACACTGGCGCGGACAACTCGGTTCTCGGCTCGAACGGCTGGGTGGACGTGACGCACGGCGGTGAGCCGTTCAACCTCCCCGCAGGAGTCGCCGTCGCCCCAAATGGCGACATCTTCGTCGCCGACGGCTACGCCAACTGCCGCGTGCACAAATTCACGTCAGAAGGCGAGCATCTGAGGAGTTGGGGCGACCCTGGAAATGGCGCTGGACAGTTCAACCTGCCGCACGGCGTGTGTATCGACCCAAATGGCCAGGTGCTGGTGGCCGACCGCGAGAACGACCGCGTTCAGGTGTTCGACCAGGACGGCGGATACGTCGGACAGTGGCCCTCCGAATTGATCGGCCCTGCCGTAGTCTGGATGGACTCCAGCGACCGCGGGTACGTTGCCGAACACAACGGTGGCTTCTTCAGCATTCTCGACGGCGACGGCAACAGGCTCGCGCGATGGGGCGGCCCGGAGTTTCGGAGTTGCCACGGCGCCGCTGGCGACGCCAGCGGCAACATCTACTTCGTGCAGCCTGAAGCGGGCCAGTCCGGCCGCCGGATAGTCAAGTACGTTAGGCAGTAGCAGACACGTCGATGCCCGACCTCATCAGCATCGGCGAGTGCATGATCGAGCTCTTCGCTGAAGAACCGATCGAGACCGCCGACACATTCACGCGGTCACTGGCTGGAGACAGCTTCAACATCTGCGTCGCTGCACAGCGCCTCGGTACCAGCACGGGATACATCACCCGTCTCGGTAGCGACCCGTTCGCCGACTATCTGCTTGGCACATTCCACTCGGAGGGCATCGACACAAGCGGAGTCAGAAAAGTCGAGGGCTTCAACGCGGTCCACTTCGTCGCCCTGATGCCAAACGGAGACAGGGATTTCGTCTACTACCGGGCCCGCAGCGCGCCCAGCACACTCGAACCCGACGACTTGGACGCTGACTACATTGGTTCTACCAAGGTGCTCCACTGCTCCGGCGTTGCGCAAGCCATCTCGGACACCGCGCGTGCAACGGTGCTGCGGGCGGCCCAGATCGCCAAAGAGAGGGGAGTCCGGGTCTCCTACGACCCCAACTACAGACACCAGCTCTGGAGTCCAGAAGACCTGCGCGGTGCCGCAGCGGAGTTGCTGCCGTACGTGGACTACTTCCTACCCAACGTGCCGGACGACTCGCGAGCATTGATCGACACAGACGACCCGTACGAGGTGGTTGACCACTTCCGGGGCATGGGCGTGCCAGTTGTCGCAGTGACTCGCGGTGAGCACGGCGCAGTGATTGGCAACGAGGACGGCACGTTCGAGATTCCGGCATACAGACCCGATGGTCCAATAGATACAACTGCAGCAGGCGACGCCTTCAACGGCGGGTTCATACACGGGCTACTCAACGGCATGTCAGTGTCAGACGCCGGCAGAATGGGTACGGTAACCGCCGGCCTCAAGCTGAGAGGCCGAGGAGCCCTGAGCGGAATGCCAACCTACGATGAGGTGGCAGCAATTATTGGAGAGACACAACGTGGCGACTGAAGATCAGATACAGCACGCAATCGACAGTCTCGATCTAATCCCCCCATGTCCAACCTGTGGAATGCGCTACTGCCAGGGCGACTACGAATGTCCCCACTGCGGCGCAGACCTCGACGAGAACATCCGCGCATGGGCCGAAGCAATGATCGACAGGGTCACACTTTTGGGACAACTCGCGGATTCATGATGGAGTACAAGGGCTATCACGCGGCGATAAAGTACGATCACGATGATGAAGTCTTTCACGGAGAGGTAGTGGGCACACGGGACGTGATATTCTTCGAAGCAACATCAGTCGACAAACTCAAGAGGGAGTTCAGCTTCTCAATCGACGACTATCTGGCAATGTGCGAAGAACGGGGCCAAGAGCCCGACAAGCCATTCTCAGGCAGAATTCCTCTCCGCGTCACACCGGAGATACATAGGGCAGCGACAGTCGCTGCGAAGGCCGAGGGTAAGAGCCTCAACGCCTGGATTGCCGAGACAGTCGAAGTTGCCGCATCTCGGTCAGGATGATACAGAGTGATCGGACAATTCATTTAGGCATGAACGATCAACGGAGTAAGGGAGCACATGGTGAGACTGGAAGGCAAAGTAGCATTTATTAGCGGAGGCGCGCGAGGAATGGGTGCCGTCGAAGCCCGGTTTTTCGCCCGTGAGGGAGCGAAAGTCGGCATCGGCGACATCCTTGAAGAAGGCTTCAACGTCGCTCAGGAGATCAATCAGGACGGAGGCGACTGCTTCTTCGTGCATCTCGATGTCACAAGCGAGGCTGAGTGGCGGGCCGCCATCGACCAGACTGTCGCCAGGTACGGCAAGCTCGACATACTGGTGAACAACGCCGGTGTCAGCCAGTGGGGACTCGTACACGAGACCACTGAGGAGGACTGGGACCACGTCATGGATATCAACGCCAAGGGCGTGTTCTTGGGATCGAAGGTCGCCATCCCCGCCATGATCGACTCCGGCGGCGGCTCCATCATCAACATATCCTCACAGCTGGGCATTGTCGGCACCGAGATGTCGAGCGCTCAGTACCAGGCCTCCAAGGGAGCGGTTAGGCTCCTGACCAAGACAACCGCGCTTCAGTACGCCGAACACGGGATCCGCTGCAACTCCGTGCACCCAGGCCCTATCAACACCCCCATGACTGCGGGCCGCAAAGGCGACTCATCGAACTACACGCGTATGCTGTCCCGCATTCCGATGGGCCGCTACGGCGAGTCGGAGGAGATCGCCAACGGCGTCCTGTACCTCGCGTCCGACGAGTCCGGCTGGGTAACCGGCAGTGAACTGGTAATAGACGGCGGCTGGACAGCCCAATAGCACCAAACAGGAGCCAGCGATGCAGATAACCGACGTAAAGCACTTCCTCGCAAACCCGGGCCGCGGCAAGAACCTATGCTTCGTCAAGGTCGAGACCGACGAGGGCATCTACGGCTGGGGCGAGGCATACACCCAGTCCGACCGGGACATACAGATAACCGCCCACATCGACCAGCTCCGCAGGTACCTGATAGGACGCGACCCGCGCAACATCAAGCACTTCATTCAATGGTCGTACGACGACTTCGCCGGACGCCGCGGCGCGATGGACTTCTGGTGCGCAGTCAGTGGCATCGAGCACGCGCTCTGGGACATCACCGGCAAGGCCGCCGGCATGCCTGTGCACATGCTCATCGGCGGCGCATGTCGAGACAAGATCAGGGTTTACGCCAACGGCTGGGGCGGAGGTGGTGGAGGGCCTGAGCAGCTTGCAGAGCGTGCTCAGGAAGTTGTGGAGATGGGCTTCAGCGCGATGAAGTTCGACCCTATCCCCGGCCCCTGGCGCACCTTCGTCAGCAAGGACGTCGAGAACGCTGCCATAGAAAACGTCCGCGCGGTACGCGAAGCCGTCGGTTGGGACGTAGACATCCTCATCGAGATGCACCGCAGGCTCGCGCCGATGCACGCTCGGCGTATTGGCCGTGAGATAGAGCGGTACAGACCCTTCTGGTACGAAGAACCTGTTCTCGCCGAAAACATCGACGCACTCGCCGCTGTTAAGAGAGACGTGAACATCCCCATCGTCACCGGCGAGGAGCTCTACACCAAGTTCGAGTTCCGTGAAGTGTTCGAGAAGCAGGCGGCTGACATTCTCAATCCAGATGTTTGCAACGTTGGCGGGATTCTGGAGCTGAAAGAGATCGCGGCGATGGCCGAGCCTTACTTTGTCGCCATCTCACCGCATAATTTCAACAGCACAACTATTGGCCTCGCCGCGACACTCCAGGTCTCGGCAGCCATCCCGAACTTCCTGATCACCGAGTACTTTGTAAACCTCGAGGACTTCGGACGAGACATCGCGAAGCAGCCATTCGAGGTCGAGAATGGGTATATCAAAGTGCCGAAAACTCCCGGCATCGGAATCGACCTCGATGAGGACAGCCTCGCCA
This sequence comes from Dehalococcoidia bacterium, assembly GCA_034428835.1. Classification (GTDB taxonomy): domain Bacteria; phylum Chloroflexota; class Dehalococcoidia; order Lucifugimonadales; family UBA1123; genus VXRN01. The sequence continues at coordinate 5,596 of DAOUHG010000091.1, forward strand.
AGTACCCGTACAAGCCCTTCGAACCCCGTTCACCTCTACAATACTATGAAGAGGGACCCTAGCTGGGAGCCGGATTCAGGTTCACAACTCTCAGGAGCGAGCGATGCTAGTCGGCGTGTTGCTGGTGGTAGTTGGATTGGTCCTGCTGCTGGAGCGGCTGGACATAATCGAGGGCGGTTTCGGCACCTACTGGCCGCTGATACTAGTGGCAGTCGGAGCAGTCATGATCTTCGACAGGCTGCGAGGGCGGGGTCAATAGCCAATCAGTCGGTCGCCGGCGCCCGCGGCCGCGCCGCAAATCTCAGCAGACCACATCCACCGATCCCAGCAGGAGCGACGCCGCCAGAATGCCCATCTTCGCGTTGACAAGTAGGCGGTCAGGCATCACCACCCTCCTCTTCCTTGCCTTCTGCCCGATTCAGATTTAGGTTGAGCAGCCGATCCAATATCTGCTCGTCGGTCAAGTCGATCGTCCAGCCGTATGCGGCAATGACGGCTGCATCGAGCTTGGTGTGGGCGTTCGCCAGCCAAGATGGGTAGTCGTTATAGAGATTAGTTAGAGTTCGGCGGCGCAACTGATCGGCATTGAGAGCGGGCTCGCCAAGCATGTCTTTCGGGTTTAGCCAGTTCTCCCGCAGCTGGTTCAGTTCATCAGCAGCGGTGGAGATTTTGGCGCGTTGCTCCTCATCGGGTTCAGGGAATGGAAATGTTTCAAAGCAGGTGGTCGGGGTGTACGTACCGCCGCTCTCAGATTCACGTAACTGACTGCCTACGTGTCTGGACCATAACTCGTGAACTGAAGACGACAGAACACCAAGCATATAGTCATCGTCTCTAGCGATCGCAATGATTAGATTAGAAGGCAGCATATCTCTTGTCAGCCACACGAAAAAGCGATGCTTGGAAACTTTGGGAGTGGCAATGTATCGCTTTAGCGGAGCTAGCGAACTGCGCATGGTGGTCGCCGGATAGCCGTGCAGCCACCAGTTTTCTGCCCGCCACGGCATCGCGTTGTTGATCCTGTTCGGCTTTACCTTTTCTCTTATGTATTCAAAAGGCGCTTCGTACAGAGCAGCCTCCGACTGCGGCATATCAACACCGAAGTCAATTATCCAAACATCACGAGGGCGGCGCGCAATGTCAACCCCATTTATCCAACGCCTAATCACAACCGAGTTTGGCTTTCCGTGGGGATTAGGTTTCGCCATCATATTCAAGGCGACTTCTTCGGTTATGTCGAAATCGCCAACCTTTCCAACACCCTGAAAGGATAGGTTTCGATTCTCAAGCAAAGGCTTTGCCTTAGTCAGATCTGGACCCCGCGTCAGATCGGAGTTGATGTTGGACGTTTGTGTCCCATCAAGCATTCGGAAGGATTCGCTACCGTCGTCAAAACAGATGATGGAAATGTGCACACTAGCGACGTTGGTATCGTTGCTCCTCCACTCCTGATCGGATACGACGTGGAAGATATCTCCGCTCTGTTTGATCCGCGCCAGTACGGGACGGTTGGACTGGAAGCGAATCGCTTGTGTCGCCAGGAGCCCGGCACGGCGGCAATGGCCCGCATCGATTTGCGCCCGCGCCTTCTCGAACCAGTAGCAGCAGAGGTCGCTGGAGTTCGGGATTCGGTCGCCGTACAGAGCGTACACCGCATCCACATAATCTTCCCCCAACTGTTCACGGAAGGGAACATGGCCCAGGAACGGAGGGTTACCCACGATGTAGTCCACAGCCGGCCACTCCGGTTCGAGGGGATTGCCCGCTTCGTCCTGATCCAAGATCGCGTCACGTCGCTCTATGGTGTTCAACTCTCCTAGAATCGGGTCATGGTCATAAGGGAAGCCATTTTCGATTGACCATTGCAGATGCCCAATCCACAGTGAAGTTCGCGCAAGTTCGCCTGCGTAGGCGTCTCTCTCAATGCCAAGAAACTGCTCAGGTGACACTTCTGGCTTGAAGTCTGTGAAGCCATATTCGGCAGCGAGTCCTATAATCTCCTTCTCCAAGTCTCTAAGTTGTCGAAGGGCGACATACAGGAAATTTCCGCTGCCACAGGCGGGGTCCAAAACCGTGAGAGACGACAAGCGCGACTGGAACTCTCGGAGCAGTCGCCTTGCTTTCTCTTCGTCACGGCGTCCTTCCAGCAGCATGAGTGCACCGGTCTTGCCGGTCAGCTCGTGCCACTCCGCGCGTAGCGGGTCCATTAACACCGGGTTAATCACAGTGAGAATGCCAGACTCAGTCGTATATTCGGCGCCGATGAGATCTTGTTTTTCCGGGTCGACCACGCGCTCGAAAAGAGTCCCAAAAATTGACGGGTCAATATGCGCCCAGTTGGGTAGCGTCGCTTCGGCCAGCTTTTCTAGCTCGACCTCAGTCATGCGCACAGTGTCGGGATTCCTGAACAAGTCGCTATTGAAGCTGCGAATCCGCTGAATGCCGAACCGTCCGCCCGTGTCCATATTGCGAAACAGGTCTCGTAGCGCGGCGTCAAACTCCTCGGGGTCTGTGTTGAAGCTTTTGCACAAGTCGGAAAGGACATCGTCGGGCAGCAGCCCCACATCCTGGGCAAAGAAGCAGAAGACCAGCCTGTTCAGAAAGCGGGCGACCTCAAGAGAATCGACGCCACGTTCGCGCATGGAAGCGGCGATGTCCGCGAATACATCGGCCGTCTCTTTCGTGACGTCGTCGGGGGTGATTTCGGGCTCTAAATCACCCGGCTGGTGAAAAACCTTGCGCAGGACATCAAGCTGTTCCGGCTCGCCCAGATCATCCAACGATATCTCGTGGATCTCAGAAATTTTGTTGGTGAAATTGGTGTGAACAATGATGGTGCGGAAGTCGGACACTCCCAGAATTGGAGGATTGTTGAGTGCTTCTCGGTAGCGCTGCAACTGGGCGTAGGCAGCGTTCAGATCGTCGTGGATGCCCTTGAACTCCCAAGCGAAATAACCGCGCTTGTATACGTCGGCACGTCCCGGACGACCCGACGCCTGTCGCACTGAGCGTTCGAAGGTGAACCACTCCTGTTGCGGGTCGAGTTCGCCGGGCGTGCCATGCTCTGCGACTCTGCACAGGTCCAGGAACCATTCCTGCGCCCCGGCAGATTCCTGTCCGCGGCTGCGCCGCCACTTGGCGATGAACTGCTGAGGCGTCATTGCGAGCGTCCGATCGTAAATGGCACGATCCTAGAAATGCAGGCTGATTCTCCCCGTTTTGTCTTCATCGAAGTATGACCCTTGAATAAGTGGCTCAGCATACGATGCACCTATAGCAAACGCTCCGAAGACTCGCCTCAACCCGACGCAGGCGCCCGTGGCCGGGCGGCAAACCGCAGCAGCCCATATCCAACTACGCCGGCTACAATTGACGCCGCCAGAATGCCCATCTTCGCGTTGACAACAATTGCGTGATCGTCGAACGCCAGTCCGGTCACGAAGATCGCAACCGTGAAGCCGATTCCGCCCACTAGTCCCACGCCCGCCACGTGCAGCCATGAGATCGATCTTGGAAGCTCGATGATCCCCAGCCGGGACGCCACCCAGGGGAACAGTGTTATCCCAACCAGCTTCCCGACGACCAGGCCCCCAATCACACCTATGGTTACGCTGCTGGACGCTGCCTGCCGCAGACCTTCCACAGAGAACTCAATGCCTGCGTTCGCCAATGCGAACACCGGCAGAATAACGTAACTCGCCCACGGATGGAGTAGTCTCTCCAGCCGTTCCAGCGGCGCCTCCGTGGCCTGGCTGATCTCTTCGATCTCGCCGAGAATGGCCTCGCATCGCTCACGGTCTCCCGCGACCAGCGAGGTACGATACTCAGCCAGCAGCGCGTCCGCCTCCTCAGCGAACTCTTCCCTGCTGAACGTGGGCCTCGCTGGTGTGAGGCACGCGATCAGCACACCAGCGACGGTAGCGTGAATTCCTGACTTCAAAACAGCAACCCAGATGAGAAAGGCCAGCGCCGCGGTGACTGCCGGCTGCCGGAGCCCCAGCCTGTTCGCAACGATAGTCGCCACGATCAACAATGCGGCGATTCCCAGTTGAGTGAAGTCAATCGACTCTGTATAGGCAATCGCTATTACGGCGATTGCGCCCAAATCGTCAACCACGGCCAGGCCGAGCATGAACACCCGCAACTCCATCGGAATGCGGCGCCCGAGCAATGCCAGCACGCCTAGCGCGAAAGCTATGTCGGTAGCCATCGGGATTCCCCAGCCGCGCAGCCCTTCTCCGTCCAGATTGAAAGCCAGGTAAATCAGCGCAGGCACGACCATGCCGCCAATCGCGGCCACGGCCGGCAGCGCCGCTGACCGAAGCGTGGACAGCTGGCCGAACAGCACCTCACGCTTGATCTCAAGTCCAATCACGAAGAAGAAGAGCGCCATCAGACCATCGTTGATCCACTCTTCTACCGTGAGATCGACCAGAAACAACCCGACATTCAACCGTAGGTGAGTTTCGAGGATGTGGTGGTAGTGCTCGTTTAGCGGCGAGTTGGACCATGCCAAAGCCACTACAGTCGCGATCAGCAGTACGATTCCGCCGATGGACTCGGTGTGAAGGTAGTGTTGAACAGGGAGTATGAACGCACGTGAAACGTACGACCGATCCGCCTGCGCCCTGAGCGTTCCCCTGCTCCGCGGAGGGACGTGCGCCATCGACGGACGCTACTCCACGATCTGGAACGGAGGCATCATGTTGGGGACGACAACCTCGAGAAGCACCGGCGCGTCCGTATTCAGCGCAACCTCTAGCAGCTCTGCAAATCCCTCCGGTTCGGTCCTCATACCGACAGCTCCGAATGACTCTGCCAGTCTGACAAAATCGGGATTGTGTAGATCGGTGCCGATGAAGTTGCCTCCGTATCTATGGGTCTGGTCCCACTCCGACGCGCCGAATGCACCGTTGTTGAACACCACGGCTACCGCATTGATACCGTGCCTGAGCGCCGACGATAGCTCCTGCGGACTGTACATGAATCCACCGTCACCGCAGAGCGCGACGACTTTCCTGTCGGGTCTCCCAACCTGCGCCCCAAGTGCCGTTGGGAAAGCATATCCAAGTGTGCCGAAATAGCCTGACGTAATATAAGTCTGCTGTTGGCGCACTTCGAAGAAGATGTTGCTCCAATACCCAATATTGGTCACACCGCTCACTACGATCGCGTCGTCCGGCAGAGTGTCGCGCATGTCCTCGATGATCCGAGCCTGGACTGGCGCGATAGACCTCATGCTGAAGGCGAAGTCGGAGCGGAACTTGGCGATCCGCTCAGCCCCGGACGGCCTGGACTGACCCGACTCTCTGAGAGCGCTAAGCAGCTGTCTCGACGCGGTCTTGGCGTCCGCCACGATCCCCAGTTCGGTCGGCAGATTGCGCCCTATCTCGTCCGGGTCAATGTCGATGTGAATGATCCGTGGCAGATCCCCTTCAGGAAGCTCCCTGAACAGCAAGCGGGTACCGATAGCCAGAAGGACGTCTGCATCCGGCAGCACGATGTCCGCGGGTCCTACCGATGCGTAATTCGTACCGACGTAGAACGGGCTGTTCTCAGGGACAACTCCTTTGGAGTTCTGTGTCCCCATCACCGGGGCCTGCAGCAAATCGGCAAGCTGCAACACCTCGTCCCCAGCGCCTGAGATACGCGCTCCACCGCCAACCATGATCGCTGGTCGCTCAGCGGAGGCGAGGATGCGAGTGGCCTGCTCCACGTCCCCCCTGTCTGCCACCTGCGGAGGGTACTCCTCTGCGGCTATCGTCTCAGCTTCGCCAGTGGCCGCTAGTGTGTCGGGAGGCACCTCCAGCTCGACAGGCCTGGGCCTGCCCGTCTTCAGATGTCTGAACGCCTCATGTACCGCACCCGGGATCTCCTCCACGCGAGTCACGCGGTGGACCCACTTCGTCAACGGACGGAAGACGTCAAGCTGGTCTTCGACCTCGTGGAGCTGTCCCTCCCGCCTGCCGAGCGATTGGCTATCGATCTGGCCTGAGATCAGCAGCACCGGCGACGACGACGCATACGCTGTGCCAAGACCAGCTCCGGCGTTGATAGCTCCCGGTCCAGGGACGGCCATCGCCACCCCCACTTTGCCGGTGACTTTCGCGTAGCCATCGGCCATGTAGGTCGTAGCCTGCTCGTGCCTAACGTGGACCAGCCGGATGTCGTCCCTGTACTCATAAAGCGCGTTGAAGGCGGCCATAATCTGGACGCCAGGCAACGCGAAGATGGTATCCACACCCTCGGCGACTAGCTGCTGGACCAAGGCTTGCGCGCCCGTGACTTTAGGCATTGCTGTTCCCCTAGTCGGCTTCGATCGGCTGAGGCTCAGGCCGCAGCGCGTCGGACACGCCGATCATACTGTCCCGCGTAACCAGCGCGGCTAGCTCTTCCTCGGACATTCCCTCGGTGCCTTCAGGCCTGCGCGGAAGCACAAGGTAGCGTAAGTCCGCCGTGCTATCGACCACGCGTACCTGCACCTCGTCGCCTACTTCAAGCCCGAACTCGCCCATCACCGCGCGGGGTTCGACAACCGCCCGCTGCCTGTACGAAAAGCTCTTGTACCAGTCCGGCGGCGGCCCCAGAAGCGCGGTCGGATAGCACGAACACAACGTACACACGACCAGATGATGGACCTCTTCGGTGTTCTCCAGAACCGCAAGCTCGGCATCGTGAGTCAGCGAGTATCCCATTTCAGAGGCTGCCGACCTCGCGTCCGCCAAAAGCCTCGACTTGAACTCAGGGTCCACCCAGGTCTTGGCTACGACCTTCGCGCCGTCCGACGGGGATCTGGACTGCACGCGGTGTACCTGGTCCTCGACCTCTCCGGCGTCGATCACACCCTTCTCCACGAGAAGCTCATGGATCGCGATCGCACGCTTCGCCCTGTAACTCAGTAACGAGTCAGGCTGAATTCCCTCGTATTCTGATTCGTCCCCGGATCCAGTCCGGGGCAGGCTGTGGTGATCGTCGCTCATGTTACTCCTTCGGCTCCAGCCACTGTTCGTACACGTCTACCAGCAGCAGGTCGCCGGCTCCTTCACCGTACCGATTTCCCCAGATCTGCTCAGGATCGAACTCCACCTGGTAGAGCAGACGCCTGGGGATGCCGTCTCCCCCGTGCGCCCTCGACTCAGGGTTCAGGAATGGCCCGCTGATGGCACGCACGACTCCGACCTTGCCCTTGATGAACCACGGCGTTCGGTGATGATTCTCGACCTCGTCCGGTCGTATAGTCACCGCGTCGCCTACCTGGAACAGTCCTGGTTCAGCCGATAACACTAGTCCCATCGCTCATCAACTTCTGAGGCGCGAGTGTCGATCTCATCGGACGTCAGGACACCCTTCTCCACCAGCAGCGTCTCAAGAGAGGCAGACCACCGTTCGTAGTAGGAAGAGGCCTCGTACTCGTCCGGAGTCATCGACTCTATGCCGCGCCTTAGTTCGTCTACGTTCACCAGGTCGTGATTCCTCAGCACCCCGACGAGAGCGTTCGTGATGTGTTCCCAGTCCGCCCACTCGTGAGATGACTGGTCGATGGGATCGTCACTCGGACGCCCGCCCATGTCGTGAACGCGTGACAATTCTCTACTCCTGTCCCACCGAGCTCAGCGGATTGACAGTCACGCGACTCAGCGTAGTGTCGCCCCTGTTCCTGAACTGGTGCTCCACGTCAGGCGGGACGAGCACGGCGTCGCCAGCCTTGATTGGGAACTCCTCGCCCTCTACCCA
>DAOUHG010000092.1:0-2737 GCA_034428835.1 Dehalococcoidia bacterium
GGGGGGCGAGAGGTCCGGCCATGCCCGGCGCCGAACTGCGCAGGCGGGTTCTCCGGGCCGTCCGCGCCGACCCGGACGTCATGCTGTACGCCGCGAGGGTCTCGGTCTGGGCGCGCTGGCTCGGCTGGCTCGTCGGCGTGTTCGAATTGGCCTATCGACCGGAACTCTGGTACGCCACCAACAAGGAGTACCTGTTCCTGAGCGTGCCGCTGCTGGCGTTCAACGGGTTCGTCCACTACCGGCTCCGCAGGGACCGGGCGGTGACATGGCGCTGGCTGCTCTTCCTCAGCGGCATGGATGTCGCGCTGATCACCGCCGCCGTCATAATCGGCGGCGACTTCCACCTCTTCGGCTACGTGGCCTACTGTCCCGACCGCCACGATGACTCCGGTCTCGACCGCCACGTTCACGGCGACACCACCTCCCGTCATGGTCAGGCTGCCGCAGGACGAGCCGGAACAGCAGAAACCGAGCCCGACCGCCACGCTTGTTCCGCCGTCCCAATCCGGCCCCCAGGCATGTGGCGCAATACGCCCGGTGGCGGATGGCCACTGGCTATTCCGCCGCCCATGCTGGGTCCATTCCTGTGGTGGCGGCGCAGACGCAGAAGGCAGCAGCGCGAGTCCGAGACGCTCCCGCTCAGGGATTCTGAAGACCGGAACGGAAACACCCAGTCCTGACCAGCCACGGGCCAGGACTGGATGAGGTCGTCGAGGCCAGGCCAGGTCCCGTCGTCGCCGGTTATGAGAATTTCGGCGTGCTCGAGGTGTGGACGGACGGATTGGGGCTGCACCTCACTGGCATTCAGTGAGCGGAGGAGATTCCAGAGACCGGCCCTAGCTCCTGGGGACGCTTACGACCTGGAGCATCCCCGCCCCTCCGTTGCAACTCGCTACAGACAGGTTAGCGGTCCCTGGGTATCGGCAGTAAGACGAGCACCAACGCGGCCCCGGCGAACAGTACGCCGATATAGTAGACGGTGGCATCGAAGCCCAGCGTCTCGTAGAGCCCCCCGGCGATGAGCGGGGACACCATCGCCATCAGGAATCCGGCGCACGTCACGACGCCCAGACCGGTGGATGCCACCTCACTCCCGACGATGTCGAATGCTGCGGCTGTCAGAATCGGCTGGTCCGGGTACAGGAAGAGTCCGAGCAGCGCAATCGTGACGCTGAGCATAAGTCCGGAGTCGAAGACCAGCAGCGCGAGCGCCACAAGGCATGACCACACAAGACCCGGCACGAGCACCTGCTTGCGACCCAGCCGGTCGGACAGGAGACCCGCAACCGGCTTGGCCATCAATCCACCCGCGATGGGCAGCCCAATGTGGAAGCCCCTGGACGTCGTACTCATCTGGAGAGCGCTGTCAAGGTGGAGGGGCAGGATGGTCACCAGCGCCACCAGGGCCATGGCCCTGAGGGGCCCCGCACCAGCGTGAGACCCCACAGCACGGGGCTCCTCAGCAGGTGCCTGGTTGCCTCGACTCGCTGCGGGATCGAGACGGTTTCGTCCTCCTCCCGCCTGCCGATGTTGCGGAGCGCCCAGATGGCCGCTATGCCAAGAAAGATGGGCGCCAGGGCGTACACGCTCAGCAGTCCCCGCCAGGTGAGAAACACGAGCAGCGCCCCCGTGACCACGGGGCCGGCAACGTCGCCCACACCGCCCCCTACCCCATGGGCAGCGAGTGCCATCCCGCGCTGCTGTGGGTAGTGATGGGATAGTGAGGCCGAGGCCGGCAGGTGCCAGATGGAGTGTGAAATCGCCACGACTGCCATGCCGGCCAGCAGCAGCGGGTACACGGGCGAGACACCCATGATGAGGCAGCCCAGGGCGGAAGCCACCAGGCACGACGCCAGAAGCGGCCCCCAGAACCTGCGCGGGGCGTCGACCAGCACGCCCCCGGGCAGCGCAACGAGCCCGGAGGCCAGTTCCCGTGCGGACAGGATGCCGCCCACCCCCACGCTGTTGAGGTGAAAAGCCTGCTGGATCTCCGGCAGCGCCACCACGAAGCTCTGCACGATCCAGTGAAACACGGTATGGCCGACAGCCAGTCCGGGTATTACGATCCGTCCACCGAACGCCGGGGTCTGCACTTCGGATGAATCTGTCATGTCGAGTCTACGCATGGTGTAACCTGCTCAGGGGCGTGACCGTTGCCGGAAAGGCTGGCATCAACCCGGCTCCACGTCGTCCAGCAGGCCGTTCTTCACGGCCCAGACGACCATCCCCTGTTTCGTATCGACTCCCAGTTTGTCCTGAATGCGATAGACCGAGTTCCTGACGGTCACGACCTTGTTGCCCCTGGCCTCGGCGATCTCGGCGTAGGACTTGCCGCTGGCGAACATCTGCAGGATCTCCCGCTCCCTGGCGGTCAGCGCTTTCAGGGCCCGACTGGCGGTGAGACCCCGCTGGCCGCGGATCATCGCGAAGACCCGCCGTATGGACTTGTCCGGTATGCGCAGGCGGCCCTGGGCCACCTCCCGAATCGCCTCCGCCAGCTCCTCAGGCCCCGAGTCCTTCTGCAGATAACCCGTCGCGCCGGCGGCGATCGCGTCCACGACCGCATCCTCTGTGGTCGAGGCCGTGAGTATCAGCACCCGCGTGTCCGGCAGAAGTTCCATGATCTCCCGGCAGGCGTCCACGCCGTCCTTGTGCGGCATCATCACGTCCATGACGAGGACATCGGGCACAACGCTTTGCGCCATCCTCACCGCCTCAACCCCGTCTCCCGCCGATC
>DAOUHG010000093.1:0-12707 GCA_034428835.1 Dehalococcoidia bacterium
AGCTTCTGTGACGCGCCACGACCCAGCCGCCACCATCCGTAGTGGCCTTCGTCAGCAGCTTGTCAACGTTGCTTATCTCGAGCTGTTTTATTTCCTTCTGATCGATGATGTATGTGCAGCCCGCACCAAACAAAGCGACTAGTAAGGCGATCCCCGCAGCCTTCAATGACACCATACTCATATGTTGCACTCGCTTTCTCAGTTGCTATCTTGTTATCTTGTTATCTTGATGGACTGATGGACTGATGGATTGAAGACTTTTATATCTGTCAATTCCGGCAATCGCGTGAATGCTACCCGGAAAGGTCTCGTGCGGCGTGGCATATCTTAACGGCGGCCTCTTTCCATGCCGGGCTCGTCTTGCGGATGGGTTTTGTAACCCGGCCACTATCATCCACCAACCCGAGTCAATCAACATCGGAAGTACCTTTCGCCACAATTCGCTGAAAGCTCAGATGGTCCCGGAAATACTGAGATAAAGCGTCAGCAGTGGAGTCACTGTCAGTCCACATCTGGTAGCAACCCGCCATCAGCTTCAGAAAAGCAGGTTCGAAGCTCCACCAATCCGTTCTGAGAAGCGAGATATGCGCTGCCGGAATATCTCCTGCTCTCAGGTCGGAAAGCTGCTGGCTGCACTCGGGAAGAAACTCGTCCATGAACATCTTGATGTTCTCGTATATCTTCTCCTGCTGCTCGTCTGCCCGGTGGTACTTAATCTGCGTCTGGCTAGGCGCACGGACAGGCACACCGAACGTTAGCGCAATAGCGATGTCCTTCAGGTCATTGTGCGTCACGAATTCGTCTGACGCTCTCTGAAGGCTCTGGCGCTGCGTATTCACGCGCTTGCCGTTGTCAAGCATTTCGCTATTCTGCACCGCGTAGGCAGCCGCGTTATTGAACGGATTGCTTGAATCGAACTGCTGCTGCGTGTTCCGGTCGATAGCCTTTGCGAGCGCCATCGTAGCGAACATTTGCCGTATCTTGGCCGGATCCGACTCCTCGTAGAGTGTAACGGAGAGTCCGCTGCCTCCAATCGTAGCCCACAGATCAGTGTCCTTCTCCTCGTACTCCGCCATCAGGTCCTCTATTGCATGGCGGCGATGCTGACCATCCACGATGCGAAAGAGCGTTCGCTCGTTGTCGTCGTCGTTGCTCACCCAAATAGTACCGACTTCCTCGCCCTCGTCACATTTGAATTCGACGCTCTGAGTCGAGACCGCCAGGGTAATAGCCGGCAGTACCCATTCCTCTGTGTCCTCTAGGTAGTATTTGATCTTCCGTATATGGCTGGGCACCAGCCCTCGGTTCGTTCCCTTGATCTGGTTTGCGTCCTCCGCAGTCCGCAGCGGCAAGAACCGTTTCACCTCTTCCAGATCCATCACCAACGAGTAAACCTGCCTATTCCCCTGCTGGTACGCAATTGCTCGCTTCTCAAATGTAGCCATTATTCGCTCTCCTTCGGCTATTCCAAACCATTCCTAACTAACTATTCTCTCGTCCCCACCAGCGACGGCAATACCAGCATACAGGCGCGTTGCCCGTCGAAGTCACTCGCGCCGCCCTGCGGACCGACGACGACCTCAACCAGCGGGAAGTAGCTAAAGGACACTGGCGGGCCCTCCTGAGTTGTCTCTGGTCATTCTCCAACCTGACAAAACGGCTGTTGATCCATACACGGCAATCCCTTGCCGCGTATGTCGAACTGAAGGCATCCATCGGGCCGTTTGCTCAGAATTACCTGGATCGTCAGTGGTGGCGGCTCCTGCTTCTCCCAGGCTATCGGCAGGCTGATGATGGGACTGTCGTATAGCGCGAAGCCCCTGTACTGCGCGAAGCAGAACCCCTCGAAGGACACGGACTTACCAAGAGTTAGCGGGGACAGGTCAACTTTATGGTTCGGCGCAGGTCTTGCCTGCATTATCGCGTCTATTTCCTCTCGTATCTGATCTTTTTCAGTCTTAGACACCCTTATTCTCCCTATGCAATTAACCCATCCAGGCATCGCTGGCGAGGCAAACCATTTTGGAATTTCTAGTACAGGTCAGTGACCCGTGCGTCGCACTCTTGTGCTATTTATCCAATCCCCGCCTCCCAGTCCCTGTTGCGGAGATACTATTATTGTAGCAACCTGAGTTTTATGCTTATTCTGACGGAAAGTCTTCCATCACGATTTATAAAAGAGTCAATGATTGGCTCGCGAGTCCTATTGATTTCAGAAAAGTGGCATTGCCAGTCCATTTTCGATGGCGTATAGGGTCTCTTTCAGCCCAAGGGCTATGGTGCGATAGACGGAATCATAGATTTGGCGCTGTACCTCTCTTGGGGTTTGTCCCTTGACGTAAGCGCTGCCATCAAACATGGCTCTGAATGAACTTTCGCCCTCGATATAAGTGTCTGGCTTCATATATCGTCTCGCAGCCTTATCAGACAGGAATACTCCTCCAACATAGGCTCCGTCACGGAATTTATCGTTGGCGCACCAGTAGGTAATGTTCATTTCGTGATCGTAAAAAGTAAGATTCCCGTCGTCCTTTACCCGGAAATTCTTCTGAAAATTCCGGAAGTTCAGGACCTCATCCCCAAAGAGACTGTCCTGTTCTGTGACGGTGCACCTGAAGCAAGCCCCTGTGCCAGGGTCCAGTTTCGGCACCACGAAAATCCCGTCGTGCATATGCCCGAATGACCAGCCGCAACGCGGGCAATCGACACCGAATAGATAATCGCAATCGGGGCACTTCTTCATGTTGGTGCCGCAAGTTGTGCCACACTGAGTGCAAGTCCGCATGACGGACGTGCTTCTGCCTCCTTTTTTCTCTCCCCTGGGCTTCAATGACCACAGATGTGTGTCGTCAGGATGCCCCAGTCTGAGGGAGTTAGTGGTGGCATCAAGCGCAATGGCGACATCCTTACCCTCTGCCGGACGGGATGCCCGGCCACACATTTGGAGCCAGAGCGCAAGAGACTGAGTAGGACGAAGCATCAGCACGCAATTGGCGCCCGGAACATCGTTCCCTTCCGTGATAACCGCCACGTTCAAGAGTAGGTCTAGGTTACCGCCCGCAAATGCCGTCATAGCTGCTGCTCTTTGAGCAATTGGCATCCGAGAATGAAGGGTGGCTGCATTCAGATTCCATCGCTCTCGCGCGTACTCACAGACTGACTCCGCATGCTGTATATTGATGCAGTACCCTATGGTCCGAAGTGGACCACGTATATGGTTCCACTTGATAAGCCAGTCAATTCCTCTTTCGACGAGAACAAGCTTCGACTGGTTCATCATTTCGGCTACGGAGTAATCACCCCGTCCATTACTCCCGACACCTTCGATCACTTGCTTGGCTCTTGGTGGGCGCTTGAGAAGAGTGGGAACGATATTCCCTTCCCCGATCAACGTTTCCTTAGTGGGTCCCACCACCAGGTCGTCGTAGAGATGGTCAAAGCCTTCATTGAGAGAAAGCCGCCACGGAGTTGCGGTAAGGCCGAGAACTGCTCCGGGGAATGCCAGAATAACAGCCGTCCACGTCCTGGCTGTTGCGTGATGGGCTTCGTCAAGAATGAGGAGGTCAAATCGCCTGTAGGTAATCTCTCCTTTAAGGAGAGAATTCAGCATCTTGAGAGGCGAGGTCACAATCATGCGATGAGGAGGAATTCCTCGTCGCTTCAGGATTGTCTCTGACTGCTGCACCAGTTCTATTCGGTGAGTGAGCCATATCACTCTGCTGACAGAGTTGCGATCGAGCCACATGGCGGCCACTTCGGTTCCGACTATAGTCTTTCCACCGCCTGTCGGCAGAGTGTACATGACATTTCTGCGTTGGCGCAGCAGACGCAGAATTTCTTCTGTCGCATCACTTTGATAATACCGAAGATCAACCATGAGGATACCAGTAGTACAGGTCTAGGGAATGAAGAAGCCAGACTTAATTATAGAACGGCTTCCGCACCTTTGACGTAAGAAACGACACGCATCCAGGCTGGCAATTTGCTCCGGCGTCGGCGATCCGGAACAGATTCAGTTTCGGATCGAATCAGATGACTCGGAGATCTCTAGGTCGATCGCTGCATTTAAGGCGTCGTACGAATTAACCCATTTATCGTTCACTCGCAACGTTGGGGTGCTGTCGACACCCAAGGAAACAGCATTCATGTGGGATGCCTGCACTTTAGCAAAGCCTTCCCCATCTAGCATGCAGCTCTCAAATTCCTGAAGTCTCAAATCCAGATCGGTGGCAAATTCCAGTATAAGGTCGTAGTCGTAGACGGACGGGTCAAAACTGTAAGACTCTCCGTATATCAGGTCGTGATACTCCCAGAATTTCCCCTGCGCTGCGGCGCACTCACTACCAGTTGCCACAACGATGGAACTTTCTGACACGACCAGAAAATGCCGATAGACGAATCGTGCGTCGCCGGACTCGACATAGTCCTCGATGGTTTTCTTGCCCTTACCTAGGGCAAATTGCCTGCAATGCGCTCAGAGAAAATCGGCGAATTCAGTGATGGTCACCGGGGCGTCAGGGTCTCCGAGAAGATGTCCCATAACAACATCCCTCTCGAAGGGATTGCCGAGAGGCTCGCTAGTCTTGGTCAGAGCGTCGGGGCTAGGGTCGGATAGATGGTCGACGTCTTCCGGCTCCGGCGTTTCTACGGGATTATCCGGGAGAACTCCCTGCATGTTGTCAGACTCGGTTGTCTTTGAGACAGGGAAGATCGATGAGTCGTACGACACCGGTGGAGGTGTGGGACCCAGAGGGTATTGAGCAGATAATCGAGGAGGAGCTTCTTGTAGTGACATGTAAAGCAAAAGGCCGCTTACACAGGACACCACAACCGCAGCCGCAATAATGGACAGCTTTTTACCGTGAAAGGTGGGAAATTTCATTAACCTCACGGTCGGACCACCTGCCGGCCACTTCGTTTCCGATAACAGTCTTTCCGCCACCAGTAGGCATTACGCATACTACTTTTCTGTTTTGGCGCAGCAGGCGGAGAATCTCTTCTGTTGCCTCCGCTCGACATTGCTGTGGGTCAACCATAAAAATACCAGCCTGAGGACGTGTCATAAAGGGTGTCTTATGAAAGATATCTTGGGTTTAAGCCCACTGGACGTAAACAGGCATTATAACCACCAGCGTTCCGGAACTATCACCCGGCTTGAGGACCCCAGGACTTGAGGGCCCATCAGTCTCGAGAATGACGGTGTCATCGGATAGGGCTTCTAGTGTGTCCGACAGATACTTGAAATTGAACGCGATTTTATTGCTATCACCCTCCAGCATTGCCGCCACCACGCCTTCACTATCCCCGATTTCTTCGCTTTGCGAGGAGACTTTGATGCAACCGCCCTTGGAGTCTTCGCCGGCTTCTAGCTCCATTCTGATGACCCCACCGTTTCCGCCGGCACTGCGCGCAAACACGCCCGCTGTCCGGGTTGCTCGAAGCAAATCCTTGCTTTGCACAGTCACTTTGCATCCGCTGGACTGGGGTATGAGCTGGTTGTAATTAGGGAAATTGCCATCGATTAGAGTGCTTACCATCTCGGTGGTAGACAACCTGAACATCATCTGCTTCGAAACTGGCGAAATAAGAAACTCCACGGGATCTTCCTGAGAAGAAAGCAACCGATTGACTTCACTGAGAGCCTTTGCGGGGATGGTTACCGAAGGGTTGCCTGGTATGGGGGCTTCAAGCTTTCCGTTGTGAACAGCGAGTCTGAATCCGTCAGCAGCTGCCATTGTAAAGTCCTGGTCGGTAACCTCGAGCCTGACCCCGGTTAACACCGGCCTGGAATCATCAGTGGCGGCGGCGTATGCAACCTGGTTGACGGCGGTCCGCAACACATCGGCAGCTATCTTGCCGGTGACACCACCTTCAACTTGGGGTATGGGCGGAAAGTCTGCCGCAGGTGATCCGCTGATGTTTGTCGAAGTGCCATTGCAGAAGAGGTGTACTCCGAGGGGCTTATCGACTATTTCCATGTCGATTCGTTCTGGCGGAAGAGAGGCCACAAAATCACTGAGAAGCCTGGCAGGCACGGTAACGGCCCCCTCCACTTCTACACGGGCACCAATCCAGGTCGTCAGGCTGATGGTGAGGTCGGTTGTCGACAGCTTTAGTCTTCCGTTGTCCGTCGCCAATAAGACGTTCTGAGTTATTGGCAAGGTAGTTCGGCTCGCTACGGCCCTGTTGACAATGGATAAAGCCTTAGCGAGATTTTCCTGCAAACAGGATATTTTCATGTATCCACCTCCACGGTCGCGTTGATGTCCGATAGGGAATGACTCAGTTAACTAGACAGTTCCAATCCGACATATTTCTACCGTGTCGAGCACGGTGGCAAGATTCCCAACCCGCCTCTTACTGTATGTCGCCTAGCCCGCCAACACCCTTCAATCGATGGGGGCATACCTATATTGTAGCCAGCCTAAGGTTCCATGCCTATTGTGACGGCAACCATTCCATCACGATTTATGAAATCGTTTCAGACAAAAACATAAGTAGGGCTACTTTGTTCTCACAATTCAATATTAACATAAGGGACTAGGAGGACTATTCAAAATGGAACGATCTATCAAAAGTTCTCACTCCTTAAACTTCCCCTTAACAATCCGCCCCAGACCCCAATAACGCCAAAGCGCCACACTGACATTTGGCAAGAACGGCGAATTGATATGATTAAAGAGATCTGAATACGCGGGTGACACAGAGCATTTAACAGATCTGAACACAGCTAAAAGAGAGAATGGCAGGAGTGAAATGGTCGCATCCGAAAATCCCACAGCCTTGCCAGAAAGATATGCAGATCTAGTCCTCCCAAGGCAATGGCCGGCATTCATCGCACAGATTGCGTCATCTCTTAAATCAAGGGATACGCTCTCTGGCGACCTGAAGGAAATGGCTAAGGACAAGTTTTTCGCAGGACACCATTCTCTTCATGGAGGGTGGCAAGATCCCTACAAGGCGCCAGAAGCTTTGTTATCCAAGCACTTGATGACCATTTTCAAGTCGCCCGAAGATTGCGACATCCTACTGCTTGATCTTTGGAGTCATTCGCATAAGAGCTTACGCTACAAAGTCAATCAACAATTCGATTCCGCTGAGTCTGACAAGGTCGACTTCTCAGAAGTAGCCGTTCTGGAAGACCAAATATCAGCAGTCATGGGGGACAACCCGTCCATGGACGAGGATGACGTTCTCCTCATGACTAAGATCATATACACAGAACGTTCTCTCGAATTCACAACTGCAACAGACTTCGCATATCGAGCGCCCTCTGCAACCCATCTTATGAAGATGGCCCAAGACCTTCAGAGTTCTTTATCACAACACCCGGCGAACGCAAAAGAATGGGACGATTTCATCCCTGCCATGGCAGACGACATCAACAATCTGATTGCCAGCAAGAAACGGCGAAGAAAGGTTATTCACACACTTGTAGAGAAGTTCGGATCCTTCACAGACGAGAACGCGGACATGCTCGTATTTTTCGGCCGCACAGAATGGGAGTGGGACACCGAAGCACTAGATGCCTACGGCGACGTAGAAGCCTTTCAGTCCCTCCTCGCCGAAATAAACTACGACTTAGCGCAATACTCCAAAATCCAGGTCACCGCGGACAACCTTGAGGAAGAGAAGGGTCGGAGGAAAAAGCGCACCAGACTCGAAGACTCAATTCTGTCCGGCCTGAACAACCTGGACTCCATGATAGCGACCTCCCTTGAGCTATCAAAGGAAGCGAACTCTCGGTCGCTGATTACACCGGAGACAATTAAACCAGAGGAGACCGAAAAACTAGATGAATTCACAGTGGACCCCTATGAGAAAATCGCGAATCTCGAGGCAATGGTCACCGCATTGACTTCAGACAAGGAAATGCAGGCAGTGGAGACCGATGATCTCAGAGGCCAGATCAGTGAAAGCAAGAATCGTGAATTCAACTGGCGCCAGATGTACGAAATGGAACGGAAGGAAAAGGACTCTGCGGCTCCAGAGCCAATAACCAGCATAGACAGCATGTCTCAAGCCATAGACTTGGCCCAAGAACGTTATAAGACCAAGTTAACGGTTCGATTGAACAGTAAATCAGATGTGAAGTCCAACTATTACGGAGATCCCAGAGAAATATGGGAAGCACTGGAATGGCTCGCTACGGTGTACTACGCAAATCATTCAAAGACAACAGCCGCAGATCTGAGCCTCTCTCTACGGAATTCATGTGGTTGGTGGTACAAACCCGACCAGAGCGAAATAACCATGAATCAGTTTCCGGAATGGTACGAAACACAAGTCGATGGCGTTAAGTTCAAATTAGACAGGCACATCGGGAAAGGTGCGATCAGGCACTCAAACAACACCATCAGGATAGCGTTTGACTGGGATGAAGAGAACGAGAAAGTGATCGTCGGGTTCATTGGCCGCCATCAGCGAACCCGGAAAACCTAAATCAGAGGGGAAATACAGCATGACCACGAGCACCAAGACGGCGGCACCTAAAAAGCCCAAGCCCGTTGCCGCCTCAAGCCATAAATTTCAGCGCCAAATGGAATCATTACTTGTCCCGTACATGAAGACTTACGGACGAGAAGCTTGCCTTTCGTCGATTGTTAGGGCCTGGTCTCAGAGCCAAGGACATATCTCCGCGGGCAACAGACGCCCAGTACACATAGACGCTGCGGCAGAGCGCCCAGAGGCACCTGGGCTTACAGATGAGATGTTAGCACTGTCTGCGGATTTCAGCAGAAGGCATGCGCAAGCAGGCTTTGAGATTCTTGCAGTACAGGAGTGCAGCCAGTCGAAAGATTCCGTTTATACTCCGGACTACATGGCTCGCCACATCATAAGGCAGTGTATCCGAAATCGTTTGAGTCCTACAATTCCCACATTTCTCGATCCTGCTTGCGGAAGCGGAGCCTTCATAATTGAGGCGATCGACCTGATATCAGAACACTACGAGACCTCCAAAGACATTGCCCTCAACGGATTTGTATGGGGTATCGACTCATCACCGAACTCCCTTCAGCAGACGAAGATAAATCTGGAGATGTTCTGCCTCGAAAACAAAGTACCCGTCCCAAAGAACTTCAAATTCTTACTGCAGGGAGATTCTCTCCAGGTCAGTAAAGACACCTTTCAGTCCTTCATTCCATACCACTTCCAGGGCTTCGACATAATTGCGACGAACCCGCCGTACGTCAAGTTGCATGACATGGAAGCCGAATACAAGGCATTGCTGAAGGACCGATTCCCAGCATTCACTCAAGGTTCGTTCAGCACCGCGCTTTTGTTCATCCTGAAAGGTCACGAGCTGCTTTCACCGACCGGGCAATTGGGATACATCACTCAGAACAACTTACTGAACTCTCTGGCCGGAAAGCCTGTCAGGGAATTCATACAGCGCATGAAAAGCCTGAACATGATCGTTAATTTCGGGCAGGCACAGGTCTTCAGAAATGCCCGAACTTACACTTGCCTTCTTTTCCTGAGTAAGCCACATCAGGACCATTTTCGTTTCGCTCTGTGTTCCCGACCCGCCAAGAACTTGGCTAATCTCAAAGCGCAGGACTTCACTGAGATCAATCTGAAATTTCTGACAGCTGAGAAATGGCATCTAGCCACGGAGAGGCACTTGGCAGCGCTCAAGAAGATCGCTCAATTGGGAACACCGCTGAAGAGCCTTGCGGACATAAGGGTGGGCTATGCAACCCTGAAGGACCATCTTTTCATGGTGTCGCAGGAAACCATAGAGGCAAGGTGCATTGAGCCTGACATCTTGCGGCCCGCCGTGAAAGTTTCGGAGATTGACTCTCCTGAGGCGCTCCTGGCTGCATCATCTCAAATAATACAGCCGTACAGGAAGACGGGCAGACAATGGACGTTGATTGACGAATCACAGATGGCCGAGAATTACCCAAACGCGTACCAATATCTCTTGGAGCGGAAAGAGGACCTGCTTGGCGGGGAGAACGAGAGGAAGAATATCCAAACGTTTTATGAGTGGGGACGCAAGCAAAGCATGGAGGCTCCAGGCCCTAAACTGTTGACCAAGACATTCAACAAGAGACCGTCATTTTTGCTGGACGAATCAGACCGGCTTTTCTGCAATGGTTACTCCGTTACGCCCAGCATGAATTCCGGACTCCTACACGAACCGGTCTCCATCGGAGTAATGCAGAAAATCCTGGAATCGATAGTGATGGATTACTATATTCGATTGACAGCCTTCCAGATCGAAGGCGATTACTACTGTTACCAAAAAAATTTCATCGCCAATTTCAGTATCCCAAGAGTCAACGCAACGGCCGCAGCCGCAATTCAAAGATTGCAGGGAGAAGACCTCGACGAATACTTGTGCAAATTCTACGGGCTAGACTACGCGACAGCTCGAGGATTTGTCGACTCTTAGAAAATCAGATTCAAGGCCGCTGACCGCATCACAAGCCATTTACCGCATGGCGGCTGATACATAGAATAATCTCAGAGACGGCACCGACTCGGCCATATGGAAGCACTACAGGCTCTGAACATGCACTCCGAAAGTGTCCCCATCAGGCGTAGCCTGAAGATAGCAAAGTACTGGTTGAGTTTACCGACCAGGTACCGAAACTTAATATGCCTGAGTGCTGCGAGCTTGTTGGTCTATACGATGTCCTCACTGTCATATCTGATTCAAGAGCGTGACAGTGCAAGCTACCTGGACCTGGTGCTCTGGGCGACGACTCTGCTGAGCTTAGCATTGATCGCCATAACGCTCTTGGCGGATTTAGCCTTCAAGCGGCTACGCCTCAAGACAGTTGGCATAGGATTCGCCGTGTTGGCCTCGTCTTATATCGTCGTTATCACGGCGCTGTTCATGCTTGGAATCCTAGTCAATGCATTGAGTGGCGCCTAACCAAAGTCCCGAAGGAGATTAACATGTTGAACTCAGGATTCTTACAGAAACCAATCGTATTGTTCTTTACAGTCACTGTTTTCATATTTGCAATGGGGTGCCTGCACGGCCCACCGAGGGTTTCAGAAGAGTTCCTCGGGGCGAAAGCGAACCCAGTCGCCGACCACAACCTGCCTACGCGTACGGTCAGAGCGGATACCCCTCAGTCCGAAATCGTAAAAATTGGGGTGCGCCTCTACGTTAAAGAAGAAAACAGGGACCTCGTACTTCAGCGACTGAAAGAGGTCGGGATAGAGCCCGAGGGCGAAGGACTAAACAATGTTCTGGTGTATATTTCAACCGACCAGATAAACACAGTCATAAACATGAAGGGGATTGAAAATTTTTCCATGGCCGAGGAGCAGCCACACTTAAACGATCTCTATCGAAGGATCACAGGCACCTCTAATTCTGAAGAATGAAGACGATTTCACAAATCACCTGAACTACTAATCGAACTACACAGCAGTCTCAGTTAACAATCGCAGCTCATGAAGGTTCTACGAGTCTGATGCTCGCGGCGGGAAGCCGGTAAACCGGCGTTCGTCTGCCCGCCAGCGCCTTATGCAGGACATTCCTCGCGGCATTTACGTCCGCATCCTCAGTCATCCCGCACTCGGCGCAGTTATATCGTTTGTGTTGCCTGTGTTCGGCAGAGACAGTCCCGCAGCCGGAGCATCTCTGCGACGTGAACTTCGGGTCCACGGTCATCAACTCTCGACCGGCCCATGCTGCCTTGTGGCCAGTACGTGGTTGCTGGCACATGAGATGGTTGTGTATGATTCCCCAGGCCTGTTCACTTATGCTTCTGTTGAGTCCAGATTTCTGCCTGACGTTCTTTCCGGGCTCTGCCACAGTTCCCGCGGCGGAGCGCGTCATGTTCCTGATTTGAAGATCTTCGAGGGCTATCAGCCCGAAGCGTAGCACAAGGGTTGTCGTCACCCGATGCTGTTGGTTGCGGTTACGCTCTCGATGCTGGTGATTGGCAAGCACGGCGCGCCGCTTGCGCCACTGATGGCTGCCCTTCCTGCACGTCGACAACGAGCGTTGCGTTCTTGCCGATCAGTCTAACCATCTGGATCTCAATTACTGGTCCATCATTTGGCATTTGTTCGTACAAAATCAATTTGTGAAATCGTCTCAAAAATACCAGCTTTCAGGAATTAGGTAACGATTTGTATCTCGGAGAGTTTGATAGAATCAAGACATGAAAATATCCAAATTCAGAGAAAGGATTGTAATGCCGGTTTTTGTAAAGAGTAAGGGTGTCAAGGGGCTGCTGTTCGGGATTGCCGTTTCGGTAATTCTTCTTATGGCTTTAACTGCGACCCCACCTACAGATATTGAGGCCCAAGTGGGTGATGAGGCTACTCCGCAATCAACTCCAGAAGAAGTCCCGACCGTCGTGAACGACCTGCCGTCGCTCGATGGCAAGATTGCTCCACCGCAATTCCCGAACCTCGATTCCGTCCTAAACAAGCTGCTTACTTATGGAACTGACCTGTCAAGTATAAGCAGCGGCCTCAGTCTTGAATCTTCCCAGCAGAAAGATGCCCTCGTCGGTGTTAGTTTTTATCTGGAAAATTCCGAGCGGGGACCCCTGGTCCAGCACCTTGCGGAGAATGGCGTTACTCCCTCGGCAACAGGTGAGGGGTTCGTGTCTGCCTTTGTTCCTGCTGACCTTCTCGAGAGCGCCTCTCAAGTACTCGGAGTCTGGTACGTCCGGGCCCATAGAGATCCCGTTGTGCTTCAGGGCGCGAATGTCGGCAGAGGCGTGAGC
>DAOUHG010000094.1:0-3148 GCA_034428835.1 Dehalococcoidia bacterium
CTTCGTGCCACTACGGGTTCTACGTCATTTCGTAAAGTGGAACTTGGGGATTGGGGCGAACGAACGGTGGCAGAGAGCCGCGTCAGCCACCGATGTCCCGAGTCCGGACGATGCAGCACGGGAGCCACACAACCTGCGTCACAGGGCCGCCCTCGTCTGCTGGAGAACGACATCCGGACCTGACACCTTACCAAGGAGCTCGAGGCTACCCGGTTGGCTTCATATGCCGGCATGGGAATCACGGCGGTTCTGCCAGGATCCGTCCGCGTGGCGCAGAACCACCACCCCGAGCACCGGTCTCCGCACATTCCTGTCCATACCATCATCTCGTTGTGTCCTATCACAATGTGATAGGACACAACGGCAACTCAGCCTGGGAACTCGCTGTTGAGCCTGCGGGCGAGCGCAGCCACGTCTCTCTCGACAGGCTCTTCTATGAGCTCCAGGATGTAGTCAGCCACCCTCATGTTCTTCGAGTCGGCAGCAAGCCGGATCTTCTGGACGAAGCTCTCGGGGTAGCGCAGACCTATGTAGCGCTTCGGCTCGTCGGACCTGCCCCTCATACCCTGTCCGCTGCCCCTGCCCGATCCCTCCGGCTGTCTCACCTGCATTGCCATATCCTCATACTCTCCCTGTCTCGAAAGGTTCGCCGAAGACCATCTCGTACACCGCGGCGATCTCATCCCGCGCCTTCTGCGAGACAGGACGGTAGTCCATGACCGTCTGTCCTGCGGTGAGCGCCCGGGCGTACGCCACCCTGTCGCACACCCTGATGCCGGCGACCTCGAGCGCAGTGCACGTGGAGAGCGCGTTCCTCGCCTCCGACTCGTCCCGGTTGCGGGGATTGGTCGGGGCGCGGTTGAATAGCGCCCATGCCCTCAGCAGTGGATTGCGCTCCCGTGCCTGGGCGACGCGCCCGTCGACCAGTCCCATGGTCGCCACGTCGACGCCCGAGGGCTGAAGCGGTGCGATCGCACAGCCGGCCGCGTCCAGCGCGGACTCCATCTCGATGCTGTCTCCCGCGCCCGTGTCGACGATGATGTCGTCGTACCTTGTGACCGGGTTCCGCAGCCGACGGCCCAGCGCCTCGCCGTGCAGCGCCTCGGAGTCGACGCGCAGCAGGGGCAGACCGACATGGGCCTGTGCCCAGAAGTGCGAGCTGCCCTGCCGATCGGCGTCTATCAGCAGCACCCTGTGCCCCCTCATGGCCCTCATGCCAGCCAGGTTGGTCGCAAGGGTTGTCTTGCCGGTCCCGCCCTTCTCGGCCAGCAGCGCGACGATCATGTCGTCCCCCGGGATGACTTACTGTGTGTTGACGCGATGACTGTCTGCAAAATAACACGTTGTGACGTTGCACACAATCGGGCCTGAGGTCACCATACGTTTGACCCCTGGTCCGGCCGGGAGCTCGCGGTGACCGGACCAGGGTGGCTTCGCATGTTCGTAGAATCGGCCGGGCGCCCTGAGCGACGGTTCCAAGCCGAGCATGCCCAGAGTGAGGCCGGAGGAGTCTTCAGTGCGCCTGTTTCGTGCGTATACCCAGGCCTGTCGTAATCGTCGGTATCGCCACCCATGCATGAGAGACCGCATCGAGCAGGACTCTGTCGACCTCGCCGCATAGCTCCTGAGGGAGGTCGATTGAACCCTGGGACACCTTCCTACTCAGAACAGCTGGTCACAGACCACATCAAGCGAAGTGGACCAGCGAAGTGGACCAGCGAAGCGGAAGTAAAACCTCACTCCCAAAGACTGCCACAGTCCGAACGGAATTCCCTCACAGTGATGGGTTGTCCCGTCCTGCACTACAATCATCGGCCATCGGGCATCGGCCCCTAACCCACTCTGTCCGGGGTCAACTCGACCAAGCCTTTTGTCACCGCATCCTGCTTTGTACAAAATCTCGACTTTCTGTGAAATGTCGAGATTCGTCACAGTCAGTGAGGCGAGTTGCACAGGACACAAACCATCAGCGGTTTTATACTGATTACGCATTACGCAGGAGGCAATGGTGGCAATTACGATTAACACAACTGACGACTTTTTAGAAGCGCTTCGAAGCAACCCCAACTTTCACAACGCAGCTAGGCGGGAGCTTCTGACCGAATCCCTCATCGGGCTCCCGGAGGAGATTACGGAGTTCCGAGCGGAAATGTATCAGCGGACTGAACGAATTCAAGGACACCTGAACAACCTGAGGGGATACGACGTTGAGCTGAAGATGCCGTCCAATCTCAGGCAGCAGGTCGAGCGCCGGTTTGGTCTGACGAGGGTAAGAGGCATCTGGTCCAGCAAGGTCTCCATTCAGCCACCCAGCCGGACAGAGCGCTTCAGCTCCGAGGTTGACCGCGGGGTTGATAACGGGCTTATTGAGGACAGCCAGGGTGGAAGACTCCTGGACACCGACATGGTGATAATGGCGCGTCGGGGCGAGACAACAGTCTATGTTCCCGCCGAGGCGTCCGGAGTCGTAAATGACGACGACATTGAACGCGTACGCGACAGCGCTGCATTCCTGCGGCGCTTGTATCCCGAGACAGAGGTAATACCTGCTGTTTACGGATACAGCATTGCCGGCCCGCAGGCCCGGTTTGCCCGGGCCGATGACACTGCGGGCCTGGAGCAAGTGCATATATTCCTGGACGACTCTGCAACATAAGAGGTCCAAACCAGACCAAGCACCACGCCTTCTCGCGGGGCTCTTTGCGTTTCGACCGAAACCACAAAGCCCGTCGGGGATGACTTCCCGATGACTTCACGTCCGCAATCAGGGGCCTCGATCTAAAGAACCGAGGTCGAACAGACCGGGTCTCCTCGCCATAACCGCGGCGACGGAGGCTCGACATGCCCCGCCTGAGATTCTGTGCGAAATCCTGACTTATTGTGAGAACAGGACTTAATGTACAAAGCCACCGCATCCAGGGGTATTGTCAGGAGTATTCAGTTGATTGGGGTCGTGAGCTGTAACGTCGCAACCAGACGTAGGCTGCTGGAAGAGCTGAGGGAGATGGACGCCGATGTCGCCCTCCTGCAGGAGGTTAGCCCAGGTGCCGCCGTCAGGCTGCCAGCCGGCTTGGAGACAGGTGGTCGAGGACATTGGGACTCCCACATGTGGACATCCGACTATCCTGAAGACCGGTTCAGGACATGG
>DAOUHG010000095.1:0-33189 GCA_034428835.1 Dehalococcoidia bacterium
CTTCATAGGCAAGATCAAGCACTACCGAAGGATATTCTCACGATTCGACAAACTCGACAGCAGATACCTCGGATTCCTACAATTCGCTGCTGTTCTCATATGGCTGCACTGAAATGTCAACACTACCTAGCTCGTTTGGGTTGAAGCTCGACGATGACACGATTGTCCACGGAGTCCTACCTGCAGCCGAGACTGAGCGTGCTGCACACTTACTGTCTAGGGAAGTTGTTGTACGAGGGTACCTATACTATCGACAGTCGGGCCGTCCGTTGCGAATCGAGGCCGAGAGCATCGATCGTTCTGGAGAAGAAGGTGCTGTGTGGCGATCATTGCCCACCTCACCAAGTGAACGAATACGCACTGAACACCTCTCTCCAGTGCCGGCCACGATTGCGAGGGGGGGATTATCCAGAATCTTCGGCCAGTGGCCCGGCGATGAGACCGAGGAGGAAGTAGTAGCAGCATTACGGCAGTTGTGATGGCAACAAACGACCATGAATTGATCGTGCTGGACACCAACGTAGTTGTTCACACGTTAAGGGGCAATTCCACCGGCTATGAAGTCGAACGACGGTTTCAGTTGACAAGTCGTTATGAGAGGCCAATCGTATCCTCCGTCACACTTGGAGAAATCTTCGGCCTAGCTCGAACCTGGAACTGGGGCGAAAGGAAAAGGTTGAATGAACTAATGAATGAGTTCGTCCAGGTAGATGCGGGACGGGTCGAGGTTGTGAATGCATACTCAGACGTGTATGTGCTGAGCCGGGGCTTGGGTTACACAATGGGACAGAACGACATGTGGATTGCTGCAACATGTGTCGCAAGCGAAGCTCAGCTAGTCACCACCGACGGTGACTTTGATTGGCTTCATCCAGCAGTTATAGTCAGGCACCACGTACAACAGCAATAGCAACTGATTGAACTTCACAAATTGACTTGGATCTGGCGATTGATGCCTGCCCCCTTGCGACGCCCTCAAATTTGGCCGCCTTACATCACCCGCACAGGAGGACCCCAATGGACGTCTACGAAGCCGTCAGATCCAGACTAACCGTACGAGAGTTCAAGCCGGACCCGGTTCCCGATGAAGTCGTCGACAAACTCGTAAGGGCCGGGCAGTGGGCCGCCAGCTCCCGCAACCTCCAGCCCTGGCACTTCATCGTCGTCAGGGACAGCGACACGCTCGCGAAGATCGGAGACATCGCCTCTTCAGGCCGCTTCATCGCCAACGCACCGATGGCAATAGCAATAGCAATGGAGAACGCCGACCGCGCCGACCTGGATACAGGCCGCGCTATGCAGCAGATCGAGCTCGTTGCTTGGGAGGAAGGACTCGGCACCTGTTTCGTCGGCCTTCGAATCGCAGAGCAGAACAGCCAGGTCAAGCAGCTTCTGGGAGTCCCGGACTCTTTCGAGATGGTTACAGTGTTGCCGTTCGGGTACAGGCTAGACGGAAACGACGGTAGCCGGGGCGTCAAGAACCGCAAACCGCTGTCCCAGATCGCCCACTCCGAGAGATACGGCCAGCCGTACGCCTAGTCGCCGACCCGAGTTCAAGGAGCAGCCATGAGTTCCAGCACACCCATTATCAGCACCGCAGTCGGCACAGGTGAGGCAGGCTACTCCGGCGACGGTGGTTCTGCGGACGCCGCCCAGATACGCGAGCCTTTCATGTGCGCCTTCGACTTTGCGGGCAACCTGTTCGTTTGCGAGGCGACGAACCACATCGTACGCCGCGTCGACGCGGCCACCGGCATCATCACGACAGTAGCGGGCACTGGCGAAGAGGGCTACTCCGGCGACGGAGGGCCCGCTACCGAGGCTACGATGTATGAGCCATACTCGTTGGCCATTGCCTCCGACGGCAGCATCTACATCGTGGACCGTCTCAACGCTGTGATCCGTAGGGTGGACGGCGCCACCGGCATCATCACGACCGTTGCTGGCACTGGCGAGATGGGTTACTCCGGGGATGGCGGCCCAGGCTCAGAGGCCCAGATGCGCGAACCCAACGACTGCTTCCTCGACAACAGAGGAGGACTGCTGATCGCCGACATCCAGGACCAGCGTATTCGCAGGCTCGACCTCGCCACAGGAATAATCGACACCTTCGCCGGCAACGGAGAAAAGGAGCGTTCCGGTAACGGACGACCTGCACGAGAGGCAGGCATCCTGGGAGCCCGCGCCGTCTGCATGGACAGCTCAGGCAACACCTACATCGCCGAGCGAGAGGGTAACGGCGTCCGTATGGTCGGCGCCGACGGCCTGATGCGCACCCTGGCTGGGGATACGACTGAGCTAGGCTACTCCGGCGACGGCGGACACGCACTCGCCACCACCTGGGCCGGCCCCAAGGGGATACGCTGCGACGCAAACGGTAACGTCATCGTCACCGACACCGAGAATCACGCGGTCCGTCGAATAGACCGCTCCACCAATTTCGTGACCACCATCGCGGGCGGCAGGCTCGGCAGACACGGAGACGGCGGCCCAGCGACCGAGGCCGGACTTGACCGTCCTCACGGCGCAGAGATTGCCGCAGACGGCTCGATCTACATCGCCGACAGCAACAACCATCGTGTCAGGGTGGTACGCGCCTAGAGTGGTGTGGGACGTGACGACTCTTTGATGTATGTCAATGTCCATCGTCCAGTCTCCCTGGACCCTTCCGCATTCACCGTAGACATTTGGTAAGGTGCATGTCCCCGAAAGCCGAGCTTGATTGGACGCTGAGCTTCACGCGGCCTGCTCATGGGCTGAGCGATTCACGGTGGTGCCTCCTCGATCGGTCTAGCCGACCCCGATCACCACAACCTCATCGAGTCCAGGAACAGCTGACGCAGGTCATCCTCTTCAACAGGACGTGGCGACAGCTTGATGACCCTCTGCTGCGGCATCGCGCCCGCTGCGAGATCCGGAACGTCATCAGCCGTGTATCCGATGGCACCTAGCCCGTTGGGCACGCCGATACGCCTGAGCAGACTGATGATAGCGTCTGCGAGGACGTCTCCCGCATCCTCCGGTCCGGCGTCGGACACATCCACGCCCATGAGTCGCGCCGCGTGCAGGTGCCGCTCTGGATTCGTCGGCGCGGTGTACCTGAACACCGCCGGGGCGTTCAGGATTACGCTCATTCCGTGCGGCACGATCGGGTGGTCGTCCGGGTATCCCTCCGGCACGAACTCCCTGACCATGCCGGACACCGGATACGACATCCCGTGCGGCAGGTGGCAGCCCGCGTTCCCGAAACCGACTCCCGCGAACGTTGCCGCCAGCATCATGTTGGATCTGGATTCAATATCCTCCGGGTCCTCGACCGCGCTGACAATGTTCCGCGCCACCATCTCAATGGCCCGCGTCGCCCAAACGTCCGAAATCGGGTTGGACCCCTGGTAGGACGGCCTCAACCCGGGATCTGGTGGAGCCTCCCGCTGACTGAAGGGCAGGGCAGTGTACGACTCTAGCCCGTGACACAGAACATCGAAGCCGCTGCACGCCGCCACCATCCTGGGAAGCGTGCGGCTGTTGTCGGCATCGACCACGCCCATTGTCGGCCTCAGCGCCCTGTGCGCGAGGCCGGTCTTCGCCTTCATCTCCAGCAGGTCGAAGATCGACACCCCCGTGGTCTCCGAGCCTGTCCCAGACGTCGTCGGTACCGCGATGTGCGGCTTGAGAGGGCCTGGTACCGGCGTGCCCTGGCCGATGGGCGCGTTCACGTACGTGAGAAAGTCGGCGGGATAAGTCGAGTACAGGTTCGCCGCCTTCGCCGTATCTATGCTCGACCCGCCGCCAACTGAGATGAACCCGTCGAAGTCGCCTTCCGTTGCGAACTCGATTGCTGCCTTGAAAGACTCGTCTGTCGGCTCGACCTCAACCTCGTCGAACAGCACCGCGTCGACACCTTCTGCCCTCAACGACTCAAGAACCACCGCGACCGGCTGTAGCTGCGCCATTCGAGGATCAGTAACCACCGCCACCCGCTTGACCCCCAGCCGCGCAATCTCAAACCCCACTTCTCTCGTCGAGCCGGGCCCGAACTTGATCGACGACGTATCCATTGTAAACGCGGTCTCTAACTCATGATGGACCATTGGTTTTTTCCTCTTCTGAACTTGGTGTCAGGTTCTCGTAGCTTGTGAGAAACGGGTTTGTCAACAGGCCGGCAGACTACCTCTCCCTCAGGGAGAGGGCTGGAGCCTGCCCCGTACTCGATACGGGGGTGAGGGTGAAAGGTACGAATGTATACCCCAGTCAGCTCCCTCGATGAAGTCGGTGTGAGATATGTCTTGCCCGTAGAAAACTGTCTGGCATGGTTACTCGTCGGCCACTTCAAGCTGGTCCGGGTCAATTCCCACCTCCGCCGCCCACGCCTGTAGCCCTCGACGAAACGCGAGCGCCCCCATAGGAGCGATAACTGCCTCCAACGCTTCCAGCACTTCCGTCGGAGTCGCGCCATTCTCCAATGCGAGCCGAACGTGTTCCTGGATCTGCGACACATCAGCCCTGAGCGCGGCCTCCACCGCAACTTGGAGCAGTTCTTTTGTCTTCCGGTCCAAAGTTCGCTGACCGGTGTATGTTGCTTCGATGAACTGATTGTACTTCTGAAGCCACTCGAAGTCCGCGGCGGCCATCACTCTGTGGAAGTCGAGCGTGTACCCTCGCGTACGCTCCGCCGCCTCAAGGTACGCCCGCGCCTCTTCAGTCAACTTCGGCTCGTTCATGTGGGTCAATCTCCCCCAAAGTGATTAGCATTCCCCATTCTATCAGGACTGCATATGGCCCAGATGAGGGTCATACTGTCATGGATGCCAAGTTGGCTGTCCGATCCTACTCGCCACTCTCGTATAATGCCCCCATGGACCACCGTACGACAAACGTAGACAAGTAACTTGCACCAGGCTACGTCCTGACGAACGAAAGCAGAGCACCATGTCAACCGTCCTCATCGCCGCCTTCGATGGTCTTCAGCCAGCCCAGGTCCGCCCCGACCTCATGCCCAACCTCGCCCAGTTCGCATCCGAGGGTGTGTTCTTCGAGAACCACCATCCGGTGTTCCCCTCTGTCACGCGCATCAACGCCGCCAGTATGGTGACAGGCACGTACTCAGGAAAGCATGGCTTGGCCGCAAACACCATGGTCGCGCGGGACTACGACCCGACATCTGCCTTCTCCGCTTTGGAGCCGACGCTGGCGGACCTGGCTCGAAAGACGGGCAGGGTGCTTCTCGCTCCCACATTGGCGGACATACTCGCGGAACACGACATGGAGTACACCGCAATCGGCGTGGGAACGTCAGGCAACGCTTATGTCCACAACCCGCGCGCCGACGTCTCTGGCGGTGCAACCATCCATCCCGATTTCACTCTGCCTTACGAGCTGTCGGCCAGGCTGGAATCGAGGTTCGGCTCATGGCCTGATGAGGCTATGCCAAACACGCCTAGACTCGATCACGCCGTGAGAATTCTTTGTGAGCACATCCTGCCTGAGCGTCAACCCTCGGTCGCTCTGATTTGGTCGTCAGAACCCGACAAGGCCCAGCACGCCCACGGGGTCGGTTCCGAGATGTCCGACCGAGCCATCCGACAGGCCGATGCGAGGTTCGGCAGCATTCTCGAGTGGCTGGAGAATAACGGGTGCGCGTCCGATACAGACGTACTGGTCATCTCAGACCACGGCTACTCGACTATCCAGGGGACTGTTGACGTCGCGTGGTACACACGCGACGCCGGCTTTGCGTCGCAGGACGTAATCGTCGCTCCCAACGGCGGCAGCGTCCTCTTCTACTGCCGGTCTCAGGACGTCACACAACGACTCGCCGTGTGGCTAACCGAGCGCCCCTGGTGCGGAGCGCTACTCGCATCGGAAGCAGCCGGCGAGATCGAAGGTGCGCTACCAATGGCCCTCGCGGGTGCAGAAGGTCCCAGAGCTCCAGAGTTGGCAATGTCCTTTGGATGGGACTCGCGCCCTAACGACGCCGGATACAAAGGCTATGCCTATTCATCTGGCGGTCAGCCCGGCCAGGGCCAGCACGGCTCCATGAGCCGCTACGAGATGAACAACGTCCTGCTCGCCCGCGGTCCCAGCTTCAAGCAGACTGCGCGGATCCAGTCGCCGACAGGCAACGTGGATCTCGCCCCTACGGTGCTGAGACTACTGGGAATCCCGGCGCCCAATCACATGGATGGTCGAGCATTGGCAGAGGCTTTGGCAGATGGCGAGGAATCGGTCGACTGGTCGTCCACAACGCATCGAGCCGAAAGAAGAACGTCTTCGGGAATGTACTGCCAGACCGTCAGGGTGTCGACCGTGGGCGACACTGACTACATTGACGAGGGCAGCGGCTGGCAGATGACCGATTAAGTAGAAAATAGAAACGGGGGAGCTGCCAATGCTCCCCCGTTTTTCATCAGATCCCTGACTGGTTGCTGACCTTACTACGCTGGCGCGAACTTAGGAAGCGAGATCGTGTCCGTTATGTCCTCGAACACCACCTTGAGCGGCATATCGATCTGGAGATTCTCAGGAGTCGGATCGTCAATAACGATGTTGCACGCCATCTTCGGGCCCTCCTCCAACTCCACGATCGCCGTGACGAACGGCACGCCGTCCGGGTACCAGCCCGGATGCGGCGCGCGGTGGACGATCGCGTAGGTGAACAGCGTCGCGTTCCCACTCGCCTGCACCCACGTCGTGTCCTTCGAGAAGCAGCACGGTGAGATGTCGCGCGGGTAGAAGTAGGCGTTGCCGCACTCATTGCAGCTACGGAGCCACAGTTCGTGCTCTTTCGCCTTGTTCCAGTATACGTCCGACTCGCCCTGCGGGACGGGGACTGGCTTGTTGTATGCCTGAGTCATCTTGATTTGCTCCTGGAGTTACCTTGCTCTAATCGACTGCGAGTACGACCGTGCCGGTTGACGACAGCGATCCTCCTGTGCCGTGCACAAGTGATAGCTTCGGATCGTCAACCTGGCGGTCACCGGCCTCCCCACGAAGCTGTCTGACGGCCTCTACCACCAGGAACATGCCGTACATGCCTGAGTGAGTGTAGGACAGACCACCGCCGCTCGTGTTCATGGCGAAGTCGCCGCCCGGCGCGGTGCGCTGGTCGGCCACAAATGCCGGTCCCTCTCCAGGGCCGCAGAAGCCGAGGCTCTCCAGGGTCGCAAGCACCGTGTAGGTGAACGAGTCGTAAATCATGGCAAGATCGATGTCGTCGTGCGTGACGCCGGCCATCTCTAGCGACTTGGGGCCGGAATACCGTGCCCAGGTGCGTGTCAGGTCGGGCATCGTGCTTATCAAGCCGTGGTCGTGACCCTCAGCTGCTCCCAATACGTACACTGGCTTCTTCGGCAGGTCGCGCGCTCGCTCGGCGCTGGTGATTACGTACGCTCCCCCAGCGTCGGTGACGAGGCAGCAGTCCGGCAGATGGAACGGCCATGCAATCCACCGCGAGTCGTGGTAGTCATCGAAGGACATCGGAATGTCCTTGAAGTACGCCTTGGGGTTCAGGTTCGCCCACTTGCGCGTGGCCACAGCGACTTCGGCCATGCCCTGACGGGTATAGTCTTCGCCGTACTGATGCATGTAGCGGCGTGCCGCCATCGCGTAGTTGATCGGCGCGCCAATAAACCCATACGGAGTCTCGAACTGCGGCCCCGGCTCCGACGCGTTGCCTCCCGCTCGTGATCGGGCGCTCCGCCCGGCCTCGCCGTGCGTCACCAGCGCGACCTCGCAGTATCCGGCGTTGATCGCCGCCATTGCGTGCGCTATGTGGATGATGAACGACGATCCCCCCACGGACGTCGAGTCAGTGTACGTCGGCTCGATCCCGAGATACTCGGCCAGCGTGAGCGTGCCGAACCCGGCCGAAAGCAGCCCGTCGACATCACTCATCTTCAGACCGGCGTCTTCGAGCGCGTTGTACGCCGCCTCGGCGTGATGTTGCAGAGACGACTTGTTTTCTACCCTGCCTATTTCGTCGGACTCTGCTGCCCCGACGATGGCTACGGATCTTGACATATCAGCCATACTGTTGCTGACCTCCTGAATTGATTCACGAGCGTAGACTGGCGGACACGCCGTGTCCAATCCGGCTTCCCGCCCATTTGTAACGTGGCTATAAGAGGGGTACGCTCCAAACGTCGCCTAGATTAACGCACTCTCGGCTTCTGGGGCAAGGGAGTTGTCAGGCGTGGCCGGCTGCGCTCCCAATCCGGCGTGTCGTGCCAATCACGCCGGAGCAGCGAAAGCAGCCGTCTAACAGCAGGGATCCAAACTTAAGTGGAGCGGCCTAGTCTAGGCTGGATCGCCAACAGCCTGTTGGATCAGCCGCCTACCGAAGCGATGGCGTCCGCCTGAGAATCATGGGTCTTGATGATCTTGTCGAATCCGCTGATCTGGAATATCTCGCGGACCGGACCGGTTAGCGAACAGAGCGCAAGATCATTGTTATTTCTCTGTAGTACTCTGGCGATCAGCAGAATGACACGGAGGCCCGCACTGCTGATGTACGTGAGGTCTTCCATGTCGAGGACCATGGCGCCATTGTGCTCGTCGATCGCGGCCTGCAAAGCGTCCTGGAATTCCCTGGCGTTGGCGCCGTCGACGCGTTCCTGGGCTTTTGCGATCAGTACCTCGCCTCTCAGCTCGGTGCTTATGTCCATCGGTCCCATCTCCTTGGTAAAGCGGCTTGGCCGTAACTTTCAGAATCGTTGGGTTGGGCAATACCTGCGCCCAGTTCAGACCAATCATAACAGGATGCTAATGACTCCAGTAGCCCGATACGCCCTGACGGCATTGTAGTGACGCTTAAGTTCACAACGGGCACAGGTAACTGCCAGCATTTACGTTTGATTGTCCCAGACTGATAACATTAGGACTTACGCAGTTGGGAGCAATTTCGTAGCTGGGCGAACCTGCCCTACGATAAGTGTTCACGTTCAACTGCGTAACTCCTAAACATATAAACCGACGTAGCGTAAAGGGGCTGTGCCAAAACACGATTGAGTACTTTAGGCTCAGGACTCTATCACCCTATCAACCCTTCCTGCGGCTGCGTCCAGGGTAGAGCGTAGAGAGGCGCAATCTGTGGCGCGCGAGGTATTGGCATCTCTCCAAAGGGTACGTCTATGACCACTGGTGCTTGAAGTTCCAGCGCCTGCGGAATCAGCGTTGCCAGTTCCATGGGGTCGTCTGTCCTCATGCCGACTGCTCCGAACGACTCGGCGAACTTGACGAAATCCGGGTTGTGAAGATCGGTCTCGTAGGTTCCTGTGAAGAAGTCGTTGAGGTCGCGGGCGACGTTGCCGTAGGAGTCGTTTCTGAAGACCACGGTCGTCACGTTGATCCCGTACTTGACCGCCGTGGAGAGTTCGGACGAGTTGAACATGAACCCGCCGTCTCCGGCCATACACAGCACTGGGCGGTCTGGCCTTGCAACCTTCGCGCCAAGCGCCGTCGGAAACGCGTAGCCGAGGTTGAATTGGTACCCGGAGTCCATGTATGTCTTCGGGTGTGTAACCTTGTAATGAGTTCGTGCATAGTAACCGAACTGCGTGACGTCCCAGACTATAAAAGCATCCTCTGGAATGCTGCCTTGGATTGCCTCCAGGACCGCGTACTGCGGCTCCTTGAGCCGGATGTCATAGTAGGCTATCAGGCTACGAGCCGCCCTGACCGCTTCGACGGGCGACGGGCGGTCTCCGTCCTCGGCCTCGGTGAGGAATGGAAGTAGTGCTTCGATGGTAGGCCTGGCATCGCCATGTAAGGGAATGGTGTTGGCCTGCACTCTGGTAAGCTCGCTGTCGTCTATGTTGATATTTACCAGTGTCGACGACTCGCCGGCCGGGTTGCCTAGCGAAAAACGCGCTCCGATTCCAATCACCACGTCAGCGGACTGCATCACTTCGTAGAGCTGGTTTATCTCCAGTCTCTCCCCCCGCGGGCTGAAGCAGGAGCCGTAACATAGAGGATGGTCGTCCGGAATCGTCCCTTTGCCGCCGCTGGATGTCACTACGGGTATGTTTGTTGCTTCGGCCAGTTCGACGAGAGCCTGTTCCGCGTCTGACCGGGCGACACCGCCTCCAGCGTATATCAAGTAGACTGGACTGGGCGATGACGCGGGCGGCCTCCCGGAGTTGCTCTGGACTCGGCACGATTCTGGAAACAGGGGCCGGGTTTCGTAGCTGAACGTCGTCTTGTTCTACCCTGGCCTCGGGCGGGATTTCAACTAGGACTGGACGGGAGCGGCCGCTGCGCATCTGTCTGAACGCTTCGGACACGGCGTAAGGGATATCCTTGGGCGTAAGAGCAAGATGCTGCCACTTGGTTACGGATCGCACCGTGCCCGGCTGGTTCACGATCTCGTGAACGGCGCCCAGGTTCCTGCTTATAGAGGCCCCTGGGGATCTGGCCGGCAATGACGAGCACGGGCGATGAGCGATCGTATGCCGTGGCGATGCCAGAGGCGGCGTTGTAGAGACCCACTCCAGGGACCACCAGGGCTACTCCCGGCTTTCCCGATGCCCGAGCGTATCCGTCGGCCATGTACGTCGCGGCTGTTCGTGGCGGGGCGTGATCATACGAATGCCAGGCTCGTCCCGCAATGCGGCGATGATCCCGTACATCTGGATTCCCGGTATCCCGAATACGACATCGACGCCTTCACTAACCAGCGACTTTGCTAGCGCTTCGCCTCCGCTCATCTTGACCATGATTCAGTTGCTCCTTCTGGCTGGGTCGGGTAGCGTCTGGGAACTACCTGGACTAGCTTGAGCTACGGGGCCTGGCCTGCGTCAACTACACCGTTGCTATTGTTGTGCGACTTCATGCGAATGCATCAGTTGAAATGAACCCTGCGGAGTACGGACGGAGTATCCGCTTCCTAGGGCCTGTGCAAAGTCCGTGAATCACACTCCGTCATTCCGGCGGAGGCCGGAATCCAGATTGCGCACAGGCCGCGCTGTCACAGGCGTGAGGGACTTTGCACAGGCCCTGATCCGCTTCCCCACTCTCTTGACCGACCTCGACTCAGAACCTAGAATGCGCCCATTAACCAGTTTGAGGTTCTATGAGAAAGAGACAGACGGTTGAGCTTATGTCCGCTGGCGGTCTAGTTTACCGCACGGACGGCGAAAGTGGGATAGAGGTAGTGATTTGTGGGAGGGAGTACCCGGCAGTCCGGGGACTCCCAAAGGGCACGCCCGACCCTGGCGAGGCCGAGGAGCAGACGGCACTGCGTGAGGTTAGGGAGGAGACCGGACTCGACGTCGTAATCGAGGGCTATATCGACAGCATTAGGTACTGGTTCGTCCGCGCCTCAGACGGCGCTAGATGCCATAAGGTCGTCCACTACTATCTGATGAGGCCTGTTGGTGGCGATCTGTCCCGGCACGATCACGAGTTCGACTTTGTCGAGTGGGCGTCGTCCACCGAGGCCTGCAGGACGCTCACCTACGAAAATGAGGTGGAAATTGTTCAGAAGGGTGCTTCCATGGTCGGGGAGGGAGTCCGAGGGGACTGAAGGTCGGGATCCTGTCTTCGTCAAGGGAGAGCGCGTGATCCTGCGCGAGAAGCAGGTCTCAGACATAGCTGACGACTACCAGTGGCGCACCGATCCCGAGCTTGCAAAGCTTGACGCCACACGCCCGCTCCAGATGAGCTATAGCGACTTTGAGCGCTACTCGGTCGAGGAGTTGAACTACCCTGCGACCCGCTCTAAGCGCTTGGCTGTGGACACTACCTGCGGCTCCCACATCGGAAACGTCATGTTCTATGACATAGACCTGCGCTCAGGGGAGGCCGAACTGGGCATCATGATCGGCGATAAGGACTACTGGAGCCAGGGGTACGGCACCGAAACCGTCGGCCTCCTGCTCGACCACATGTTTCGTGAGTACCCTTTCAACCGCGTCTATCTGCACACGCTCTCCTGGAACCACCGCGCTCAGAAGAGTTTTCAAAAATCCGGCTTCAAGGATGTGAGGCCAGTGCGACGCGGCGGATTGGATTTCATCCAGATGGAGATCTGGTGCCACGAGTGGGACACCTTGCGCGCGGCGCAGAATGAGATAGGAGATGCGAGATAGGACCTGTCACTATCCGTCATTCCCGCGAAAGCGGGAATCCATAGGCCAGCGCACTGGCGAGCCTGGATAACCGAAAGACCCTGCCTATCTCTTATCTCATACCTCGAACGACAACAGTTCGTCCGTAAACACGATCTCCCCGTCATAGATCTTTCGCACGTCCCCGATGCCCTTTTCCATTACTCCATGACCCGACAGGTTCGGCCCGATGTGCACCAGGGCGAGTTTCTTGACTCCAGCATCTTGCGCCATCCTCGCGGCCCCTTTGGTGCCACATTGAAAGGCCCCCTCCCCGTTCTCGTCCATCACGTCCTGGTCGTCCCAGCACATGCACAGCATCACGTCCGCGTCCTTGGCGAGGTCTCTCACCGTATCGCATGGTTGAGTATCTCCGGTGAATACTACCGAACCGCCCGGCGTATCGAACCTGTAGGCGAGCGAGTCGAGAAACGGCTGCACGTGCTCCGCTGGCGCCGCTGTGACCTCCCAGTCTGACCCTGAGTACACACGACCGGGCCCGACGTCCTTTGCAAACACGTCCGGCGCCGGACGGGGCAGCGTTCCGCCCCTGTTCACGAACACCTTCTGGCTCAGCGGATGACCGACCCGCGCCTTCCAGTCGTGCGCGAACACGCCATTCTCTCCCAGAATTCCTTCGGTGATCTGCTCCGTGAGCGTCGGCCCATACACCTCCAGGCGCTTCTCCTTACCTATGCTCTGGTCCCAGCGGCAAAGTAGGAAGCACGGATAGTCGATGTCATGGTCGAAGTGGTGGTGTGTGAAGAACAGCTGGTTGACCTCGGTTGGCCACAGCCCGGCCTGCACCAGCTTGTGTGTGGCCGCCGGACCGCAGTCCACCATGACCCGATCATCGCCGGTCTCCAGCACGAACGAGCTTCCAAACCGAGTCGGCGTCGGTGTCGGGGTCCCCGCCCCCAGAACGTGAATGCGTGTCATACTGCCTGATACCTCCTTGTAGTGCACATCTAGGTGCCGGCTGTTGGTCGTCGGAAAACATGACACACCATACCAACTGATAGCCCAAAACTGAACACCTGGCCCCCAGCTCACATCCTCCTCACTGCCGGCGACATCGCATAAGTAACCAACACGACCGGCGTGCTCACTATGGCTCCCATGACGATCGCCGTCTCGTTCCCAAACAGCGATGCGAGCGCGCCTCCTAGTATGAACCCCAGCGGAAACGACGCGCTTCTGCGCCAAACTCGAACGGCATGTCGGCGATGAAGTTGTTTCTGAAGTCGCTGTCGGCCAGCATCGAAAGCAACGCTGGCCGATGCTTGAGCAGTCTCATACAAATCAAAGTGTCGAGGCTAGAGACCCAAAGGTTGTCTACGGGAACTGACCGGCTTGTAGTGTCTCATGAAAGTGAAGCGGCGGTGCTTGGGAGCACCGCCGCATACTTGAAGATTCTGCGAATCGCCAGGAGGGACGACTATTGAATTTCTGGCTAGAGTCGGGCCTCGGCCCTCTCGGCCAGATCGTTAGTGACCTGCACGACCCTGTCGACCATGTGCGACGGCACCTCCTCGAAATGATCGAACTCCATTGTGAAGCCGCCCTGACCCTGTGTCTGGCTCCGAAGCTCGGTCGCGTAGGTCAGCATCTCCGACTGTGGCGCTTCGACCTGCACCGTCGTCGTGCCGTCTCCGTTGGGCGCCATACCCTGGATCCTGCCTCGTCGGCTGTTCAGGTCACCGATGATATCTCCAGTAAACTCGTCCGGGACGCTGATCTCCACACTCATTATGGGCTCTAGGATCACCGGCTTGGCCTGCTGCAAACCCTTGGTCGTAGCATGTCCGCCCGCGATCTCGAATGAAACGCCCGATGAGTCCACTGTGTGAAAGCTGCCGTCCACGAGAGTCGCCTTCATGTCCACGACCGGGAATCCGGCAACCACGCCGTCGCTCAGCGCGCCCCTGACTCCCTTTTCGACCGAAGGTATGTACTCGCGCGGCACAGAGCCGCCTACTATAGTATTGTTGAATTCGAACCCTGTGCCTCTTGGAAGCGGTTCCACTTCGATCCAGACGTGACCGAACTGTCCGTGTCCTCCGGTCTGCTTCTTGTGCCGGTACTCCACGCGCGCCCTTCCGCTGATCGTCTCCTTGTACGGCACCCTCGGTATATCAAGCACCATCTCTACGCCGAACTTGCGTTGCATCTTCTCTAGCGCAACGTCCAGGTGAGTGTCCCCCAGGCCTCCCATTATCATCTCGTTTGTATCGGGTTGGCGGGTCAGGACGACGGACGGGTCTTCCTCTACGATTCGGGACAGCGAAGACGTCATCTTGTCCACGTCGGCCTTGGTCTTCGGATAGACGGCCATCATGTATACCGGCGATGGGAACTCCACGCCGCCGAGTATCAGTGGCCGTTCGCGGGAGCTAATCGTGTCTCCTGTGAGCACCGAGTTCAGCTTTGTCACGGCCCCAATGTCACCGGCCGCCAGTTCAGGCACAGCATCCTGCTCGCGTCCTCTGATCTCGAACACCTGGCCGATACGCTCACCTTCGCCACGGTTCGCATTCTGAAGCTGGGAGTCGCTCTGGAACGTGCCGCTATATACCCTGAAGTAAGATAGCTTACCTACGAATGGGTCGGCAGCGGTCTTGAAGACCAGCGCGGCGAGTGGACCATTGTTGTCGCACTCAATCTCGAATGTTTCGTCCGACCCCGGCACTCTGGCCGACACGGCCGGCGAGTCGGCCGGCGAGGGCAGATAAGCGGCGGCGAAGTCCATGAACTCCGTGACGCCGATCCCCTTCAGCGACGATCCGGCAAGAATCGGGACCAGCGTGCCTTCTATCAGACCCTGTTTCACGCCTCCGAGCATCTCTTCCTGCGTAATCTCTTCGCCCTCGAGATACTTGGTTGCCAGATCATCGTCGATCTCTGCTATCGCCTCGATCAGTCGCTCACGAGCTTCCTCGAATTCGGACTCGTATTCTGCGGGGACGTCCGAGTTCGGGTCGAGTACGTTGATAACGCCCGCGAGCGACGCTTCAGACCCGATCGGCAGGTGCACTGGCACCAGATGCCTCCCGAATTTCTCCTGGAGGGCTGCCACGACCC
Source organism: Dehalococcoidia bacterium (assembly GCA_034428835.1). Classification (GTDB taxonomy): domain Bacteria; phylum Chloroflexota; class Dehalococcoidia; order Lucifugimonadales; family UBA1123; genus VXRN01. Next base: position 15,186 of record DAOUHG010000095.1, read on the forward strand.
CGCCGAAGTCGGCGTTTTCCCTGTCGAGCTTGGATATGTACACAATGCGAGGCAGGTCTCGCTCATCAGCGAGGTTCCACATCTGGCGTGTGCCTACCTCGATGCCCGCCTGCGCCGCAACAAGTATCACCGCAGCGTCGGCGACTCGTATGCCGGAAACGACTTCACCTCGGTAGTCCGCGTAACCAGGTGTGTCGATGACGTTCAACTTGTGCCCGTTCCAGGGAACGTTCAGTATCGCCGTGTTGACGCTCGTATTGCGCTTGTGCTCTTCAGGCTCGTAGTCGGATACGGTTGTCCCGTCCTCGACGGTGCCCATTCGGGTCGAGACACCTGTGGTATTTAGCATGGCCTCTGCGAGTATAGTCTTGCCCGCTCCACTATGCGACAGAAGAGCAAGATTCCTGATGCGCTCAGTGGTGAATTTGGGCATTCCTGTACTCCTTGGGTTCAAAGTGGCTATTTTGCATTGTATTCAAAGACCGTCACCCACGCAACGCTTCAAACAGGCAGTAGCCTAGTCCGGAGCGCGGGCGCCTCGCCCTCTTTGGTTCGTCCTGAGTACGTCGGGGGAACTACCCACTGAGTCACCCACAGGACTGGTACGGTTTTCTGCCGCGGTGGCCCTGCATGAGGATTCACACACCCGGTGTGACACGTTACGCTGTCCCAGCGATATGATCACACAGCAGATCCGGAGACGACGACATGATTGGATTCATAGGCGGTACAGGTCCTGAAGGCAGAAGTTTGGCGCTAAGGTTCGCGATGGCTGGCGAGTCGGTCATGATCGGATCCAGGGACGCAGAACGCGCGACCGATGCGGCAGCCTCTGTCACGGCAATACTTCCGGGCTTGCCCGTCACCAGTGGCCTCAATGAGCAGGTCGCGTCTGACTCCGACATCGTCTTCGTAGCCGTTCCGTACTCAGGGCACCGTCCGACTCTGGAGGCGCTTCACGAGAAGCTTGAAGGCAAGTTGATCGTAGACGTCGTAGCTCCCCTTGCGTTCAGTCGCGGCGTCGCAAGGGCGATATCCCCGGAAGCGGGCTCTGCTGCCGAGGAGGCGCAGCAGATTCTTGCTAACTGCACGGTTGTTGGAGCGTTTCACAATTTAAGCGCAGAGGAGCTCCTTGAACCGGACACTGTCATCGATGCCGACGTTGTGGTCTGTGGCGATGACCCGGCAGCCAAGTCCAAGGTGATGGAACTGGCCGAATTGATCACAGGCGTTAGAGCAGTGGATGGCGGAGGTCTTGCCAACTCCCGCTACGTGGAGAGCCTCACCGCACTCCTGATCAACATCAACAGAATCTATAGGGCCCACTCCACCATCAAAATATCAGGAATATAGACACTCTCGCTCTAAGTTGAGACTACGGTCCCATCGAGAGGTTTACCTGCCCCATTCGTCATCCCGGTGAACGCCGGAACCCAGGGGCTGGGGGAGGCCTCCACAGGCTGAGAGCATTCTGAGATCGCATACTAGCGGGAAGGGCATAGGACTTGAGCGCTGTTCTCTTGAGCATTCTGACAGCGGCGGCGGCCTTGGGAGGCCTGACCGCCGGGCTGGATGTTCTGCCCGAAGAGGCCCCCAGCGCGGGTGTACGGGTAATATCGTCCAGCCACCGGATCGAGTTTCCGGAGCAGATCGTCATTCAGTTGACCGCCGACGCTCCTGCCGACATTCAAAACGTACGCATCTTCTACAGGGTGGGGCAGGCCGACGCGCGCGTGTACGCCTATCCCAAGTCTATCAGCAACTCCGGGCCACTTTCCGCGAGATTTGTTATTCAGACGGGCAGGGGAGCCTACATTCCCCAGGGCGTCGATATTGAGTACTTCTACGTCTTCACCGACTCTGAAGGACGCGAGACCGAGTCGGACAGGTTCAGCTTCGAGTTCCTGGATCACAGGTACGACTGGAGTCGGATAGAGTTCGAAGACTTCACGCTGCTCTGGCACGATCGCTCCGAACGCTCTGTGCAGAGCGTCGGCGCCGATGTCTCGTACAGAATGGCTCGCGTCAAACGGATACTCGGCCTCGATGGGGAATACAACTTCAAGGCCGTCTTGGTCAACGATCGCGCGGAGGCCGACCGCAGCTTCCCGCCTGTCAGCCAGACGTCCCAGGACGTGTCCCTATACGCTGGATTTGCCCTGGGTGACCACGGTGCACTGGTACTGGCTGGCCTCAATCATGACGGCCTCGTCCACGAGTTGACCCACCTGATGGTTGATGAGGCGCTCGACTCTCGCCGCGGGCGTACGCGGATTCCCGCGTGGCTCAACGAAGGTATCGCGATGTACTTCGAGCCGCACGGCCATCAACGCGAGTCCGAGGTCAGGCGTGCATTCGCCCGTGACGATCTGATTCGACTCCGGCACATGAGCTCCGTCCCCGGCCGACCCAGGGATGTCAGGCTGTTCTACTCACAGTCGGCGAGCATAGTCCGGTTCATCGCAGACGGTTTCGGTGAAGACCGCCTGTCATCCCTGTTCACCGCCATCGGCGACGGCAAAACTGTCGAGCAGGCACTTGTCTCGACCTATGGAATGAACATCGACCAGCTCGATGCCGCCTGGCGCACGCACCTCTCAGGTCGAAGATCGATCTTGGAGGTTGCCGACCCCGGCAGCCTCGGCACCTCCGCAATCATCGGAGGCGCGTTGCTCGCCACGGCCACCGCGGCAACCGTCGGCTGGATAAAGCGTCTCCGCCAGTCAGATCCGTCCGAATAACCAGAACAAAACGCAAAACCCGATTGGACGTGCTACCGCGTTAATGCAGCTCCATAGCGTATTCCGTCATTGGTGCGATAGCTCCATCTCCGTCAGAGAAGGTTGGAGTCTCCTATACCTCCTCTCCCTCAGGGCTGACAGGGGTAGGTAGGAGTGTACAGAAAAGCACGAATACCAACCGACAGGCCCCCTCTCCCTCAGGGAGAGGGTTGCGGTGAGGGTGAATGCACTCATGCAATCCTCGTATAGGCTAACCGTCTGGGCCATCCCGCTGTGCTACAATTGCGCCCGATTCCGCTACCCCCACGCCCATTCCAGCCAAGGTTTCTCCATGCCAAGACGCGCCCTCTTCGTATACGACGATCGGATGTCAGCCCACGCCCTGAGCGATACTCACCCAATGAAGCCGGTACGTCTCCAGTACACTCACCGGCTCTTGGACAGCTACGGCGCTTTTCTGCCTCAGCACTCCAGCGTCGCACCAGCCAGGGAAGTCACCAAGGACGAGCTGCGCTGGTTCCACTCCGATCAGTATATAGACGGCGTTGAAGACATCAGCGCGGACCGACCGGAAGCCAGTCCTGCTGCCTTCAATTTTGGCCCTGGAGACAACCCCGCCTACCCGGGCATCTATGAGGCCGCTGTGCTGTCCACTGGAGCGTCGATGGTTGCTGCTGAAGCGCTGGTCGCCGGCGAGGTGAATGCTGCGTTTAACGTTTCAGGTGGCCTGCATCACGCAATGCCCGACCACGCTTACGGCTTCTGCGTGTTCAACGACCCCGTGATCGCCATCCACAGGTTCCTTCAGGAGGGTATGAGGGTCGCCTACGTCGACATAGACTGCCATCATGGTGACGGAGTTCAGCACGCCTTCTACTCGACCGACCGCGTTCTGACGATCTCGCTCCACGAGTCGGGCGCGTTCCTGTTTCCAGGCACCGGATTCGTGCAGGAGACTGGCGCGGGAGTCGGCAGAGGATACTCCGTAAACGTCCCCCTGTATCCCTACACGTCGGACGACGTGTACCTCTGGGCTTTCAGGCAGACTGTCGTGCCACTTCTTGAAGCATTCAGGCCAGACGTGCTTGTCACCCAGCTGGGAATCGACTCCCACTACAGGGACCCGATCACCCATTTAGCATTGACCGTACAGGGTTTCGCAGCGGCTGTCTCCGAGTTCGCTCGGTTTGCCCCTGATCGTTGGCTCGCCCTGGGTGGTGGTGGATACGACCTTCAGGCTGTCGCCCGCGCTTGGACGCTAGCCTACGGCGTCCTATCAGGACAGAATTTCGACGATCGCATCCCAACCGAGTACAGCGCCGAACACGGCGTCGACGCCCTGCGCGACCCTGACGACCTCCGCCTCACAGACCAGGTCCTGGCCGACTCCCGCCAGTTCGCCGAAGCCAGCGTCCAGTCCGTGCAGCGCCTGATCTTCCCCACCCACGGCATCACGACCGCGTAGTATTCGGGATGTGGTGCTGCTAATCGCTACTGTCGGCTAGCGCCCACCTGAGCGCCCCCTCAAGCTCTGCGTGACTGAGCTCAAACCCACTCTCCACCAACCTCTCCGGAGCCATCCTGAGACTCGATAGCACAACGTCCGCCAGGTCGCCCTGTGCGACCCTCAGCGCGAATCGCGGCACCGAAAATACCGCTGGCCTGCCGACTTCTCTCCCAAGCGCCCGAGTGAAATCCGCATTGGTCACCGGATTCGGCGATGAGATATTCACTCCTCCGGACAATTCGTCATTCTCCATGACCCACACAAAAGCGTCGATCAAGTCTTTGCGCGTGATCCAGCTCATGAATTGGGAGCCCGATCCAAGCCTACCGCCGAGCCCTAGCTTGAATATCGGCAGGACTCGCTTCAACATCCCCCCGGCCGCCGTCAATACGACGCTGATTCGCAAATTGACCACCCGTATTCCAGCCTCAGACGCTGGTGCTGTCGCCTCCTCCCACTCCCTCGTCGCCTGAGCGAGGAAGTCCGTACCGGGCGTTGCCGAGTCCGTCAGAATCTCGCCGCCGCGGTCGCCATAGTAGCCGCCTGCAGATGCGCACGCAAAAACCGTGGGAGGACTGTTCAGGCCGGCCAGCGCGTTCGCGAGCAGGCTCGTGCCTACGACACGGCTGTCCCTGATTCTCTGCTTCTGCTCCTCCGACCAGCGCCGGTTGGCGATGTTTTCGCCCGCGAGATGTATGATCGCGTCAAAGCCCTCCAGCTCTTGCGGATCCAGCAGCCCCTCGGCGGGGTCCCATGTGAGACCGGTAACACCTCTTCTGGAAGTGGGCCGAATTAACCGTACTACTTCGTGACTGGACGACTCCAATCTGTCGACCAGTGCACGTCCAATGAGTCCCGTCGAGCCTGAGATTAGTGTCCTGGTCAACTTAAGCCTCCCACTGAGACGGCCTGCCCCGCATAGTCCTTACTTAACATTTTACACGCACTGTACCGGTGATATAACCTGAACGCGCTCAAGCGCGGTGATGGGCATCAGATGTGACCGAGGTGAAAGATTGGCGGTCAGACAGATACTGGAGATTCCGCACCCGATCCTGAGGCAGCGCGCCAGGAGAGTTAGGCGGATAGACAAGCGGATACTTGAGCTCGCACACGACATGGTGGACACATTGCGTGAGGCGGGCGGCGTCGGCCTGGCTGCCAATCAGGTCGGAGAACTCCGACGACTGATCGTTATTCAAATTGCTGACGAAGAAGAGGCCCGCATATATTTCAATCCTGAGATCATTCGCCGAGAGGGTAAGCGTGAGGTCGAGGAAGGCTGTCTAAGCTATCCAGGTTACAGGGCGATTATAGAACGCTCGATGTGGGTCAGATTCGGCGCACTCGATCACACCGAAAAAGAGATTAGGGTGGACGCCGACGGCCTGCTCGCGCAGGCGATGGAACACGAAGTCGACCACCTGAACGGCATTCTGTACCTCGACCACCTGAGCGACCATACCCAACTCTATCAAATTGACGAACAAGCTGAGCCGGATGTGGAAGACCATGACGAACTCGGAGAGGACAACCCGGAAGACCGTGAGGTTGCACAATTCGAAGACGCTCCCGCGACCATGAAAGTCACATAGTTTAATAGATTCCCAATCTTAAGCGAGAATCGCGCGTGCCACCCGTGAGGGTGGCGCGTTTCTTGTACGGACAGTGCCGTAATACCCAGATGAAATCTCTCAACAGCCGCACTCACGCACTTACCGCGCGCGCTGCCGATGTCTTGGCCGCCCGCGGCATTCCTGCGTTCATAGTGGGAGGCTGTGTACGAGACCACCTGCTGGGCAAGTCCACGGACGACGTTGACATCGTCATAGACGGATCGCCTCACGAGGTCGGTCCTGAGCTTGCCTCGGCTCTAAAAGGCCGACTGGTGTCCTTTAACGTGCCTCGGGACATGGTCAGGATCGTGATTGCGTCCGACTCGTCCATGACTGACATAGACCTGGCAAAAATGGTGGGAGGCAGCATCGAGGATGACCTCTCTCGACGTGACTTCACTGTAGACGCCGTGGCGGTAGAGCTGGGGGAAGCGCTTTCCGAGGACTCCGAGCTGATCGATCCTCTCAACGGCGTCGCCGACATAGATTCGCGGACAATCCGCGCCGTCTCGGACAGCGTATTCACAGATGACCCGGTCCGGATGCTGCGGGCCGTGCGAATAGCAGCTGAAACAGGCTTCGACATCGATCTGCCAACCCAGTCCATGATTCGCAGGGACGCCGGACTGCTTGAGAGATCTTCAGCCGAACGCTTGCGAGAAGAGCTACTACGGACTCTGGCAACTCCTGGAGCCGGCTCGGCGATCAAGCGAATGGACAGCCTGGAGGTTCTGTCCGCTCTGATTCCCGAACTGAACGCCGCAAGGGGCATTGACCAACCAAAGGAGCACTACTACGACGTGTTCGGCCACCTGACCGCTGCCGTAGATTTCGCCGATCAGATCGTCACTGGCTGGTACGAGACTGGCTTCGTCGAAGATATGATGCCGAGGTTTGACGGCATGGACGGCTACTTCGCGCAGGAGGTTTCCGACGGCCACACGAGAGGCACGATTCTCAAGTTGACCGCGCTTCTGCACGATATAGCCAAACCCCAGACCAAGACAGTTGAGCCTTCCGGGCGAGTCCGTTTCTTTGGACACTCTGAGGAGGGAGAGCGGATAGCCAGCCAGATTCTGCATCGTTTACGCATTGGGCGAAGGGGGGAGCGTCTCGTCTGTTCGATGATCCGGCATCACCTCAGACCGAGGCAGATGGCGGGGCCTCGAGAGCTTCCAACTGAACGGGCCGTATTCCGCTACTACCGTGACTTGGGAGATGCTGCGCTGGACACGCTCTACCTGAACATGGCAGACTTTCTTGCGGCGCGCGGTCCGCTACTGACATCCGACGAGATGGCGGTTCAGGCGCGAGCCATCGCGCACATTCTTGCAGTCGGGCCTCAGAAGCCCAGAGCCGTACTGTCCGGCAGAAGGGGACTATTGACTGGCCACGACATTATGAGCGAGCTGAGTCTGGGCCCGGGTCCACTTGTGGGACGGCTCTTGGGGGAGATTGCGAAGGCGGAGGCGGACGGCTTGGTGAGCACTAGAACTGAGGCGTTGAGCTTGGCTAGGAATTTCTTGGAAGTAGGAGACAGCAGTGGGTAGATACGGTCGCACGGTCATTATGATTGGCGTGATCGTCGTTCTGGCCGGACTGATCCTCGGCTTCCAGACGATCTCGATTGGGGACTTTCAGCGCGGCGCAGACACACCTCTCGGCCTTAGCCTCGGCTTAGACCTTCAGGGTGGCGGACACCTCGTCTATCAGGCGAACTTGACAGACCCCGACACCGAAGAGTCCATTGAAGTTTCCTCGGATCAGATGGAATCTCTGAAGCGCACTATCGAGCGGCGAGTAAACGGCGCCGGCCTCGGCGAGCCAATCATCCAGATCTTGGGATCTGATCGTCTTCTAGTGCAGATGCCAGGAGTCAGCGACCTCGAACGAGCCAAGGCCTACATCGGTGAGACTGCGCGGCTTGAGTTCAAGCGCCGAGAGATTCTTGTCCCACGAGATGTTACCGAAATCACCGCCGATGACATCGTGGGCATCACCATCGACTACTTCCCGGAACCACCAGAACCGGTGGCTGAGTCTACAGACGAACAAGCCACTTCGACAGAGGCCACTCCCGAACCTGAACCTGCGGAGGCAGACTCCAACAAGCAGGTTTTTGCGTTGGTCGAGTTCACGGAAGACGGCGCGGCAAAATTCTTGGCAATACACCAGCGTCTCTTTGTAACATTTGTAAATTTCCAGAATGCCCAGGTAACCGGGGGCAACGCACCACCGCCAAGTTTCCTGGACGTGACCCTCGAGGGAACGGATCAGCTGCGATTGTCGGAAGTTTTCGCTTTCTCTATTCAGCAGGTTGCGACAACCACCACGTATGCGATCGCGATTCCTAATAGTTCCCCAGCGGAAGGCCCCCCGGTCCTCGAAGATGTCCGTTCGCGAGTCGGCGAGAATCCTTCGGTGCTCTTTACGGAGATCCGGGGCTCTGTCGATGAAAACATCGGACTTACCGGCGACGATCTGGCGAGGGCATTTCCGGGCCAGCATACCGCCTCCGGAGCACCGATAGTGAACCTCGAGTTCAACGACACTGGCACCAGGATTTTCGGCGAGCTTACGCTGGACATCATTGCCAAGGAGCAGGCGACCGGCGTGCGCGACCAGATTGCGATCTTCCTCGACGATGTCGAACTAGTCTCGCCGGAGGTCAGGACGGCTATTACGGCCGGAACCGCGATAATCGAGGGTAACTTCACAATCGAGCGCGTTCAGGATCTCGCGCTGCTTCTGGAAGGAGGTCGGCTGCCTGTTGACATCGAGCTGATCCAGGAGCGCGACGTTGACGCCATTCTCGGTGCTGACTCGCTGTCCAAGAGCGTTGTTGCAGGACTAGTCGGTCTGGCGTTGGTGTTCTTGTTCATGACCCTATACTATCGGCTACCCGGGCTTGCAGCGGCCATTGCCCTGCTCATCTACTCTGCCTTGGTCTTGGCGATCTTCAAGATGCTGCCGGTCACTCTCTCTTTGAGCGGCGTGGCCGCACTGATCCTGTCGATCGGCATGGCCGTGGATGCCAACGTCCTGATCTTCGAACGAATGAAGGACGAGCTACGCGCCGGTCGCACTTTGCTCATGTCCATCAACATCGGGTTCGACAGGGCGTGGCCAGCTATCCGCGACGGTAACGTCTCGACGCTGATTACCTGCGCCATACTGTTCTGGTTCGCCGACCAGCTTGGAGCCAGCATCGTTCAGGGTTTCGCCGTCACGCTGGCGATAGGCGTCGGCATCAGCATGTTCACCGCGATTACTGTCAGCCGCACCCTGCTAAGGTTCCTCGCAACCACCAGGGTCACCAGGACTACCAGGATCTGGCTGCCGTCTGGCGGAAGCGAGATCTCCCAGGTGGCCAACGACTGAACACAGGAGCTTGACTTGAACTTCGTAGGCCTGAGAGGGTGGTTCTACCTGATTTCACTACTGGTGATCGTGCCAGGAGTCGTATTCTTGGCGATTGCGCCAGGGCTGAGGCCGGGGATAGATTTCACCGGAGGCTCGACTCTGACGCTCGATTTCGAGTCCAGCGTCGATCAGACTGATCTGCGTGAGCGCCTAGCTATCCTTGGTCATCCGGAGGCCACGGTCCAGAAGCTAGGCGACGACACCTACTTCATCCGTACCAAGGAGCTAGACGACGCGGAGAAGGCGGCGCTCACTGGTGGCCTGGAGGCAAGACTGTCGCCGGACGGCCTGACCGAGTTGTCGTTCGATCTAGTATCGCCGGTGGTCGCCTCTGAGACGGTTATCAATGCCATTTACGCTGTAGTAGCGGCTGCCGTGGGCATTTTCATCTACGTCTGGTGGGCATTCAGGAACGTCCCCAGTCCATTCAGGTACGGCGCAGCCGCTATCGCTGCCCTCATACACGACACGGTGATAGTGATCGGCGTGTTCGCGATTCTCGGCGCACTGCTGGAAATCGAAGTGGGTACCATGTTCCTGATCGCGCTCTTGACCGTCATTGGTTACAGCGTCAACGACACGATCGTTGTCTTCGACCGGATTCGAGAGAACGTAACCATACATCCCAACCGTGAGCTGTCCGAGGTGGTCAACCTCAGTATCTCGGAGACGATCGGACGGTCGCTCAACACCAGCCTGACGTTGCTCGTTACACTGTCCGCCCTGTACCTGTTTGGCGGATCGACGATCAGGGAATTCCTGCTGGTGCTTCTGATCGGTGTGGTCGCGGGTACGTACAGCTCGATCGCGGTGGCTAGCCAGGTGCTGATCTCGTGGGAATACGGCGACATACCCTGGCTGTTCGGACGAGGACGGCGGACGAGGACCGCCAGCGCGTAGGTTTTCGCTGCTACCGACTCACCGAAGAGTCAGGGCGATCCTGCCTGTGACCTGTCTTGACGTGACTTGGCGAACTGCCTCTGCGGCATCTTCAAGTGGCATCGCGGCGTGGACTACTGGCTCAACTGTTCCTGAGGCGACCATTGCAATGGCGGTTTCGATGTCGGGACGGCTTGCGCCGGTTGAGCCGTAGATAGCAGCGTCCCTGAACATGATGTCGGTCAGATTGAGCGTCGTCCTGTTGCCCTCGACCTCACCAAGGAGCACCATGCGCCCGTACTGGGACAGGCTGCGAATCGCGCTTCTGAATGTGGCAGACCCCACGGTGTCGATCACGACGTCTGCTCCCTGGTCCTCAGTGAACGCGAGCACCAGCTCCGAGAAGTCGAGCTCGCCGCCCAGAATCGAGCCACCGGGGGCGAATCTGTCCAGCGCGTCGAGCTTATCTGGCGACGACGTTGCTGCGAAGACCTGCGCTCCGAGCGCTCCAGCCACCTGGACGGCGTGAACGCCGAGTCCGCCACCGGCGCCTGTGACCAAGGCTGTCTCCCCAGCGGAGATTCGGGCGACCGACTTCGCGGCGCGAACACAAACTCCTATGGGGCAGGCGATCAGCGACGCGCCCGTCAGATCCAGGTTTGCTGGTAACACGGTCACGCTTGTGGCTGGGAGCCTCACGTACTCGGCGAAGCCTCCGTTGACGCCGTGCCCAACGCCGGCGCCGTTTCGGCACCTGTAGTCCAGCCCTGAGCGGCAGCGGTCACATGTGCCGCAGGATGCCGTGAGCGAGGCGACTACGGCATCGCCTTCGGAGAGGCCGGTGGCGTCTGAACCGAGCTGTGCGATTGTGCCTGAGATCTCATGACCCAGGATCACACTGTGGTCGACGCCCCTTCGGAGGAGGCCGGTCATGATGGCGATGTCGTGGCCGCAGAGACCAGCAGCGTGGACCTCGATGACAACATCGTTTGGGCCGGCTTCCGGGGTTTCGACGTCGCGCACCTCGAACTCAGGCGTTGGGCCGGGCTGCTTGACGAAGAGGGCCTTCAATCGGCGATTCCACGCGCGGGATGGGGCAGGTGCTCGGCCGTTACCCTGATCGTCTCGGCAAGCGAGCGGTCCCTGTCGACTGATTCCGGACTCTCGTCGGCGAACGGCGTTGACGCCAGTAGCCGGTAAATCTCGGCGGCTCCCTGGTGGAAGTGGGGAGTGACACCTACGGCATCGAACGTAGCCGCTATCTCTTCCATTTCGCCGATCCAGCGGCCCGCGTTGGAGGGCAGGCCGGGGATGCTGGACTCCATCGCTGAGAGAGGTCCCTGTTGGCTTCCAGACAGCTCTGCGACCAACTCGTCGTAGAGTCCAAGTGACTGGGCGGCGGTCAGCATCGCAACTCTGATGGCCGAGGTGCCCTTGGTCATGGAGGCGTAGCACATCTTGATGCCGGAGGCGCGACCTATTTCGGGACCGAGGTTCGGCACGCTGATGCCCTTGCCATCGAGCTCGTCCATCAGGGACGCTGACGGGCCAGAGATGTAGATGCGCGGCACCGCTCCGTGAGCAGGCGAGCCGCCGATGATGCCGCCGTCTATGTACTCGCCGCCGGCAGCGCTGATGATCGAGTTCATCCGGTCGGCTGTCTGAGGAGAGACGGCGTTGCAGTCGGCGAAGGGGCGAGAGACGTTGGCCTCGCGCAGAGCGTCTGCGACGGTCTGGGCGACACCCAGGGCCTGGGCCGGGACCAGGATCGACATGATGAGGTCGGCCTGGGTGACCATGTCGGCGAGGGTCGGCACGTCGCGGAAGTTGCCGGCTGCGGCGAGTTGCCTAGTGCGGTCGCTACGACCGTCAAGGCATGTGATGACGTCGTAGCCGTGCTCGCCGAGTACTTTGCCGACGCCGTGGCCCATGTCGCCTGGGCTTAGGATGGCTATTGTTTTGAGGCTCATTGGGTTGCCTTTCGATTGCTGGTTCTGGTTTGAGGTTTGGATGGATGAGTTCACACCCTCACCCCAACCCTCTCCCTCAGGGAGAGGGTTGGGGTGAGGGTGGAAATAACTAGACGACTTGTACGTCGTGGGCGAAGACCATGTTGTTGCCGTAGCCCATGCCGTCCCACTTGTTGGGGAACTCCATTGGCTGGGTCTCGCCCTTGTCGTTGGTGGCGCGGGACATCAGGACGTAGTGGCCGGGGTCGGAGATGGACCAGTCGTGCTCCCAGCGGGTCCACGAGTAGCCGCTTCGGGGGACGGTCACACGGGCATCGGTCCAAGACTCGCCGCCGTCGGTGCTGACTTCGATCCTGGTTATGTCGCTCTCGCCGGACCATGCGGCGCCTGAGACGACGTAGTCGCCGGACGGGACCTCGTCTCCGGGAGCCGGGTCGGTGATGATCGACTTGACCTTCATGCCGGTCAGGTAGGAGTAGAACTCGTCGGCGTCGGGGCCGTTCATGACCCGGTACCGCTCGATCTGGTAGAAGCCCTCGAAGGGGCGGTCCAGGACGTGGACCCCGGCCAGCCACTTGATCGAGCACATGCCGTACCAGCCGGGGACAACGAGTCGTAGCGGTGCGCCGTGCAGGGGAGTGAGCGGTTCGCCGTTCATCTCCCAGGCGAGCATCGTGTCCGGGTGGAGCGCCTTCTCCATCGGGAGGCTGCGCTCGTAGGTGACCTCAGCGGGATCGCCGACGACTTCATCCGGGCCGTGGTCTGCGCCTTCGAACATTACCACGACGGCGTTCGGGCCAATCTCGGCCATATTGAGAACGTCGGAAACGGACACACCGACCCACTCGGCGTTGCCCATGATGCCGTGACCGGTGACCTTTTCCATGACCGAGCGGGTCTGCTTGGCCCAGTACTCAGGGATGGGGCCGTTGCCGCAGCACTCGAATGTGGACTGGTAGCGGCGGTGGGGGAGGCCCTTGATCTGGTCGAGAGTGAGCGCGAGGTCGGTTGCGACCTCGCCGTCAACGACGAGCCGGTAGGAGGCCGGGTCTATCTCGGGCGCATCCTTCCAGTGGTTGCGGACGTAGAAAAGGTCCGTCGGGGTGATCTGGGACTGGAGCGCCTTGGGAGGCCCTGCGAACGAGCGTCCGCCCGCGTTGGTTGGAATGAGCTGGGGCTGATCGTCGCGGGTGCGAACTGTGGTCATGCTGAGGTCCTCCGTTTCGTCTATTCGACGTAGGTCGTCTTGAGGTCGTTGGTGGGGTGGGTGACGAGCATACGCGCAGCCACCCAGGTGTTGTTGACGAGCTTGTGGGGAGTGCCCGGCGGGGCGATCATCGAGTAGCCGGAGCGAACAGTGCGCACCTCGTCCCCGACGATGAACTGGATGGAGCCTTCCGTGACCATAATGGCCTCGTCGGAATCGTGCGTGTGCAGCCGGCCGACGGAGCCAGGGTGGACGACTAGCTCGCTGATGGCGAGAGAGTGAGTTCCGTGCTCTTCAGAGATGAGGGCGCGGACGCTGCGCTTGTCCACCGGCTCCGGCATCGGCTGGGTGCTGTGGTCTATTACAGGCATGGGAACTCCCGCGCTTCAGATTCGACTCAAAAGGTCGTGCGCTCGGTTCCCAATGATGCAACAGGGAATTGGAAATTGCAATTTCGGGGGAGGGGTAGAGAATCGCTCAAGTGCGACTCTCGAGGAGTGAGTGGAGAGGAGTTAGGAGTGAGATCCCCCCAACCGGGTAAGCTCCCCGGTTTGGCGCCAGTCAGGACCGGCTGGGGTCAGTAGTGGAAGTCGTTGGGGTCGAGGTCGAAGTCTGGATCATCAGGATCGCCATGAAACGGGCACCTGATGTCCTCGCAGCCGCCGTAGTTGAACCAGTAGTCTAAGTTCGAGGCTGCGAGCATGGGGTCGAAGTTTGGGTCTATGCAATTGCTTGCGGCTCTGTAAACATCGGGGTCGAAGCCGTCATTGGCTTCCGAGTCCGGCTGATGCTCGGGTTCTGCCAGGACCGCTGTCGGAGCAGCAGGAGCCGTGGTGACGGTCTGAGCCCTGGCGCGTTCGGGAGTCCACTGTTTCTTCCGGGCCGAGCGGCGGGGTGCAGGGGATGCAGCCGGGCGTGAAGCTCTAGGCAGTGACTTGCCCTGACTCTTGCCGAACGCGCGGTTGAGAAGCTCTCTCGCGGCCGCTACGCGGTGGCCGACGTGGATGCCTTCCACTCTTCCTTCCATCACATCGATCAGGAACATGCAGATGACGCGACCGTCGTCGGTCCTGGCCTTGATGAGGGTCCTGAGTCCGGCGTCTATCTCGAACCAGATCTTCCGACCAGTCTCCCTCTCTGATGTGTCGGGAGGGTTGTCGACGATGAAGTCGGGAGCGTCGTCCTGTCCATAGACGGTGAGCAGCCTGGCCGTGGTGAGTCGCTGGCTCAGGGTGCAGCCTTCGATGTCGCCGTTCATGACGTCGATGAGGAATCGGACGATGTTGCGCCCGTCGTCGGTGTTGTCTTTTATGAAGGTGGGTATGGTCATGGGGTGTGTGGCTGTTGGATATGAGAATATATGTTCTGCTCATTATGATAGGAGATGTGGGGTGTGGGGTCAAGGGGGATTTGAGGGTGTATTTTGTCTGTCGGTGCAATTGTATGAACCTGGATTCGTGAGATTAACAGGATTCCAGTTTGTACCGGGCTGTCACTCGTGAGTACTGACAATCACTTTATCCAGGAAACTCTGATTCAGGGGGATAGCTACAAGGGGCTGAAACTGGAGCCCAAATGGTTGGGGCAGTCTCTGGGTGCTAGCACGTTGGCATATAGCTTGTTCTGGGCTAGCGAGCTATTGACTGGTAGTGTACTGGGATTCTTCGTGGTCGAGGTTGCTCAACCCTTGAAGATGTGCTCTCTGTGGTAGGTAAGGAAGTCTGGGTCAGGGGTGAACTTCTCTGGTAGTCTGATTCCGCATCCGTGGTAATGTTGGATGGATTGGGAGAAGTACGGATCGGGACTTCGTGTGTACTGGTTGGAGACACGGACTGTCATATCGTCGTCGACTGTGATCAAGCCGTTGTCGAATGCCTTGTCGTGGAGTGCTGACAGCAACAGTCCATTTCTAGGGTTCATCCTGTTGGACTTGTCGCATCTCCATGGAATGATGTGACTTGCCACAAGTAGGGGCGGAACGGACAGCCCGGTTATGCAGCAGCACTCGTTGTATGCGGCCAGGACCGCATTGCGGAAGAATCTTTGGCCGACCCGCGTGGTGGTTATGACGGTACGGTCTTCGCCAGTGGGGACGTCATCATGGGGCGGTTGGTCCGAAGGGTCTTCCTCTGCTTGGACGGACTTGATGGCTTGCTCGGATTCTACGGCAAACTCTGTCCAGTCGTTTTGCATCTCGTCCCACATCGCACGGTCCGCTGCGGAAGTCCGTTTCAGCCCCGAGCGACCTGTGGAAGTGATCTCAGGGTCGAGGCTGGCAATGTTGGTCAGCTTCATTGCCAGCGCGGATGGTGTCCGTCCGATGGCTTGGGCAATTCGAATAATCTCGGGATTCCTAGCGTGCAGTCTGCCAAAGGGCAAGCGACAGTACAGTGTGAAGGCTACGAGGAGTTGTTGGCGTGTCCAGCGGGAGCCGTAAGTCATAGCTAGGAATCTAGTCAGGCTCACCTTCTTCGGGAGGATCTTCGTAGGCCTCTGTTCCACGATTCCACCACGCGTATTCCCATGCATCAGCATCGGCAGATGGCTCAACGGAGGATGCTGTAATCCACATACGCAAGGGCGGCTCCCACGGTCTGGGGGAAGATGCTTTCACCTGATACTTGAGGACCCCATCCATGATTGTGGGCTGAATAATCTCTACGTCAGTGGCAATCGAGCCACTCTCTCGATAACAGACGAAAGATCCGGGTGAGAATACTTGCTCGTAGCCACTAGGTATGTTTTCGGCCTGGACGCTGAAGGGGCTCATTGATGCAAAGCTTGTAACCTCGTCACGGATCCGATCTACAGCAACCTTGAGGACTTCAGTCTCCGGATCAGTATCGACTGACACAGCGCTCAATACTTGGTCAAGGATCGTTTTGAACTCCATGTAGAGTTGTTCAGTGAATCTGAGGCTTCCGTATGTTTGATCAAACACAGCAATGCATCGACGTCCTCTCTGACGTCCATCTCCATCTATGACTGAAATGTTGGTGGATGTGGAGCCTATGTCCTGTGGGGACAGGCTACATCTATGGGCGAATACATCCCGCAGCACATCTGAGAATTTACGTCGCACCTCAGCTGTCCTGAACCAATCGTGATCTACACAGAGGATTACACCTGTTGTTCTAAAGTTCCTCGATCTGGCTCTCATATTTGGGTTGCTCTGTTGAAGCTCTCGATATGAATGAAACTCTCCCGATCTGTCAGTGTAGCCTGAGACCCGTTCAGTGATCATCATCTGGCATTCCGACAGAAATCCATGCTCCCCATTCATCAAGTGGCCATCAATAATGTCTTGAGCTGTGATCGTTGAGTTTAGCCACGTAGTGATCCTAGGCCGCGTCACTCGGCCAGGCGTGCCATTCCGCACCCATATGTAAGGCTGTTGGAATGTTCGAGTCCGCCATCCGGCAATGTAGAACGGACGCATGTTATGGTAGTAGGTTCCACCAGGATAGCATTCCCTAAGAGCTTGTGATTGGCTAACATCTCCCATCGAGGTGGCGTTCTCGCTGAGTTTGATTTGAAAACTTTGTTCGCCTACATTCCGAAGTGGATAACCGTAGTGTGGTGTATCGCCACCAAGTTCGGCAATGGCATCGAACTCTGGAGAACGACTTCCTCCCGGTCGGGCTTCGAGATAGGTGTCTTCAAAGCCATTGGGCCACTCTACTGTGCGTGGCAAAGCCGCATTAGCAGCAAGAGCATCGCGTTCGTCGGCTAGGCATCTACCATGAGCGAATTGCATGAAGCGGTTGTCTAAATATAGATACGATGGTTCCACCGATTGGTCGTGATACTCCCGAAAGGACGTGCCATACTGTCGAAATTCATTAGGTGTCCCGATCACGACAAAAGCACCCGGGCCAGTCCTGCCAACACGTCCGAGGCGTTGACGATACGCTTTCCGCGTTGGCGGAACACCAAGGTTGAATCCGACGGACAAGGAAGGAAAGTCTATACCAAGTTCTAATGCTGATGTCGAAATTACGCCCCTCAATACCCCTGAACGGAGTTGTTGTTCAATCTGACGTCGTTCCGTTGCGACGAAGCCTGCCCTGTATGGACTCACCGCAGGATCCTCGAAGAGACCCTGTATGTCATCTTCAGTGGCCATTGCCAATGTTTCAACACCCTTACGAGAGTCCATGAACGTGATGAACCCACCCTTGCGACCATGAATGAGCACAGACTGTTGAAGTTGCCGGGCAATGCTGAGTTCGTCACCTGGTGGACATGCAATGTGCGCTACCAGACGTTCATGCTGTTGAGCTCCATCAGCTTCATGGTCAACTACAACGAAGTCGGAACCAGTGAGTTGTCGCATGTGCTCGGCTGGGTTGGCGATCGTGGCAGTGGCTGCAATGAGTTGCATCTGACCTCGGATACTCCGGCGCCCAAGGATTTGACCCCGTGCTGCGATCAACCGGCGAACTAGGAACGAGGAGTTGCTTCCAAACACGCCCTCAAGTGTATGTGCTTCGTCCATTACCAGAGTTGACAATGAACCAACGAATTTTTTCACGTAATTGATTAGCGGAGGCGTAGAGGTGGGGAAGAGGTTCAGGTGGAGCGGGCGTGGACAGGCGCGCCGCTGAACACACCG
This sequence comes from Dehalococcoidia bacterium, assembly GCA_034428835.1. Taxonomy (GTDB): domain Bacteria; phylum Chloroflexota; class Dehalococcoidia; order Lucifugimonadales; family UBA1123; genus VXRN01. The sequence continues at coordinate 33,144 of DAOUHG010000095.1, forward strand.
CAGAGACCATCCACCAGCGACTGATCGCCACCATTGCGGGCCAGCG
>DAOUHG010000096.1:0-3587 GCA_034428835.1 Dehalococcoidia bacterium
TGGATGATTACACCGTATTCTCCCTCACCCGGGTCGATGGATTCCCGCTTTCGCGGGAATGACGGACGGGGGTCTACGCATGAGAATGTGTCATGGTAGGTTTGTGGCGTAGTCAAAGCGAATTGGTATCATATAGTAAGTGAGGACGAGAGAGAAATGTACTTGAACATGAAGGAGCCACTCGGCACACGACGTATTCGAATGGGCTTCCGTGAAGTCGATGGGGAGTGGATGATTACCCATGCCGAGGAGCCGGAGTAGTGCATTTGACCCTCAATGGACGTCACAAGTACATACGCTCTTGGATTGAAGATCTGAGCAGGCGTGTTTAACCCTATGGGACGCCTCGTAATGGTATCCAATCGTGTCCCGTCCGCCTCGGATCTGGATCCTTCCAGCAGGGGAACGGGAGCTGTTGGTGGACTCGTCAGCGCCGTCCGCGCCTCTCTGATCGAGACCGGCGGCATGTGGGTGGGATGGAGCGGACGGACTGCTCCCCGACGCTCCAGGGCAGGAACAGAAGTTGAGCGCACTCCAGGCACTGTAGAGCTCGCCACAATCGATCTGACGCCAGATGAGTCCAATCTTTTCTATACCGGATTCTCCAATCGCACGCTCTGGCCCATTCTCCACAGCTTCGTTGAGCGTACCCAGTTCCGCCACGACACCTATCGAGCGTACCGGCGTGTCAATAGAAGATACGCTCAGGCACTACGGTCCGTGCTCAAAGACGACGACGTGGTCTGGATTCACGACTACCATCTCTTCCTTGTAGCCGAAGAGCTGCGCAACTTGGGATGGTCAGGAAAATTAGGCTTCTTTCTTCATACACCCTTTCCGGCCTCGGACATCTTCTCAGTCCTTCCATGGTCGCGAGACCTTCTCACCGCGATGCTGTCATTCGACCTGATCGGCGTGCACACCCGCCGGTATATGCTCAACCTCGTGGACACTTTCGGTTACGAGCTGGGCGGAGACTGGAACGGTCGTAACTTCGCCTACGGAGGTCGGTCGGCGAGGATTGGAGTCTATCCGATCGGTATAGACCCATCGATGTTCCAGCACTCGGCCCGCACTTCTCATGAAACTCTGAGAGGCATGTTGGGACTGGACACTGAGACTCGCGTAATCATTGGGGTTGACCGGCTGGACTACACCAAGGGCATCCCTAATCGGCTCCAGGCGTTCTCGTGGATGCTAGATCAACACCGCCACCTGCACGGCAGCGTCACGTTCGTTCAGATATCGAACCCGTCTCGCGCTCGCGTCCCCGAATATGTGCGTGAGCGAGAGGCTGTCGAACGTCTAGTCGGTGAGATAAACGGGCGCTACTCAGCGGGCGACTGGATCCCGCTCCGATACCTGTACCGCCACTTCAGCCAGGAGAGTCTCTCGGCATTCTACAGGGACGCTGACGTCAACATGGTCACGCCGCTGAGGGACGGCATGAACCTGATAGCCAAGGAGTACGTCGCCTCGCAGGTGGCCGATCCGGGTGTACTGATGCTTTCCAGCCTGGCTGGCGCCTCAGCCGAGCTCACAGACGCGGTCATCGTCAACCCGTTCGATATTGACGGCATGGCCCGATCTCTCTACGCCGCGCTGCAGATGCCGCTTGCCGAGCGTGAATCCCGCTGGCATCGTTTGAACGAGATCGTCGAACGCAACACCGCGTCCAGGTGGAGCGCGACCTTCACCGCCGATCTGGAGCGACTACCTTAGTTCGGCAGAAGTCCCCCCACGCTTCTGGCGGTGCTAAAATGTAAGAAGTGACTCCACGTTCAAACTGCCACTGTCAGGTATTGCACAGAATGACAACTAACACCCACCAATCCACATTTGATAGTGTAAACGTCTTCTTCGACCGCGCCGCTAACAGGCTCGGTCTTGCCGACGGCGTGCGCGACATGCTGCGCAGACCCTGGCGCGAGCTCAGCGTGGCGGTCCCAGTGAGGATGGACAATGGAACCATCGAGGTCTTCAATGGGTACCGGATTCAGCACAACGGCGTGAGAGGGCCCTACAAGGGCGGCGTACGATACCATCCCGAGGCCGACCAGGAAGAAGTGCGTGCATTGGCGTCGCTCATGACCTGGAAGACCGCGATTGTGGACATCCCATTCGGCGGAGCAAAAGGCGGTGTTCAGTGCGACCCACGCGCTCTGAGCACGGGAGAATTGAACCGGCTCACTCGAAGGTACACGACCAACATCGAGCACTTGATCGCCGTCAACCGGGACATCCTGGCTCCCGACCTCGGCACCAACGCGCAGACCATGGCCTGGATGATGGATGCCTACGGACAAATCCATGGCTACACACCTGGGATCGTCACTGGAAAGCCTGTCGAACTCGGAGGTTCGGTGGGTCGTGAACAGGCGACAGGCAGGGGAGTGGTCTTTGTCATGCGCAGCGCAGCGGCGGACCTTGGAATGGACCCTGATGGCGCTCGGATAGTGATACAGGGATTCGGTAACGTAGGATCATGGACCGCGCGGATCGCCGGTGAGCTTGGGTGCAAGGTGGTCGCGGTCTCTGACGTTAACGGCGGAGTTCACAACGACGCCGGACTCGATGTCGACGCCCTAGTCGCGCACTCCGATGAGGCCGGAACCGTGGTCGGATTCCCCGGCGCCGACTACATTGGCAACGAAGAGCTACTAGAGCTGGACTGCGAGGTCCTGGTTCCGGCGGCAATCGGCCGGGTCGTCCACGAAGGAAACGTGTCGCGCGTTCGCGCAGGCCTCATCATAGAAGCAGCCAACCATCCACTCACGCCGGAGGCTGACGCGATACTTGAAGACCGCGGTGTGACGGTTATCCCCGACATCCTGGTCAATGCCGGCGGAGTCATCGTCTCCTACTTCGAGTGGACCCAGAACCTGTACCAGCATCGGTGGACGCTCGACGAGGTCAACGAGGAGCTGGATGCGATTATCACCAAGGCGTACCGGACGGTCAGGGAAACGGCCCTAGCCGAGGGCATCAGCTACCGCGACGCCGCTTTCTTGGTCGGTGTCGGGCGGGTGACCAAGGTTGCTCAGCTGAGGGGATTCATCTAGCGCCGTTCCCGTCGCTCTCTATATACCCGTCGCGCATCCGAACGATCCGGTTGCACTGTTCGCCGACCTCAGGAGCGTGGGTGACGATTATGAACGTCTGCCTGTTTCGCTGATTCAGGTCGAGAACCAGGTCCATGATCTCCTGGGCGGTCTCAGAGTCCAGATCCCCGGTCGGCTCGTCAGCCCAGACGGTTTCGGGCTCATTGACTAAGCCCCAATCCACCGAAAAGATGAGTGTCGCGGCGTGCTGAAGGGGTAAGAAAGTGCTCCTGTGCATCTGGGATAATGGTTCTGGAAACACAAACCGGACCCCAGACGAGGAGCACTCAACAGAAGCTACCATGCAACCACCCCGACCGCATCCACGTCGCCTTTGACGACCACCGCCTGGTGGCCAATGCCGGGCTGCTCCTGCCGGCCACCCTGGCCCTGCACCTGGGACTGCCCCAACTGGTTGACCGGCATCTTGACCTGGGCCGCGCCCCAGGCCGAGCCAATCCTGGCGACAAGATGTTGACCCTGGTG
>DAOUHG010000097.1:0-8969 GCA_034428835.1 Dehalococcoidia bacterium
ACAGCCAACCCTGACAGCCCCGTCATCCCTGTCGACGACTTCTCCTCGGCGTAGTGGAAAGGAAGAGTTCCCTGCGGCATAATGGGTACACCTCGTTGGTGATGGCTTTAGATTGGTACTCACCATCATAGCCAGCTTTGCAGCAGGCTCCAACGAGGTCTTCTATTTCTCCTATGTGTTGAATCTGGGTACAGCCGCGGGAGAATTGATTACTCTGCCCCGCTGCACTAATCTGTCGTATGATAGCCGCATCGGAACTTTCATAATTCTCTCGCCAACAGGGTCTCCCTTGGGAGAAGACTGTATCAGCGAGAGACCTTCAGAGTGTTACACCAGCGTTACATCCCCGGGGAGAATCCAGTGAGGCGAAAAAACGGCGTTGTCGGGTCAATGCTTATGCTCATCGGGCCGCTTACGAAGCTGTGTGTATGGGCCGCAATCGCCTGTTTATTGGCGGTCTTCGCGTTTGGGTGCTCCGGGGAGTCGTCCGGGGCGAGCGCCGCTGAACAAGCGCCCTCTGGGCCCGTGGGATGGACGCTCCTCCCGCAGTTCCCGCCTCGTGAGCAGGTAATCACCAGACGCCTGCTGGGAGTGAACGACGTCCAGATGGTGGACGCGAACACGGCGTGGGTGGTCGGAACAGACGGGGCTATCGGCAAGACTACGGACGGCGGCTCGGCGTTCGTCGTGCAGAAAACCGGAACGGCGATCAACCTGACCGGCGTATGGTTCGTGGATACCAGCAACGGATGGGCTGTGGGCACCGCGGGAACCGTGCTCCGCACCTCAGACGGCGGAGCCACCTGGGAGATCCTGCCAACCGTCCCGGGAGTGTTCGCCCTGGAGAGCGTTTACTTCAAGGACTCGCAGGCCGGCTGGGCCGTGGCCGACTTCGGCGCAATCTATCGCACGTCGGACGCCGGCAATAGCTGGACGAAACAGGACTCGGGAACGAGCGATGATCTGCTCGACCTCGCGTTCCTGTCAGACAGCAGCAAGGCGTGGGCAGTGGGGTACAGCGGCGCAGTGGTACACTCCAGCGACGGCGGCGAGACCTGGGCAGCGCAGGACAGCGGAGTCGACGACACGCTCTACTCGGTGTCGTTCCCGTCTGCGAGCCTTGGCGTCGCGGTGGGGCCCAGTGGGTTGATCGTCAGGACAACGGACGGGGGAGCGACGTGGTCGAGCATGGAGTCCAGTCTTACAGAGGACCTTTTCGGTGTGTTCTTCCTGAACGACACTGAGGGCTGGGCCGTTGGTGCGCGCAGCAAAGTTACCCACTCGGCCGACGGCGGAGTGACCTGGACCGAGCAGGAGACCATAACCACTGGCGACTCTCTCAACAGTGTCATGTTCACCAGCTCAGACAATGGGCTGGCCGGCGGCAGCGGCGGGAGAATCTGGAAGTTCGGGCCTATAGACGCACAGTGATTAGCGGTCGGTGATTGGTAGGGGCGGGTGTGAAACCCGCCCCTACTCCAGTTCGACGATTGGAGCGCCGTTCATCACCTGCTCACCGACTGTGACCAGAACGGACTTGATTACGCCTGACCAGTCGGCGCGGAGCGCCTGCTGCATCTTCATCGCCTCCAGGACGCAGATTGTGTCTCCAGTGACGATCTGATCGCCGGGACTGACCGCGACCGACAGAATCGTTCCAGGCATGGGCGCTGAGAACACCTTTTGTGGGTCCGGCGGGCTGTCCACGACCGCACCCGGAGGCCTCGTGGAGGCAGGCGGAGGCGGTGTGGACGCTGGAGATGGGGCCGGTCTTGGAGCAGAGGCCCGGGCCGGACGTCGTTCGGGCTGCTTCGGGGCGACCGTGTCTTCGACAGGGTCGGAGACGTTTACTTCAACGACGTATCCGTCGACGACGGCCCTGACAGGGCGCTCGGTAAGATCACCGACTTCTACGGTGTACCACCTGTCTTCGAGCTTTACTTTGACCGTTCTAGACATTTCAACAGCACCCGTCTATCCCGCGAAAGCGGGATCAGCCTGGGGCAACCAGGGAGATGAACACGCCGGCCACAACGGCAGAGCCGATCACTCCGGCCACGTTTGGCCCCATCGCGTGCGGTAAGAGGAACGTGCGTGGGTTCGACTGCTGGCCGACGTGATGCGAGATTCGCGCCGCCATCGGTACCGCCGAAACGCCGGCGGAGCCGATCAGCGGGTTGATCTTCTCCTTCAGGAACAGGTTCATGATCTTGGCGAACAGCAGCCCGCCGGTGGTGCCGCACGCGAACGCGACGAGTCCGAGTCCCAGAATGATAAGCGTGTCCAACTGGAACACGCGCTCGGCAGAGAGCTGCGTGCCTATGGTCAGCATCAGGAATATGGTAGCTATGTTGAGGATCTCGTTGGAGGCGGCTGATGTGAGTCTCGGCACCGCGCCGCTCTCCCTGAACAGGTTGCCGATCATGAACATGGCGATCAGCGGAGCTGAGCGCGGCACTATCAGGATGATCGCGATCATCGCGATGGTCGGGAAGAGGAGCTTCTCCATTCGAGAGACATCCCTGGGAGGGGCCATCTCTATTTCGCGCTCCTTCTTGGTCGTGAGCAGCTTCATCAACGGGGGCTGAATGAACGCGACCGCCGCCATGTAGGAGTATGCAATGACCGCGGTGATTCCGAGCAGCTCCGGGGCCAGTCTCGCGGAGAGGAAGATCGTCGTTGGACCGTCCGCTCCGCCAATGATGCCGATCGAGGCGGCTTCCGGAAGCTCGAATACCCCTGTGGCCAGCGCGCCCCAGAACGCGACGAATATGCCCACCTGGGCCGCGGCTCCGAGAAGCAGAGTCTTGGGGTTGGAGATCACCGGTCCGAAGTCGGTCAGAGCGCCGAGGCCGAGGAAAATGATCGGCGGCAGTATGTTCCAGAACGAGAGGCCGTAGTGGAAGATGATGCCGAAGAAGCCGGACTCCTGGAATCCCGCGCCCTCAAGCGGCGAAACGAGCAGACCTGTCAGCGGGAGGTTGGCGACGATCACACCGAGACCGATCGGAAGCAGCTCGTACGGTTCCATATCCCTCGCAACGGCGAGGTAGAGGAAGACGAGGCCGACCAGGATCATCAGTCCCTCGCCCGGTCCAATCGCTAACAGACCGGTGGAACCCAGAAAGTCGAGTAGTTCGTCCAATTAGGTCCGGTCCTGCCTATCTACTGCCCATTGTCTCGCGGTAGCCGACTGAGATGGGGTTGGGTCTCGATGAGCACGGTGACCGCTATGGCGGCGGCGCGGGCGCGATTCCTGTTTTCGGAGCCTGCCCCGGACTCGATCCGGGGGTCTGAGGATTCCGTCGGTTCGTCTGAGGTATCGCCGTCGCCAAAGTACCTGTCGGCGCACCAGGAGACGAGCCTGATCAGCAGCACGGTCACGAGCAGCAACACAAGCACCCCGAACGCGGTGCCGATTCCGATTGCCGTAAGGATTAGGGCGTCGGGCTGTTCCACCTGGTTACCTCAGTGAATTGACTTGCAGATTCTACACGGTCAGAGTAGTAGGTGTCAGGTGGCCAACTTGAACCACCGTCAGAGGTGAGAATACAATCTCGATCACTCTACTCTAGAGGATAGGAACGGCAATGTTGAAACTGGCGCTGCGCGCCCTCCTGCTGGACGGAAGCGTATTCCACGAGATCAGGGACCGTCAGGAGACGATGTTCGCGGCGCTCGGCATCGTGATCATATCGGGGTCCGCGTTCGGACTCGGGATATGGGTCGAAGTTCGCGAGCCGGACACGGTGGGCTTCGACCCGGCAGAGGTCTTCGGCCTGTTCATGGCCGTCTCCACCATTATGAGCGGGTGGTTCCTGTGGACGTTGTTCGTGTGGATTCTGGGTATCCGGCTGTTCCAGGGTGCGACGGGTTTCAGGGGCGCCCTGAAGGCGATCGGCATCTGCTATGCGCCGTTAGCGGCGTCAGTTTTCTACACCTTCGTGCCAGTTGTGATGATTGTCGGGATCGTGTGGATTCTGTTTGCGGGTGTAGTGGCGATAAAGAACACCCTGGAGTTCGAGTGGTGGAAGGCCGGGATAGCGGGCGTGGTCGGATGGGCGTGGTCCGTGGGTTTCTCGCTGTTCATGCTGTTTTCTTACTACAGCGAGCCGGCGGCCTGACTGAAGTGTCGCGAGGACCCTCGTGACTGGCGAGCGGCAGGGCCGCTAGTCGCTCTGCCGTGAGACGCTAGGGCCGGGCACGATGTTGAATCGCACCGAACGTTCCTGTGAGTCGTTTACGCGCGCGGTGATGACGTAGGTCCCAAGCCTCTTGAGCGTGGCGTCGAAGTTCACTACGAGCTGGACAAGCTGGGGCTGTCCAGGCGGAATCCCGGCCGGGCGTCCGACCTCTGTGGCGCCGTTGACGCTGACGATCTGGGACCCGTCCTCGTCTGTCATGTCGATCCGGAAGGCGTGCTGCCTGTTCGTCTCGTGCCATGGGACCCTGAGCGCGAGCGCGACGGCGAGGTTCTTCTTCGCGGGCTGAGAGTGGACCGTAAGGCGGTCCCATCCGCCTCCCATCAGGTAGAGCTTGCCGCCAACCACCTCGGCGGAGTCGGCGAGTATCAGCCACTCGATGGAGGTGCTTGCGTCGAGGAACTCTTCAATTGCTTCCATATGTGCAATCCCCAGATGGCGGGTGTACGACTCGGTTTGCAAGGATAACCCGCGCTACTCGGGGTCCAGTGGCTCCATGTGCTCCTCAGCAAGTCGATACCAGAGAGCAGCATTCTCATCGCCAGCATGGACGAACTGCTCGACGTCGTCATAGACTCGCCTCTCCATGCTGGGCGCCATCCTTACGGATGCGACAACAGCGTAGGCGTCAAGTCCGGTCGCGCTTCGCAGAATCCTGGCGTGCTCGGTCGCCCGCAACAGGTCCTCGACATTCCCGGTGTAAGACGCTTCTACCGCGATGTAGAAGGGCGGCCCTGATGGCCTCACCTGCGTGACCGAAGCAATCATGTCGGGGACGAGAAAAGTTCCCCAAGATCTATTGGGCAGATTCAACGCATCCACAGCGTCATAGCCCTCTTCGAGCAAATCGCCCAACTCGCCTTCAGTGAGCGTTCTGCTCTGTATCCGGCGCATACCGCGCAGGCTGGCGAAAAGCTGGGCAATATCCCATCTATTCCTCCTGGCGGCGTCAATGGCATAGTTGCCTCGAAACCTGGCGAGGTCATCGTGCTGCCGCCTGTACATGCCATGCAGCGCATGGATGTCGCCACTCATCCTTCGCTGCTCCCCAAGTATGGCAGTCTGGGTCTCTAGTAGGGAATTGGTATCCTGGCGCAGACTCTTCACTTCTTCCAGCAGAAAGTTCGTGTCCTGACGCAGGCTCCTAAACTCTTCCAACAGAAAGTTCGTGTCGCGCCGCATGACCTTGAACTCTTCCAACAGAAAGTTCGTGTTCTGGCGCAGGCTCTTCACCTCTTCCAACATCACGGCGAACTGAGTTGGAAGCGACAGCAGGTCTTCGGTAAGCACTTCACGACGCAGAGCGGCGCGAACAGCCTCGTCTTCACGTACGATGCGAAGGAGATCGTCTATGTTGTAAAGCGTCGTCAATTGATGTTCCCTCCGTCATTCCTGATTGTAGCCGACTGTTCTACCCAGTGGGAACGTCGATCGATCAACGGGAGGAGAAGGCCGTGTCCTGTTTGCCGGGGATGCCGAGGTTCTGGATGCGTTGGTCGTCGAGCGGTGGAGTCTCGGGCACGTTGTAGGGGGTCTTGGCACGGGTCGATGCTGTCGGGTATCATCACGCCCTGATCGTCGAAGTCCACGACCAGCCGGCCGAGGTACCTGTAGTCGGCGTCGGTGTTGACCAGCAGCACCGGCTCGCCGGTGGGTGAGCGGAGACTATCGAGGCGAAGACGCCGGTGCCGCGATCGAGCTCGTGGTTGCCCAGGGCAGACGCCTGGAAGCCCATCGCGTTGAGGAGGGCGATGTCGCCGCGCCCATCTCTGGACACGCCCAGCACGGGGTCGTTGGAGCTGTCGGAGGCCGCGAAGAGTCGCCGCAGGGTTTCAGGCGCCCTTATATCCGCCCGAAGCAAAACAGTGCAAGCTCATAGCGTGTTAGAATTACGAACAATCTTCTCAAGGCGAGCGAATTAACCCGGCGGCCACAGATAATGTGGTGAATTGGTAACAGAGAGTTATGACGGTCCGATCTGAAGCTTTCCCCACTGGCATCTTGTTGCTACATCCCGAGGGACGAATAAACTCGCTCAAGGCTGATAGCTTTTGCGCTGAAGCCCTTCGCGCTATAGCCGCCACCGACCATGGCGTCATCATGGACTCAGCCGGAATTGTATATATCAGCTCCGCCGGCTTGCGCGCCGTCCTGCAAATTGCCAGGGTACTCAATGCCGATGGTCGCGGCTTCCATATCTGCAACCTTAAGCCTCACATACAAGAGGCGTTCACGATAATCGGCTTTCACAGGATCATGGCATTGCACCCGGACATGGAATCCGCGGTCGCGGCTTTGCAAAGTGAGAGAGAAAGCCGGTAGGGGTGGGAGTGGGGGGAGGCGTGCCGTCTAGCCCCTGTCGGGGTCGAGGTACACCTGAACGCCCAGATCTTCGGCCAGTCTCATCTGGGCCTCTTGAATCCCATAGCCGTAGACGATAGGTATGATGTCCTGTCCGTAGATCTTCCTGACGGCGTCGGCTGACTGCTTTGAGCGGGTGACGTCATCGTTGTTGATGACTCCGGAAGCCTCTACCGTGAACCAGAGGGTTGACCTATCCGTCTTCCTCTGAGAGCGCATGATGAGGTCTGTGACCCGAAGCCGGGTCTCATCGTCATCGTCAATGATGCCGTCTTCCAACGCCTGTTCGACTCTGTCATGGAACTCTTTGGTGCTTCCCGACACGTCAATAACTCCGGGAGACCAGATGGCGAAGACCCGCCTGACGTTGAACTCACGCCCCACCAGGGGAAGCAATTTTGTGCTCAGCCTCTGCTCAAGCGAAGTGCCCCTGATTGAGTCAACGCGGTCCGAGAGTCGCTTCTGACCCTCTTCGAGCCGTTTCTGACCACCTTCAAGCCGCTTCTGGCCCTCTTGGAGCTGCCTGGCATCAGTGCGTACCTCAGACACATCACCTTCAAGCCGCTTCTGGCCCTCTTGGAGTTGCCTGACATCAGTGCGTATCTCGGACACATCACCTTCAAGCCGCTTCTGGCCCTCTTGGAACTGCTTGACATCAGTGCGTACCTCGGACACATTCCCCTCAAGTCGCCTGAAGTCAGTGCGCATCTCGGACGCGAACGTACTGAACACCGCAGGAAGCGCCAGCAACTCCTCTGTGAGGATAGCTTGCCTCGCAGCCTCGCGGAATTCCTGATTCTCACGCAACAGCGCCAGGAAGTCTTCAGTTGTATTGATTGTCGTCAATGCGTCGGCTCTCTCCGCTCCTAGTGATTATAGTGGCTATTCCGTCTCGGCGGGTCAAATTTCTCAGGTTGGCGGAGGAGCGCCAGACTGTTGCTTCAAAACTGGCGTTCTAATACCAATTCGTCTTGACTAAGCCGCCAATTTGTCCGACCATTCTTCATACACACGTTGCGAGACACCAATCCCTAGTCCGTCATTCCCCCCTAGTCCGTCATTCCCGCGAAAGCGGGAATCCAGAGCCACGCGCACATATATGGCGACATCCCAGCGAATTGGTACAAGGCACCGGCTTATATTGCACACGGCGTCTCACGTAGCCTATCGTGGGTTGTATGTTCTATATGGCCACCAGGTAAGGAGATCCGGTGAACATCTACATCAAAGACGAGGAAACCTGTCGACTGGCTGATGAGCTGGCTCGACTAACTGGCGAGACAGCCACCGATGCGATTACCGCCGCGCTCAGGGAGCGGCTGGAACGAGAACGCGAAATCGCTGAGCGTTTGCGGAGGATGCGGGAAATCTCGAAACGTGTCTCAAGACAGTTGCGCCCTGGCCCTTCGGCGGTGGAGCATGGTGACTTTCTGTACGACGAGAATGGGCTGCCGAGGTGAGAGGCAGAATCATCTATAAATCTCCTAGCAACATCAAATCTCCTAGCAACATCGAGATTTCGGACTTAGCAGAGTGATTCATTGTCCTCTCAAGGACCATTCCACTAGAAAGGCTAGGAAGTGCTCCGTCAAATCAAGTTGATCCGAAACATTGGCACGTTTGACTCTGACGCTGCGGCTGCTTCTCTTGAGCTCAAGCGTCTTGTATTGGTTTATGCGGAGAACGGACGCGGCAAGACTACGCTTGCTGCCATATTGCGATCACTCGCAACAGGTAATCCGTTGCCAATCCTCGAGCGGCGGAGGCTTGGAGCCCAGAGTCCTCCGCATATCGTTTTGGACTGTGAAAGTAATCCGTCCAACGTGATGTTCCAAAACAGTGCATGGAATCGGACGCTACCTAACATAAAGACCTTCGATGATGTCTTTGTTGAGCGAAACGTGCATTCAGGTCTAAATGTGGATGCCAGCAACCGCCAGAACCTTCACGAACTAATACCAATTTCGTGTAATGCCGCCGTATTCTCGCTGATCGGACTCTCTGGATTCCGGCCTTCGCCGGAATGACGGACGGGGGGCGCTGGCCATGCTATTTGAGGCATAGTCAGAACGAATTGGTATAATACTTGGGGATCAGGGTGTTGCACTTCATCGACGCCGACAAGAGCTCGTGGCCCGAGTAACCAAACATAACACCGATCTGACCGAGAAGTCGGGGGCCATTCCACCGGGAGAACTGAAAGGGCTTTCCGTTGATGAGTTCTGCGAACTCCCTGAACAGCCAGACCTTGAAAGCAAAATAGAGGCAGCGCAGCTTATACCAATTCGCTTTGACTACGCCACAAACCTACCATGACACATTCTCATGCGTAGACCCCCGTCCGTCATTCCCGCGAAAGCGGGAATCCATCGACCCGGGTGAGGGAGAATACGGTGTAATCATCCA
>DAOUHG010000098.1:0-3083 GCA_034428835.1 Dehalococcoidia bacterium
GAGTCAGACACCGTTGTTGAGTGTCGAGGCGACGAACCGCTCAAGCGGGACCGTCTGGCATGTGCGCGATAATCGAACTTTTCACGCATTGTTCTGATCTGTCCGTTTGGACAAGCTAAACCCGAATCCACCGAGCTGCACGGTTGCGGTACTGGAATGGGATATGAGAGGTATGGAGGCTCGATTGTCCGGTAGATTTTGGACAGTTGGTGCCGGAGAACGGTTGGCTAACGGTCATGTGGAACTCCCCAGCGAGGGACAGGACGCAGCAGAAGACGCTCGCTGGTCGGTCTGGCGCGAGTTTGGGGGACGTTGGGGCAGCTGGTGGGTGAGGTTGGCGGGCCGGTTACAGACGGCCGCCGTTAGGCGGGGAGTGGAATGGCTCGCAGTCGGGCCAGGGCGCCACTGACCTGCTCACCCTAGGGCCAGCCCCCGGGCAGATGGCGGGTGAGGTGGCGCGCCGAGCTATCGGACCAATGCGGCACAGAACCGTCGAACAATCGTCGATGATGGAACGCCCCGAATCTCCCAGAGTTGGAAACTCCGATACCTGAACACGCCTGGAATGAGAGTCATCCAGAAACTGTTGGCCAATTCTGCGGTCTGATACCTTAGCTGTTCACCGAGTCTGCTGGAGGAATAGCGACATGGGCGGCTTCATCGATGTGTACCGACGTCTCTGTGAGCGTTATCCCAACCCGCAGGAGCGTGGTCTTCGGGGCTTTGAACCTCTCGTAGCAAAGGTGCTGCGAACCGATCCCATGTACAGGGAACGCTTCGGCGAGGTCTGGCGATGGAGCGAGTGGCCCGGGCGCGACGGCGGCGACATCGGCATCGACATCGTGGCCAGACGACGCGGTGGGGGCCTGGTTGCGATCCAGTGCAAGTGCACGGGCCGAATCGATAAGGGCGACATAGACTCATTCCTGTCGGACTCACAGCGACGGCCCGGCGGAGAGCCCTACGTGGAGCGGTATATCTTCACGACGGCAACCGAGTGGAGTGCCAACGCGGAGAGGGCGCTCACGACTGTAGCCCCCCCGGTCCAGCGGGTCGACCTGTTCGGTCTTGATGGTGTTGCAGTTGACTGGGACTCATATGAAGAGGACGAATCCGCACCTCTGCAGGAGCTGTCACGCAAGCAGCTGCGCCCCCACCAGGTAAGCGCGTTCAGGGATGTGATCGAGGGATTCGAGGCGCACGACCGGGGCAAGCTGATAATGGCCTGCGGGACGGGCAAGACGCTGACGTCGTTGCGTATCGCCGAGGAGATCGCCGGCCTGGGTGGGCGCGTACTGTTCGCAGCCCCCTCCCTCTCACTGCTGGCGCAGTCCATGCGGAATTGGGGCGCGGATGCCGAGATACCCCTGCGGACCTTTGCAGTCTGCTCAGACCTCAAGGTCGGAAGAACGGACGGAGACAGCGCCCGCACATACGACATGCCGATTCCGGCAACCACCAACGCAGAGGCCCTTGTAAGTTCCGCAAGGCCGCCGGCTCCCAGCCAGATGACTGTGGTGTTTACCACCTACCAGTCAATGCGGGTGGTGGCAGATGCACAGCAGCAGGGACTCCCCGAATTCGACCTTGTCGTCTGCGACGAGGCCCACCGCACCACCGGAGCTCTCCGGCCGGAGGAGATTTCATCCTTCCTGCTTGTCCACAACGCCAGGGAGATAAAGGCTGGTAAGCGACTCTACATGACGGCCACACCGCGCATCTATGCGCCCTCGGCCAAGAAGAAGGCACAGGAGGAAGACATCCTCGTTGCCTCGATGGACGACGAGCGCCAGTATGGTCCGGAGTTTCACCGGCTGAGCTTCGCCGAAGCGGTAGGCAGGGACCTGCTGAGCGACTACAAGGTCACAATACTGGCTATCAGCGAAAAGCAGATCGCCCGCGAATACCAGCGACTGTTGGGAGATGGCGAGAATATGGCCGACGTGGGCCGTGTGATTGGCGTCCTGAACGGCCTGGCCAAGCTCGATCCGGAGGGGCAGGAGTTCAAGGACGACCCCGAGCCGATGCACCGTGCGGTGGCGTTCTCAAACACTATTGCGGCTTCAAAACACTTCGTTGACCTGGTGCAGCGGGAGCAGGAGGACGACACTGCCACTGCCGAGAGGAATCTCGCTATTGAGGGACATCATGTGGATGGAAAGAGCGGTGTCTCCGAACGGAGTCGTCTGCTCAGATGGCTGGGCGATACCCTGACGCTGGACCAGCGTTGTCACGTGCTCTCCAACGCCCGATGCCTCACCGAGGGAATTGATGTGCCGGACCTCGACGCGGTCCTCTTTCTGCAGCCGCGCAAGTCGCAGATCGATGTCGTTCAGGCGGTGGGACGGGTGATGCGAAAGGCCGAGGGAAAGCAGTACGGCTACATCATTCTGCCTGTGGTGGTGCCATCCGGAGACGATCCCGCGCGCGTTCTCGACCGCAACGACGCCTACAGCCACGTGTGGGAGGTCCTTCAGGCGCTGAGGTCCCACGACGAGCGCTTCGATGCCTATGTGAACAAGCTCGAACTCAACAGGCTCAATGACGGCCCGGTCCGCGTAATCGGTGTCGGGAGCAGAGGGGATAACGATGAAGCAGATGGTGCGCGCGGAGAGGCCATGGCCCAGGTGTCCCAGGGAGTCATGGACTTCGACATTGGTGAGCTGCGTACTGCCATCATCGCCCAGATCGTCAAGCGGTGCGGGGAGCGTCGGTACTGGGAGAAGTGGGCTGATTCCGTCACCGACATCGCACGGCGCCACGACGAACGCATCCGTGCCCTGATTGAAACCCCTGACGCGCACGTCGGTGTGCGCTTCGACGAGTTCGTGGTTGCCCTCCGTCACAACCTGAATGACTCAATCACACGGAACGACGCGGTTGGGATGATCTCGCAGCACCTGATCACTAAGCCGGTCTTCGATGCCCTGTTCGGAGGGCAGGAGTTCACGCAACGCAATCCCGTTTCACTGGTCATGCAGCGCATGGTCGATGAGCTTGAGGGGTACGGTCTTGAGGCTGAGACCGCCGAGCTGGCCGAGTGCTATGCCAGCGTGCGCCGCCGCGTTGAGGGAATCGACAAC
>DAOUHG010000099.1:0-53407 GCA_034428835.1 Dehalococcoidia bacterium
AGTTTATGGTGACACCGAAGCGACCTGAGGCGACCTGTTTGATCGCGCTGTTCCGCTGGTCGCCATTGGAGTCCGGCTTGTAGCGATGCCAGTCCTCGCCGCCCTCACCTGTGTTGGACCGGGCGTCTATCCGGTTCATCGCGATCGCCAGCGCCTCGTGCGCTTCCCTGCTGATGGAGCCGAGGGATATCGCGCCTGTAGCGAACCGCCTGACGATATCCGAGGCAGGCTCTACTTCGTCCAGAGAAAGAGGCTCATCGGCGGGCTTGAATTCGAGGAGGCCTCGAATCGTGCACATCTGCTGAGCGTAGTCGTTGGCCCACTCAGCGAACTCCAGGTAGGTCGCCCAGTTATTCGATCTCGCGGCATGTTGGAGCTTCGCGATCGTGGTGGGATTCCACATGTGATACTCGCCATCGCGTCTCCACTGGTAGAACCCACCCGCGTCGAGCTGCATACTTCCCGGCATAACGAGATCTACGTAAGCGAACGAGTGCCTGACCCTGGACTCCTCTTCAATCTCGTCGATGCCGATGCCGCCAATGCGTGAAGGCGTCCAGGTGAAGTACTCGTCAACGAACTCTTCGTCGAGTCCGACGGCCTCGAATATCTGCGCGCCCCGGTAGCTCTGGATGGTGGAGATGCCCATCTTGGCCATGATCTTAACGACGCCCTTGTGGGCGCCCTTGATGAAGTTGTTCTCCGCGGTCTTGTAGTCGATGCTGGTCAGGAAGTAGTCCTCACGGATCATGTTGTCCATTGACTCGAAGACCAGGTATGGGTTAATGGCTCCGGCGCCATAGCCGATGAGCAGGGCGAGATGCGCGATATCGCGTGGCTCCCCTGACTCCACAACCAGGCCGCAACGAGTCCGCGTTCCTTCACGAATGAGATGATGGTGAACGCCGGCGGTGGCCAGCAGGCTGGGGATCGGCGCGTAATTGGAGTCCACACCGCGATCCGAGAGAATCAGAATCGAGTACCCTTCTTCGATGGCCTGCGATGCCTCCCGACATAGCCTGCCCATCGCCGCCCTCAGACCGCCACGCTCTTCGGGATCGAACAACATTGAAAGGGTTTTCGACCTGATGCCGTTGACGTCGATCTCCCTGATTTTCTCCAGATCAGAGTTGGTAATGAACGGCTCTTTTATCGTGAGTTGGCGGCAGTGCTCCGGGGTCTCGTCGAACAGGTTCCTTTCGCGCCCGATCATGGCGCGCGTGGACGTAATCAGCTCTTCGCGGATCGAGTCCAGAGGCGGGTTCGACACCTGTGCGAACCGCTGTCTGAAGTAGTGAAACAGCACGGGGGACTGGTCTGACATGATCGCCAGTGGGACATCCGTACCCATCGAGCCGACCGGGTCCGCGCCCGTTAAGGCCATCGGCTCCAGGATCACACGAAGGTCTTCAAGCGTGTACCCAAACGCCGCCTGTCTACGAGCGAGAGTGGCAAAGTCTGTGCCGTGGACATCTGCCGGCTCTGGAAGGTCTTCCAGGAGCACCATGTTGTCTTCGAGCCACTGTCCATAAGGACGTCTCGCCGAGAGGTTGGCCTTGAGCTCGGAGTCCTGCACTATCTCCCCGCGCTCTGTGTCGAGCATGAACATGCGACCAGGGTAAATGCGTTCCTTGTAGAGAACCTTCTCGACGGGCACATCCAGCACGCCAGTCTCGGACCCCATGACCAGAATGTCGTCCGTCGTCACCAGGTAGCGGCATGGCCGGAGGCCGTTGCGATCGAGCACGGCGCAAACATTGTCGCCGTCAGTGGCAATGACCAGCGCGGGGCCGTCCCACGGCTCCATCATGGACGAGTGATACTCGTAGAAGCCCTTCTTGGCCTGATCCATAGGTATGTGATCGCCCCACGCCTCGGGGATCAGCATCATCATCGAGTGGTCCAGGGAGCGTCCGGACGCCAGAAGCGCCTCGAGGGCATTGTCCAACGTGGCGGTATCGCTCTGCAGCGGCGTGACTATCGGAGTTAGCTTGCCGACGTCGCCGCCGAGGATGTCGGACTCGAAGTTCTTCTCCCTGGCGGCCATCCAGTTGATGTTGCCCTGGAGAGTGTTTATTTCTCCGTTGTGGATGATGAATCTGTACGGGTGTGCCAGCTTCCATGAGCCAAGGGTGTTGGTTGAGAAACGGGAGTGGACGAGGGCGAACGCCGTCGTCATCTCTTCGTTTTTGAGATCGTGGTAGAAGTCCTGGAGCTGGTGGGCCATTAACAGGCCCTTATACACAATGGTCCTCGACGACAGGCTACATACATAGAAGTCGCTCTGCGCCGAGAGATCGTCTCCCAGAATCGCCTTCTCGATCTGCTTGCGGATGACCAATAGGCGCTGCTCGAAGTCTCGCCCTGTTTCGGTCGATTCGGAGCGTCCAACCAGGAATTGCCTGATAGTCGGCATCACACGCGCGGACAGAGTCCCAATCCTGTCAGGCGAGACCGGAACATCACGCCATCCCAGAAAGCGCTGGCCCTCCGCCGCGACGATCCTTTCGACGGCTGCCTCGCAACGGGATCGCTCTTCGGCATCCCGAGGTAGGAAAGTCATGCCGACACCGTAGCTGCCCCGCTCCGGCGCCGATATACCGATTCCGCCGAATGCCGCCGCGACGAACTCATGAGGCATCTGGATAATGATGCCGGCGCCATCTCCGGTCTCAGGGTCGGCCCCTGAGGCGCCTCGATGACCGAGATTTATCAGCACTTCGAGACCCTGTTCGATGACAGCGTGCGACTTCCTGCCCCTTATGTTGGCGACGAGTCCAACTCCGCAGGCTTCGTGTTCGAAATCGGGTCTGTACAGGCCGTCGGTCGAAAGCCGGGGCGTGTAGTCCTTCTTATAGCTGCTGCTCATCGCGTTTACCTGGGGTCTCCGGTATGGGGCATGTGACGTAATCGTTTAGCTGAGACTTGGAAGCAGGCCGACCTCTGTTAGTACCTCTAAGGTCCTACAAGGTTGGCAGGTATCGGGCTATCTCGTAGTCCGTTACCTGCGACCTGTATCGGTCCCAGTCGATCTTCTTGTTTTCCACGAAGCTCTTGAATACGGAGTCTCCGAGGGCGTTGCGGACCAGCTCGCTCTCTTCGGTGATCCTGAGAGCTTCCAACAGATTCGATGGGAGCGACTCGATACCGTGAGCCTCCCGCTCGGCGTCGGTCATGTCGAACACGTCGGCGTCCGTGGGGTCGGAAAGCTCGTACTTCTTCTCGATGCCTTCGAGTCCCGCGGCGAGCATGACGCTGAATGCAAGGTAAGGATTGCACGCCGGATCCGGCGAGCGAAACTCGACTCGGCGAGATTCCTCGCGGCCCGGCTTGAAACTGGGTACACGGACCAGGTCCGCCCTGTTGACCGTCGCCCAGGTCACATGGACCGGAGCCTCGAAATTGGGTACCAGACGCTTGTAGGAGTTGACCCACTGGTTGGTGACCGCCGAGATCTCACGGGCGTGTCTCAATAGCCCGGCAATGAAGTGCCTGGCGATGTTCGACAGCCGCTCGGAGTCTTTGGCGTCGTAGAACGCGTTGCGTCCGCCTTCAAAGAGCGACTGATGAATGTGCATTCCGCTTCCATTGACGGTTGCGATCGGCTTGGGCATGAAGGTCGCGTAGCAGTCGTGACGCTGAGCGATCTCCTTTACGACCAGCTTGTAGGTCATAACGGTATCGGCCATCGTCAGTGCATCCGTGTGGCGCAGGTCGATCTCGTGCTGGCTCGGAGCAACCTCATGATGGCTGGCCTCGACCGGGATACCAAGCTCTTCGAGCATGAGCACGGTCTCACGCCGCATGTCGGTTGCGAGGTCTGTCGCTGACTGGTCGAAGTATCCGCCTCCATCCATTGGAGTGGGGGCGGAATTGTCGTGGAAGTAGAAGTACTCGATTTCCGGACCCACGTAGTATGTATATCCAATGCTGGCGGCGCGCTCCATGTTGCGCCTTAGTACAAACCTGGGGTCACCCTCAAAGGGAGTCTCGTCCGGCGTTATGATGTCGCAGAACACGCGAGCAACGGCGTTCTCGCGAGGACGCCACGGAAGGATTGCGAACGTGTTGGGGTCGGGCAGCGCGTAGAGGTCCTTCTCTTCGGCGCGGGCGAATCCTTCAACTGCGGAGCCGTCGAAGCCCATTCCCCTTGTCAGCGCCGATTCAAACTCTTCGACGGTTATCGCGAACCCTTTAAGGTTTCCCAGAATATCGGTAAACCAGAGGCGGATGAACTTGACATCGTTGTCCCTAGCCTCTTTGAGCGCGTATTCAATTGCGAGGTCGCGATCTACCATAGGAAAGACCTGAATCTAAGCGGTCGGAGCGGGGCTGACCCTTCGGATATTCGCAGATTGAGCCCGCGTCTCGCGGGGGACGCATTAGTCACGGGGCGCACTTCCACTCCGAAGAAAATCATAGCAAAATTTAGCACTTTGTGAAAGTTGTGTCAATCTCGATTCGATTGACGGGATACTTGCACAAGTGTAATTTTCGGTAGTCAGTTGTCAGTGATCAGTAGTTAAAGTCACCCATCCCCATAACCGTCCGGACAACGGCGTAATGGGACTTTTGCAACTGTCTCAATTGAAACCCAAGGCCTGCGCAAGCGGGGGTCAGGAGCGAAGTATCCGGGCCACGTCGACACCCAACCACTCTTATTTTGGACCCGAGTACGATAAGGTGCTGTCCAGGCCACCCAGAATCCGGGTAGGGGCTGATGCTCGTTGCCAATAAAACGTTCGAGCAGATAAGGGATAGAGATTAGGGAAGATAGGCACCCGTCACTTCCGCCAGGTCTGGACTAGTGCAGCTTATCCTTACCGAGAGACTACGGCGATACATCCCTCCTGACACTAGATGGAATCCACAGATGTTAAGAACGTCATGGCTTCCAGCCATCGCGCTCGTGACCGCTTGCGCGGTCGCCATCCTGGGCGGCTCCGGCATGGCTCCGGGCATCGCCAACGCGCAGAGCGCCTGTGCCACGGGCCGCGCGGTGCTGGATGCAGCAAACAACCCCGGGCTGGTGTCCGATTGCGAGGCACTGCTTGCGGCGCGCGACACCCTGGCTGGATTCGCCTCACTGAACTGGTCGTCGGACACTCAGATAGCGAAGTGGGACGGTGTCACCGTCACCAAGGAAGTGAAACCTGAGCGCGTCACTCGTCTGGACCTTTCGGGGAGACAGTTAACCGGAACGATTCCGCCAGAGTTCGGCAGTCTCTCCAATCTGGAATGGATGGATCTCTCGTGGGACCATTTAAGCGGGACGATTCCGTCCGAGCTAGGCAGCCTCTCAGATTTGCGAGATCTGCAACTTTGGATTAACCAGTTGAGCGGGACGATTCCGCCTGAACTGGGCAGTCTCTCCAAACTGCGAGTGCTTGTCCTGTTTGGGAACCAGTTGAGCGGGGCGATTCCCTCTGAATTAGGCAGTCTTGCCAGTCTGCAAGAGCTAGTCTTATACGATAACCAGTTGAGCGGGACGATTCCTCCCGGGCTTGGCAGTCTCTCTAAGCTGCAATACCTTGTCCTCTTTGGGAACCAGTTGAGCGGTTCTATACCGTCGGAGCTGGGTAGTCTCTTCAATCTGCAAGACCTGTGGCTCCACGGTAACCAGTTGAGCGGGACGATTCCGTCATCGCTAGAAAACCTCGACAGCCTGCTAACATTGAATCTCGCTCAGAACCAGTTGACCGGATGCGTCCCAGCAGGGCTGCGAGATGCACCAGTCAATAATGACCTTGACGAGCTCGGTCTGCCGTTCTGCGTCCCGGACACGGACCGTAACGTGCTGATCACACTCTACAATTCCACCAACGGGGCGAACTGGACCAGCAACACCAACTGGCTGAGTGACAGACCCATCGACGAATGGCACGGCGTCACCACGGACAGCAGGGGCCGATTCACAGCGCTGAACCTCGACAGGAACCGGCTGAGCGGGTCTATTCCACCGATGCTGGGCAGCCTCTCCAACCTCCAAATTCTGGACCTCCACGGTAACCAGTTGCGCGGGGCCATTCCGACCAGGCTGGGCAGCCTCTCCAACCTGCGACAGCTGAACCTCTATAGGAACCGTCTAAGCGGGTCTATTCCATCGGAACTGGGAAGTCTCGACAGCCTGGTAGTGCTGCATGTCGCGCAGAACCAGTTCACGGGGTGCGTCCCAGTTAGGCTACGAGATGTGCGGGACAGTGACCTTGACAGGCTCGGTCTGACGTTCTGTGTCTCGGACCGTGACGCGCTGGTCGCGCTCTACAACACTACCGGCGGGGAAAGCTGGACGACCAACACCAAATGGCTGAGCGGCAGACTCATCAACGAATGGCACGGTGTCACCACGGATAGTAGCGGCCGCGTCACGGCACTGAAGCTCGACGGAAACCAGTTGAGCGGGACGATTCCCCCAGAACTCGCCGGTCTCTCCAACCTGCAGCGGCTGGACCTTGGCAATAACCGGTTGACCGGGACGATTCCCCCGGAGCTCAGCAGTCTCTCCAACCTGGAAAGGCTGTGGCTCCGGAGGAACCAGTTGAGCGGGACGATTCCACCAGAGCTCGGTAGTCTCTACAACCTGCAACAGCTGGACCTTGGCAATAACCAGTTAGGCGGGACGATTCCACCAGAGCTCAGCAGTCTCTCCAGCCTGGAAAGGCTATACCTCTACAGTAACCAATTGAGCGGGATGATTCCCCAGAGCTGGGAAGCCTCTCCAACCTGCGAGAGCTGGCCCTTTGGGGGAACCAGTTAAGCGGGACGATTCCCCCAGAGCTGGGAAGCCTCTCCAACCTGGAAAGGCTGTCGCTCTGGAGGAACCAGTTGAGCGGGACGATTCCACCAGAGCTCGGCAGTCTCTCCAACCTGCAAGTTCTGTACCTCTACGATAACCAGTTGAGTGGGACGATTCCCCCAGAATTGGGAAGTCTCTCCAACCTGGGATGGCTGTACCTACACGATAACCAGTTGAGTGGGACGATTCCCCCAGAGCTGGGAAGCCTCTCCAACCTGTATGAGTTGTCTCTCTCCAATAATCAGTTGAGTGGGATGGTACCGGCGGAGATCGGCGGACTCTTCAGCCTCCAAGGCCTGTACCTACACGATAACCAGTTGGCCGGGACGGTACCGCCAGAGTTGGGCAGCCTCTCCAATCTGCAATGGCTGTACCTCTCCAACAACCAGTTGACCGGATGCGTCCCGGCGGAATTGCGCGATGTGAGAAACAGTGACCTCGATCAGCTGAGGCTGCCGTTCTGCGCTGAAGGAAGCAGCCCGCTGGACAGCTATGATGAAAACGGCAACGGGGTGGTCGACCGAGATGAGTTGATCAGGGCTATCAATGACTACCTCTTAAGCCGCGGCCTGCTTACCAGAAACCAGGCCCTAGACATAATCTATCTCTATCTCTTCGGCTGATACGGGCAAGCTCAGGACGAACGGAATGCGCTCGCGCTTTCCGACACCGCGGCTGCCGGTCTGGACAGAAAAGGGGCCACCCGAATTGGGTCGCCCCTCGCTTGTTCTCAGTCTTGACCCGTTGGTCTACGCGTCGTAGTAGAGGAAGAACTCGTACGGGTGCGGCCGCAGCCGAATGGCGTCCACTTCCTCTGTGCGCTTGTAGTCCAGCCATGTCTCGATCAGGTCGGAGGTGAACACGTTTCCGGTCAGCAGGAACTCGTGGTCTTCCTCCAGCGCGTTCAGCGACTCTTCGAGGCTGCCGGGCACCTGCTGCACGTTCGCAGCCTCTTCGGGCGACAGGTCGTAGAGGTCCACGTCCATCGGGTCGCCCGGGTCGATCTGGTTGTTGATCCCGTCAAGGCCGGCGAGCAGCATCGAGCTGAAAGCGAGGTACGGGTTGGCCGTCGGGTCGGGGCAGCGGAACTCGATGCGCTTGGTGGGCGGCGTGTCGAAGTAGGCCGGGATGCGGCAGCACGCGCTGCGGTTTCTGGACGAGTACGCCAGGTTCACCGGGGCCTCGTATCCGGGCACCAGCCGGCGGTAGGAGTTGGTGGTTGGGGCCGCGAACGCCAGAAGCGCCGGAGCGTGCGTGAGCAGACCGCCGATGTAGTACTTCATCGTGTCGCTCATGTTGGCATAACCGTCACCGTAGAAGATGTTGGCGCCGTCCTTCCAGATGCTCTGGTGGGTGTGCATTCCGGTGCCGTTGTCGTCGAACAGCGGCTTGGGCATGAACGTCGCGGTCTTGCCGTGCCGCGCGGCGACGTTCTTAACCAGGTACTTGTAGATCATGATGTTGTCGGCAGTCTTGACCAGCGTGTCGTACACGATGGCGATCTCGCCCTGTCCGGCGGTGGCGACCTCGTGGTGGTGCTTCTCGATCTTCATGCCAAACTTCTGCATCTCGATGACCATCTCGGAGCGGATGTCGCTCAGAGTGTCCACAGGCGGCACGGGTAAGTAGCCTCCCTTGTAGCGTGGCCTGTAGCCCGTGCTCCGCGTCTTGCCGTCGAGCATGTACTCGTTGCCAGAGTTCCAGATGCCCTCGTCCGAGTCCACGCTGTGGTGGGAGGAATGCGAGTCCTGGCTGAAACTGGCGGAGTCGAAGATGAAGAACTCGGCCTCCGGACCCCAGAAGCTGGTGTCGCCGATGCCGGTGGACTTCAGATGGGCCTCAGCCTTCTTCGCGATGTTCCTGGGATCGCGGCTGTAGTCGGCGCCGGTTAGAGGATCGCGGATGTTACAGAGCAGGCTGAGCGTCTTGATTTTGTAGACAGGGTCGATGTTGGCGGTGCTGGCGTCCGGCACGATGAGCATGTCGCTCTCATCGATGGACTGGAAACCCCGGATGCTCGACCCGTCAAAGCCGGTGCCGTACGCAAAGAGGTCCTCGTTGACCTCGTTTGGCGGGACCCCGACGTGCTGCAAGGTGCCCGGAACGTCGGTGAACTTGAGATCGATGATCTCAACTCCCTCATCATGGATAAACTTTATGACTTCTTCTGGCGTCATCTCTCCATTCCTTCCTATTTCCTCTGTCCTCACCCGTTGTCAGCCGGTCAGGGGATTGGACTGACTGTTATGAGAACCCCTCGTATATGAAATGTGCCTGACCGGTAATCGGTCAGGCACCATTCTAACAAAGGGGCTTTGGTCTGACGATACCACCGAGTAGTTTTTCGCCCACCCCAACGGCGATCTGGGTTTTGGTTACTCTCTATTCTTGCGCAGCTTGCTGGGAAGGACCACCCAGAGTCCGAACAGTCCCAGGAAAACTACGCCGCCGAGTATTGCTTCTATGCCCATTGTGTGACTTGCTCCTGTTGAAGATGTGTGGGCGCCAGTGTTCGCCCGGTCCCTCGTTTGTTCTATGTTTCACATTATTCCAGTGCTTTGTTTCGACGGTGTTACGCAGATGTTAACTTTGTGTTACACGTCACAAAGTCCCCGGCATCGAAGATAGCGCATGAAAAAGGAAGAGGTCCCGACCGCTCAAGCCCCCTTGGAACGGTCGGGACCTACTAACTGAGGGAAATGTAATCGTCTCTAGTCGGCGAAGCCTGTCATCGAGTGTTTAGTTGGCCAATTCCGGGTATGCCGTCGCGCCGTGCTCCGACACGTCGAGACCGCCCTCCTCCTCGTCATCGGAGGCCCTGAGACCCATGGTGAGGTCTATGGCCTTGAAGAGAATGAGTCCGATGCTCAGACCCCAGGCCATGGCTACGATGATTCCAACAATCTGCGGTCCCAGCTGACCGGCGTTGCCCGCTATCAGGCCCTCAACGTCGTTGTGGCCGGCTGCGAAGATGCCTACAGCCAAGACGCCCCAGGCTCCGCATATGCCGTGTACCGCAACAGCGCCCACAGGGTCGTCAGCCTTGACCACGTTCTTAATGAACGAGACTCCGGCGATCATGATGCCGCCCGCTATCAGGCCAATGACCACCGCTGCCCAGGTATCCACGTACGCGCAGCCTGCCGTTATGCCAACGAGTCCCGCCAGCGCGCCGTTGCACGCCATCTCGATGTCGGCCTTGCCCGTGCGGACCAGTGTGATGTAGATGGCAGCGGTCGCTCCGGCGGCTCCTGCCAGAAGCGTGTTGACCGCGTTAAGTCCCAGGCTGTCGGAGTTGATGTTGAATCCGAACCAACCGAAGAACAGGATGAACGTGCCGATGACGACGTATGGGATGTTGTGTCCCTTGAGGTCGGCGCCCTCTCGGAATCCCTTTCTGGGTCCGACGATTATCGCGCCGGCCAGCGCAAGGAATCCCCCGATCATGTGGACGACCGAGGAACCCGCGTAGTCGGCCATGCCCATCGAGGCGAGCCATCCTTCGTCACTCCATGCCCAGTGGCCGTAGATCGGGTAAACCACGGCGCCGACGATGAAGCTGTACGCGAAGTAGGCGTTGATCTTGGTCCGCTCCGCCATCGCGCCGGCGATAATCGTCGCGGCAGTCCCGGCGAAGACCATCTGGAAGAACCAGCTGACGAGCTGGGAATCATCGAAGTCGACCAGGAAGAAACCCTCAAGACCGATGATCCCGGACGCGACGCCGCCGCCCATCATCAGCGCGAAGCCAAATGCCCAGAATCCAAGCGACGCGATACAGAAGTCGAGGAACGACTTGGTCATGTAGTTGATCGTGTTCTTGGAGCGGATCAACCCCGCGCCAAGAAACGCGAATCCGGCCTGCATGAAGAAGACCAGCGCAGCCGCAATGACCGTAATGAGATTCTCGACCTTCGAGTCGACTTCACCTATGGTCATGTCCTGCGCGTAGGCGGTTCCTATGGTGCCGATGAATATCCCGGCGGCCAGCAACGCCAGCATCACGAGCCGGAGCTTAAACGGTGTTAAACCTAAAACCCCTGTGTTGAACAATTGAATTACCTCCTCAGGAATACGGGGGCCTATAACCTTCAACTTAAGACCGTAGGCTACGATTGTTTCCAACTCTTTTCTGACGTGTAACATTTTTGTTACGTGAATGTTGCAGAAGTGTTAACTGGCAACTCTTCCAGACGGTCCTTCTCCCACCCCCAGTGGTGGCATGTTCTCATGAGCCTGTTTCAGTTCAGTCGGTCAGACGCACGTAGGGGCAATCCCTTGTGGTTGCCCACGCTTGCTATCAAGCCCGGGGCGCCCACAAGGGACGCCCCTACGGACAGGCCACCCAATATAGACCGTCATAGGGGGTGTTCGGGTTCCGACCCTTGTCTCCCTGTTCCCGATGGGAGAGTATAAGGAAAAGAGAGCGACCAACTAAGGAGGCGGTTAAAGTGGACATGGGACTAACTGACAAACTGGTACTGGTAGCCGGAGGCAGCCGGGGCATCGGCAAAGCGATCGCCCTCGACCTGGCTCGGGAGGGCGCAGACGTGGCGATCGCGGCGCGCAATGCTGATCAGCTGGAGCGAACCGCTGCCGAGATTCGGGAACTGACCGGGAGAAGGGCCATACCGCTCGTCTTCGACGCGACGAGCACCGAGCAGTCGACCAGGATGGTTGACGATGCTGCCACACAGTTGGGCGGACTCCACATACTGGTCAACAGCGCGTCGCTGCCGGGTGGGTCGCCGTCAGCGGTCGGACCGGTGGAGACGGTCGACGAGGACGACCTGCTCCGCGACTTCGACGTGAAGTACGTCGGCGCGCTCAGGTGCGCCAAGGCGGCCATCCCGCACCTCAAGGAGCAGGGCTGGGGCCGGATCATCAACATCAGCGGCACGAACGCACGGAGGGCAGGCAACCTCAGCGGAGGCGCACGCAACACGTCGATGGTGCACCTGACCAAGACGCTCGCGCTACAACTCGGCCAGTTCGGCATCACCGTAAACTGCATTCATCCGGGAACAACGCGGACCGAGCGCACCGCCGGCATGCTGGAGGAGCGCGGAGTCGAGGTAGGCATCTCGGCAGACGAGGTTGAACGGCGCGACTTCGCTCCCGGCTCGACCGCAGGAAATGCCATTGGCAGAATGGTCGACGCGGATGAGGTCGCCTATGTAACCACGTTCCTGGCGTCCGACAAGGCGTGGGCGGTCACAGGTGAGCTGATTGTCGCGACCGGAGGGGCAGGCAACTTCGTCTACTACTAGGCGCTGTTCCTCAGCCCTCGAAGACGACTATGCCAAATCCGTCGAACACCAATGTGTTGACCTGAGACGGCAGCATGACTGCGCCCCGGAGGCTGGCCCGTACCAGGTGCGCCCCGGAGATTACGGCTCCGCGAAGGTCAGCCCCGTCAAACCTTGTCTGCTCATCCACGAACGCCCCCGCGAGGTGACAGTCCTCGAAGACTACATCGGTGAAGTCGCAGCCGCCGAGGTCGGCCTCGGTTAAGTTGATGCCCTCGAGTCTCTGGCCTTTGAAGCTATGGCCGCGCAGTGACGCCAGGCTGAAGTCCGTGCGCTTGATCTTCAGGCCGTCCAGCCTGGCACCGGCGAGGTCCTCGCCCCTCAGTCTCGACCCCGTGAGGTCTGCTCCGAACAGGTTTGCGCCATCCAGATCCGCACCCGACAGGTCGGAGTCTATGATTCGAGCCAGGTTGAGCTGGGCATTGCTGAGCTTGGCAGACGTAAGGTTGCATCCGGTGATTTCGGCGTCGTGAGCTTCGATACGACGCATGATCGCGCTCTCGGCGATGGAATTGCTGACGCGCAGGGTTGGGCAGACCAGGTTGGTGAGGTCAGCCCTTCTGAGTGTGCAATCGTCGATCGTCAGCGAATCCGTCTCGATGTTCTGGAATTCCGCCTCATCGAAGTCACATTCCCGGAACACAGCATCGTCTTCCAGCATCTCGAAGAACAGGTCGCCATCCGTGATCGTGAGGTGACTATAAATCGTCATTGGGCTGCCGCTTGTAGATATGCGCCGGAAGCACAGTGAACCGCGAAGTCAAGTCTGCCATCGGGTGGCTGTCTTTGGAAAGTCGCTCTCAGTCCATGCTAGCACCTTGGCCACGTTCAGCGTGTGCACGTCGCCTGGAGACTCCCCGAGTAACAAGTCGTACTTGGCCTCGTATGCGCTGATTATTTCGGCTGTCGCCGGCTTTGACTCCAGTTCGCCCTCCAGGATGACGACCTGATCGCCGCTCTCCAGGTGTACAGCGGCCCTGGGATCACACCGGATATTGCGGGCCTTCAACGAGTCGCTGTCCGTGAAGAAGTGGAAGAGGTCACATAACCATACTCCCCACACTGGAACGACGTGAGGGTGGCCGGAAGGCCGTGTGGTAGCCACCCAGTAGTTACGAGCTTCCGACATTTGATTCGCGACCCACGACCACTCGATAGGCTCGAATCCGTACTGCGGTTCGCCCACGCCGTAGCCCTGCGGCATCTGCGGTCGATCCCTGTTCATGTGTGTCGTCATTCCTACAACTCCCTTTATTCACTATATCAGCCGCTATGAACACATCCCAATTCAGGCGATGGTGTAGAGCTGCCTCCCGAGCCGGAGAGCGACACTCACTGATCCGGTACGGTCTCCCAGTTAACAACATACTTGACCAAAGACCAGAAAACTGATAACTGATTGTTATCACCAGTGATACAATGTCGTGGCGGGCGCCAAGTCATGAGACCAGGATGGGACGGCAATGGTCATCAAGAACTCCATACATGAACTCGTCGAGGAACTGCCGGAAGAAGAGCTCTCCACCGCGTTGAGGTTCCTGCAGTACCTCCGAGACATGGGCGGCGATCCATTCGTCGAGACCGCTATACCGGAGCTCGAAGAAGAGGATGAGTTGCCGCTTGAAGACCAGGAACAGTCTGTCGCCGATGCCTGGCAGAAGTATCTCGACTCCAGGGGCGGATCTGGGTCGGGCTTCTAGCCGTCGCCTCCCGAGCGCTCTCCAACTGCACCTGTCCGGGAGAATCCGGGCTTGATGAACTAGCTATCCAGCCGTAGCTCGCTTCTATTCAGGCCTCCATTTGTGAGATCCACGACGTACGGTAAAGTTCCGCGTTTTGCCCCGGGCTAGCAGCCATAATCACCGCTGGGCCGCTGATTTGCGGCCTCTGTTCCATCGCACATATGTCCCGTTGTGCGAAGCGCCTCCCAACCCACCTTGAGAAGGCTATTCATGCTGGTTGCCAGCTTCAATAATGTGTCCGCTCACTATGGTTCCCAGATCGTGCTCGACGGGGTCTCTTTCCAGATCGACGAGAACGATAAGCTGGGCCTGATCGGCAGAAACGGATCGGGGAAAACCACTCTGCTCAAGGTACTGACGGGGAGAGAAGAGCCCACGTCCGGGTCCGTAGTCGTACCCCAATCCACCACGGTCGGCTACGTACCTCAGTACGTTGACGCCGACGAGACAGTCACAGTGCGAGACTTCCTGCTGGAAGACTACAACCGCGTCGTGGAGGAGCTGCGCCGCGCCGAACGCGGCCTGGAGTCGGTGGGCCAAGTCGACACGGGTCGGGCTCTCGATGTCTACCAGAATGCCCTCGATGCGTACGACCGTATGGACGGCGAGCGTTTCGTCGATGAGGCCGGTTCAATGCTGGCGAGCATGGGCCTTGACGGTAAGGAGACCCAGCGAGTCGGCTCGCTGTCGGGTGGCGAGCAGAACGTGCTCTCCCTGACCCGTGCGCTGCTGGCCAAGCCTGACCTGCTGCTGCTCGACGAGCCCGGCAATCACCTGGACTTTCACGGAATGGCGTGGCTGGAAGACTTCCTACTCAGGTTCACGGGAGCAGTACTTGTCGTATCGCACAACCGGTACCTCCTGGACCGGGTGGCGAGCGGCATCCTGGAATTGGAACACGGACGCATCACCCATTACGAGGGGAACTACTCAGCGTACCGCGCGCAGCGTCTCCGAGACCTGCTTTCGCAGCAGTCCGACTACATCGCCAACCAGAAGCGTCTGGCGCGCCTGGAGGCGCTTGTTCACCGCTTCGAGCAGATCGCGAGGGCAAACTCAGACCCCGCGTGGGGGAGACGTCTGAGGGCCCGTCGCTCACAGCTTGAGCGCGAGAGACGACAAGCGGTGGATAAACCGGAGATGGACACGTCCGCCATCCGCACCCACTTCGAATCGGCGCCCACGCGAGCCAACATCGCGATCCACGTGCGAGATTACACGCGGGGGTACGGCGAAGACATTCTTTTCGACAAGGCTGAGATGGAGGTGAACGGCGGCGAGACGGTCGCTCTGGTCGGAGCCAATGGCAGTGGGAAGAGTACGCTGCTACGCGACATCGTCGAGCGCGGGGAGTGGGACTCCGAGGACATTCGCGTCGGTCCCAGCATGAAGATCGGGTACTCGGCGCAACAGCAGGAGACTCTGGACGACGACCAGATGGTAGTGCAGCAGGTGCGTGAGGCAGCTCCCATGTCGAACCAGGCAGCATTCGGCCTGCTGAGCGCGCTGCTGTTCGATCACGAAGACATGGACAAGACGGTCGGAGACCTGTCCGGCGGCGAGCGGAACCGGCTACAGATCGCGCGCCTGATGGCTATGAAGCCTAACCTGCTGATCCTGGACGAACCGACCAATCACATGGACATCCCGTCCCAGGAGGCAGTAGAAGAGGCGTTGGAGGAGTTCCAGGGTACGCTGCTGATCGTCTCCCACGACAGGTACTTCCTGGACAAGCTCGCTCAGCGTGTGGTGGTGATTCGAGACCGTAAGCTGGTCTCGCACCCGGGCGGCTTCAGCGAGTTCTGGAGAGCCACAAGGCCGACAGACGGCGGAGTGGTCGGGCGCGTGTCCAGGCGTCGTCGCAGATCTGGGTCGGACAGGGTCCGCCGAGCGCATAACCGCCAGGAGCAGGTGGACCTGGAGCGACGCATACAAGAGGCCGAGGCCAAGAAGCTCAACCTCGAAGATGAGATGACCCAGGCGTTCGCCAATCGTCAGATGAGGCAGGGACGCCGCGCCCAGCGCCAGCTTGAAAGGCTGACCGCCGAGCTACAGGACATGTACGACAGGTGGGTCGAGTCAGGATAGCGCCCGTGATGTATGCTTGGAGGCAGGTTTGAAACCTGCCCCTACATCGACAGGAGGTAATCAATGAGCAGCCTGACTAACGAAGAGGTGCTGGCCATCGCGAAGGCGGTCGACCTCGAAATACACGAGCCGGAGTTGACGCAGGTACGCCACAGCCTGAACGCCATCCTGGAAGGGATGGACCAGGTCGACATACCCGGCCTGAATGCCCAGGAGCCTCTGCCTATAATCCCGCCACAGGAGCAGTCAGCCCAGGAGTAAGAGATGGACAAGAGAGACATCATCTACCTGTCCGCGACGGAGTTGGGACGCCGAATCAAGTCGGGGGAGATTTCGCCTGTCGAGGCGACCGCGGCCTACCTGGACCGGATCGAAGAGGTGGAGCCCACTCTCAACGCATTCATAACCGTACTCGCCGATGAAGCCCTGGAGTCCGCGCGGCAGGCGGAGTCCGAGATCTCGGCAGGAGTCGACAAAGGTCCGCTGCATGGCGTCCCTGTAGGGGTGAAAGACCAGATTCACACCGCCGGGATCCTCACGACAAGCGCGTCGAAGCTCAGAGCGGACTTCGTTCCGGACGAGGACGCCACCGTCGTCCGCAACCTCAAGCGCGCGGGCGCGGTGATAATCGGCAAGCTGAACATGACCGAGCTGGCGTTCGGCGACCCGATAACCTCCGCGTTCGGGGTCACCGGCAATCCCTGGGACCCACCCCGCAATCCGGGGACGTCCAGTACCGGCTCAGGCGCGGCGACGGCAGCGTTCATGTGCGCCACCTCGCTCGGAGAGGACACGGGCGGGTCGGTACGGGGGCCGGCGGCCAACTGCGGACTGGTTGGCCTGCGACCATCCTGGGGCAGGGTCAGCCGTTATGGAGTGGATGGCGCGTCCTGGTCGCTTGACACCATCGGTCCGATCTCCCGAACGGTCGAGGACTGCGCGGCGACCATCGGCGCAATCGCCGGGTACGACCCGCGCGACCCTTACACTTGGGACACACCTGTCCCGGACTACGCATCGGCTCTCGGAGGCGGAATATCCGGCCTGAAGATCGGTCTGGTGCGCGAGTTTACCGACCCGGAGGTCTCACCGGCCACATCCGCCACGCTTGACGCGATTAGTGTCGCCGCGGAGGTTCTGACTGAGCTCGGTGCGGATGTGCAGCAGGTGTCGCTACCTCTCGCTCCCCTTGCGGGACTGGCGAGCCGCACGATCAGCGCAGTCGAGCGGGCCGGCCTGCACCCGGAGTGGATTCGCGAAAGGGCGGACGACTTCCACCCCAACATCAGAGTGCAGCTGATGACCGCTGATCTGATTCCTGGGCCGGTGTTTAACACGGCACAGAAGATGCGCTCGATGATCCGTGCCCAGACGCTGGAGATGCTCGAAAGCGTGGACGTGCTGCTGATGCCGACGTCGCCCGCTCCGCCACAGGTGATGGACCTCACGGCGGGCATAAACACCAAACGCGAAGCCGCGTCGTGGCTCAGCGACGCCAGTTTCAGGGGCCTGTTCAGCATGGTCAGCGGCCCCGCGCTGTCCATCTGCAGCGGGTTCACCACCGAGGGCGGCGTAGAGCTGCCCCTGGCAATGCAGATCGCCGGAAAGCCTTTCGACGAGGCGACCCTATTGAGAGTGGCCCACACCTACGAGCAGGCGACTGAGTGGCACACACGCAGACCGCCGATTTAGGGACTGGGGGGTTCAAGGTAGCCCGTTCACACGCCTGCGGATCGCTGAGATCTCCGGTGGCAGCCTCTGGGCTGAGGTGTTCAGCCCAGAGGGTCTGACTACCTTGCGCCCACGCTCACGGCCTGGCCCAGCGTCTCGGCTCTCCAGTGTGGGCTGTAGTAGGAATAGATCTGAGACGTTACAGGCTGCGCCTGCACCGGGTGAAGCGCGACGGCCTCGAACTCCAGCGAGATCGACTCGTTCGGTCGCATGTCTTCGACGTACAGGATGACTTTGCGTCCGGCGATCTCGTATCGCTTGAGCTTGTGATGCTCTTTGACGAGGGCCTCGACCGTTTCGGTTACGGGGGCGAAGCCCGTGGGGATCGCAACGTCGATAACCACCATACCTGCCTCGACGGGCGTGGGCGGAGTGAACCGGGCCTCTACCGACACTTCGATACGGTCGTTCACCTCGATGTCGTCCGCGCTGTAATCGACGTTTATACGGAACGCCTCGACCTGACGGGTCTCGACCTCGGGCATGTTGAACCTGTTCACGACCTGGACCACCGCCTCGCCATCTCCTTTCGAGGCGGCGATCCGCAGCGGCTCCCCGATGGGTACGGTGATGATCTGGACGACATCCGAGTTGGCGGCGTTGACCTCGATCTGCCTGCTCCACGCTCCTGACGTCAGCGTGATGGTCATGTCGACGTCAAACTTGGCCTGCGCGGCGAACTCGATCAGCGCCTGAAGTCCGACCACGGTGTCCTGGGTGGAGTCGAATCCGCCGAAGGCGTTGCGCTGGGACACCAGCCACCGCGCCGCTGACGCAGCCCCGATCCTATCGCCGCGCTCCACGAGGGCGAGCGTGGCGTAGCCTGTGGTCTCCACGCCGGCGGAACTGGACATCCGCCCGTTCGCCGGCAGTGTGCCTGATGTGTCGTCGTCGCCCCAGTAAATGCCGTTCTCGTCCTGCCTGGCCATTGACATCAGCCGGTCGTAGGCGGAGCCGGCCATGCCGCTGCTGCCGAGCTCCAGCGCGTAGGTGACGATAGCCATGGTGTACGGGTCTTCAATCGCGTCCAACTGGCGTTCGAGGTATGCGATGGCCGAGTCCGCCCTGTCCGATTCGCTAGCTTCGAGAAGCGCGATGGCGACGTATGCGGTCAGCGCGGTGTTGCCCTGAAGTCCGCCGAGCAGCTCCTGGTGGTGAAGGAATCCGACAGGCTCGAACGAGCCGTCCGATCTCTGGCGCTGCGCTATCCAGTACGCCGCGTCCCGCAGCACGGTGTCGTCCATGTAGATCAGGCCATCGGCCTGCGCGAACGTCTTGAGCACGAACGCCGTCAGCCACAGGCTGCCCGAGTCGTCGCTGTCGCCAAACGCCGAGAAGCTGCCATCGGCGCGGCGGTAGGTCAGCTCGCGCTGGTATCCGGTGGTCATCAGGTGCTCAGCCTTCGCCATCACCTCCGGCTTGAGCTGACCGGTCTCCTCCAGATACTGGGCTACGAACACGTTCGGCGCGAACAGGATCATGTTCTGCTCACCGCATCCAAACGGCATCTGAAGCAGGTTCTCCAAGCCTTCAAGGGTCTGGCTCAGGTAGCTGCCGCTGACAGCGACCTGCGCGCGCGCCGATCCCGGGACCGATCCCACGGGCGGCGAGGTGATGAATTCGGCGGCGTCTCCCTCTGACATGATCACGTTCTCGACGATCTCGTGGCTGACGCCTTCGGGCTCTACGAGGAGGTCTCTGACCACCGCGTCCGCGGAGTTGCGGCTTCGGGCGGTAATCTCTATCGGCGCTCTTCCGAGGCTGGTCAGCCGAATTCTGAACTCGACAACACCGAGGTCGCTGCCCTCGACGGTCACGGACTTCAGCGACTCGTCGAGCAGCTCATAATCGTCGGAGTCTTCCAGCTCCACGAAGAACTCCTGGGTCGAATCGAGATAGTTGTACAGTGACACCTTGACAGGGAACTCTTCGCCGCGCACAGCGGAGTATGGCAGGTCCATCTCCACGAAGAACGGCTGGAACACGCGCATTTCGGCCTCTGCCACTCCCAGCCCGTGCTCCTTGGAGAGCGAGACGGCCCTGAACATCCAGGTCGTGATGCTATCCGGGGCCTCGGCGTTGACGGTCGCGCGGCCTGAGTCGTCGGTCACGAGATCCGTCCACAGCCATGTCTCGGGGAAGAACTGGCGCACGCGCTGCACCTCCGCGAGCTGTTCTACGGGCGTTGCCCGAGTACCCTCCACCGGTACCTCCTTCACTACTACAGGAGCTGCCGCCGGAGCCGCTGCCATAGCTGCCGCCGGAGCCGCTTCCATCTGGTCGACTTCCATCTGGTGGACTTCGCCTTCAGGCACGGTCTTGTTGGTCATGATCACCAGTCCGGCGTCCGCGAACGTCTCCTTCGCGCCGCGTGTGGCGGTGGATGGCGGCCAGCCATCATCGTCGATGTGCAGCTCGACCTGGGGCTGCATGTACAGGCGCTCCAGCTTGGCGAAGACCTGCTGAAGGTTCAGCCGGTTCTCAGAGAGGATGAACACGGAGCGGTCCACGGCGGCGAGTCCGACCCTGGCGCGGCCCTGGGTGGTCAGGCCGATCTCCACCGAGTCGCCGGGGCGGATTTCGTCGCTGCTGAGGTCGATGCTGACCTCCATCGGGTAGCCCCCGGACACGTCGAACGATATGTAGTCGGCTGCTACCTCGTTGTCGGGAAGTATCTGATAGACGATCAGGCGCGATGACGGCGCCATCGCGGGTGCGGTCACGAACGATATATCAGACGAATCGGATACGTCGGAGAACACGACTCGCCCTCTGGATACGATCTCGTAGTAGAACCTGCCCGATCTCGTCGCATGGACCGTGAACCGCGCGACGGCGCCCACGCCAAGATCGAGCTCCCCTGTCTGCTCCAGGTGAATGAAGCTGTCCGACGGAGAGTAGCTCGCGTTGATCGCCAGGTACGAGCCGTAATCGGTATAGACATCCGCCCACACGGCATCCTTCGGCGGCTCGATTGAGACCAGCGCCTTACCATTGATAGTAGGGACATCGAGACTCTCATCCAGAATGTAATCCAGATTCTCGTCATAGTA
The DNA here is from genome assembly GCA_034428835.1 of Dehalococcoidia bacterium. Classification (GTDB taxonomy): domain Bacteria; phylum Chloroflexota; class Dehalococcoidia; order Lucifugimonadales; family UBA1123; genus VXRN01. Next base: position 20,720 of record DAOUHG010000099.1, read on the forward strand.
TGAGATATTGAGCAGGATGTCAGTATCGACTGGCATGTTGTCCGGTGTCTCCGCGATCACCAGAATCGAGAACGGCAATGACGGCTTGAACGACGGGCTCTCGGCTATCAGCCGCACGTTGATCGGGGACTCGGCTACGGTCAGCAGGTGCGTGGTGGTCTCGACGTATCCGGTGGAGCGTTCGCTCACCGTGATGTCCAGCCTGACGTTGCCCTGCCCGCCGGCCGCCGGAACGCCTGCCACGTACTGCGCCGCCGGCAGATCGAACGAGACCTCGCCATCTATATCCTCGTTGAACAAGGCGAACCTCTCCCACGTTCCCACGTAGCGGTACGCGACTATCTCGACTTCTCCACGAACGGGTTTGCCAAAGCTGTACTCTGCCGAAATGGCGCCCTCGATCAGCTCGTCGGCCAGCACCCAATCCTTGGGGAGCGTCACGTCGATCTCGTACCTGGGCAGCGTGTACCGCTCGACGCGGGCATCTACCTGCGCGGTCTGTTCGCCGTAGCGCGCCGTGACCTTCCACACGCCGAGGTTGGGTTCTGTAGATAACGGCATCGTCAGGCTTGCCATTCCGTAGTCGTCCGAAGTGGTCTGCTTCTTGAAGACCTTGATGCCTTTGGCGTCGGTGATTTCGACGGTGACTTCGCCGGGCAGAGGCTTGAGCTCAGCGTCCAGACGGAGGACGCGCACGCGCATATCCTGTCCGGGCTTGTAGATGGGCTTGTCTGTCTCGACGAAGACGACCGCGCCGTCGATCATGCGCATGGGAGCGGAGTCCTCGAAACCGGGGCCGCTCACCTCGAGCGTGTAGTCGTCACCGCTCTCGGTCTGTGGCAGATTGAGAAACACCGTCTGCGCGCCCTCGACGTACTCGACAGCCGACGCGATGGGAGCGCCCGCTCTGGTCAGCGAGAGGCGCACCTCACCCGAAGCGGGGGTGTTCTGAGCGGAGAACAACGACACGGATACCCCTTCTGAGTATCCAGACCTGAACGCGGTGGGTGCTGAGACCAGGTAGCCGGTGGCCCGCCCCGGCGGGACAACAGAGGGTCTTGCGGGCACAGGCCGGGCGGGCACAGGCGTTGGGGCAACCTCGGCGGGAGTTACGGGTGGCGGAACAATCGCAGGGACAGGAGCGGCCGGCTGCTGCGGCAGGGCCTGCGACCGCGGGGTGACGACTCTAATCGTCTGCGCGGTCGCGGCAGGCTCGGCGGGCAGCGGATTGCGGGGGCCGCGGATCTCGGGGTCGTCTCCACACGAGGCCGCGCCGAACGCCAGCGCGATCAGCAGTATGACCAGAAAGAACAGTCGTGAGAACATATTGTCGCTCCAAAGCAGTGTCTGATTCGCTCCTGTTGATATTAGAGACGTAATTCGGCGGCAGATGGTTCCAAATTTGTCCAGGCTCACAGCAGCTACAATAGGGCTATAATAGCGACAGCCAGAAACTAACAGACTGGAGAGTGCACAGGTGCAGTCATCCGAACAGATCGAAAACGGTGTAGTCTCTCAGCTACAGTCGCTTGGCGTCGATTACGAGGTTTTCGAAATCGACCCCGACTTTGCCGACACCGCCGCGTTCTGTGAGAAGTACGGCTTCCCGATGGAGAATTCGGGCAACACAATTGTCGTGGCGTCCAAGCGAGGGCAGAAGAAGCACTGCGCCTGCATAGTGGCGGCCACCGACATGCTCGACGTCAACAAGCGCGTGAAGGGGCTGATGGAGGTGTCGCGCGCGTCGTTCGCCGGAGCGGATGAGACCATGGAGATCACGGGCATGATGATCGGGGGCGTCACCCCGTTCGGACTGCCTTCCGATCTGCCCGTTTACGTCGACGCGAAGATTCAGTCTCTCGACTACGTGATCCTGGGCGGGGGTAGCAGGTCCACAAAGCTCAGGCTTGCTCCGTCCGAGCTTGGCAAGCTGCCTAACCTGGAGTTCATCGAGGGACTGTCGCTGCCGCCGAGAGAGGGGTAGTTCCGAGACACGAACCCCGAAGTGGATTCCCGCTTTCGCGGGAATGACGATTGCGGCGGAGGGCCTGTCGCTGCCGCCGAGAGAGGGCTAGCTACGGGGAAGCCCCTCTCATCTGGATACCGGCCTCCGCCGGTATGATGGTTGGGCGGAATTATTCCTGTCCGCCTTGATCTGGCGCAGCACTAGAACGGTATGCTCCAGAGGGCGTACCAGTTCTCCAGCTTTCGCTGGACCGGGACCTTTTCCTCTCGCATAATCTCGCCGATTCGCATCTCAAGTCGCGTAGTCGCGCTCGCGGTTCGCCGTCGGTACGAACGGGTAGAACCGCCCTGCTTTGTAGTTGAACAGCCAGTACGCCGGACGGCCATGGAACTCGAACCCGAACACCGCGGCCAGCAGCCGGTCCGCGAATCCGTGATCGACAATGGTCTCGGTGATCGTGTGGATCAGGCTAACCAAATCCTCGAAGTCCGGGTCGTCGAGCACGACCCATCGGGTGCCAAATTCGTCGTCTCCGACCTCGAAGCGTGGCCGGTCGCGCGGCCGCTCACGTCCAGCAAAGTGCGCATCTCGGAGTCCAGGTTTTCAAAGTACGTGGACTCGACGGGATTGACCACTACGCCCGCCTTGTACGTCGGCCGTAGTTCGGCCCTGGCCTCCAGGTTATATGCCGCGCCTATAATCGAGAAGAACTGCTCTCTGTCCGGCGTCGTGAGCTTGGTGTGTCCGAATATCGCACTGAAGATGCCCAAGAGGTCTCACCCTCGTTCCGTCCCTCTCGCATCCAGAGAGAGGGACGGAATTGCCTACTGCGTTCCAGCTCGCGCTGCATGTTCTGGAGCCGCTCAATGCGCTTCTCGGTAGGCGGATGACTGGAGAACAGTCTCGCTATATCGTTCCCCGAGAGTGCGGGCACGAACATGAACGCGCTGACGTGCCTAACGTCGCGCAGATCCTCGTCCGGGATACGATACATATCGTTGCTGATCTTCGCCAGTGCCGACGCGAGCTGCATCGGCGCGCCCGGTCACGATCGCGCCCCCGCGGTCGGCGCGTACTCGCGGTTCTTCACGTGAGCCAGCTCATGACCGAGGACGGCCTCGACTTCGCGGTCGTTGAGTCACGAGAGCAGTCCGCGAGTAACGGCCACGACTGAGTTGTCCGGGTTCCTGCCGGTGGCGTGGGCAACTTCGGTCTGGGCATCGCGGCGTTCCTAGCCTACTTCGCCGCCGCCGGTATCATCGTGCTGCTGTTCCTGGCCCTTTCGCCCCTGGGAGGCGTCGGCATCGCCATCACGATCATCATCGGCGTCGTGCTAGTCGCAGGCGTCGCACTGGTGTTCGCGACGATGGACGGAATCTACAAGGCAGCCCTGTACACTTACTCTGCCACCGGTGATGTCCCAAGCCTTTTCCCGAACGACACCATACGGGGCGCATTCCGCCAGAGAGAGTCCTGAGTCAGCCTAGGTCGAAGGCTGTCAGACCAGAACGCAGGACTTTACGTTCAGTCGGCGTCCACACGCCCGGAAAGTGATCGCTTCAACCGGGGGATGCCCGATCTTCGATCCATGCCCATTCCTCTCTGTTCGCTGCCGATCTATCGATGTACGCTGAGTTCCGCCGTCAGTCTGGCCCATCCATGTGTTTTTCAGGTAATCCAATCACTGGTGGTGCTTACAAATCTGGAAAAACTTTGGGCAATTTCGGGTCATTGACACACGTGAGAACCACGTATACAGTGCCGTTGATGGATTTGCGCCCAACTTGGCTCCTACGAGGCCAAGGCACCGCATTTGAAAGGTAGGGAGGAGATATCCCTTGAAGGTCCAACGGCTATTGCTATTGGCAGGTTTGCTTATTATCGGACTTGTGGTCGTTTCATGCGGCAGCGCGACGGAGGAAGTGACAAAGGATACCATCACAAAAGAGGAGCTAGACGCTGCTCTGAAGCAGGCAATTGCGGCTGCGGCTCAGCCTGCCCCTGCGCCAGCACCTGCCGGTCCTAGCGCCGACGAGCTCCGGGCACTGGTCTCAGAAGCAGTCGCGGGAAGTGTGCCCGAGGGGACGAGTGCCGAGGAGATTGCGTCGATGGTCGAGGCAGCGGTGGAAGCGGCCACAGCCGGGGCCGTCACCACGGCTGACATCGATAGATCGGTGGCAAAGGCCGTTGAGGATGTGGTCTCCGGAGGACCGACGCCGCTAAGCAGCGCCGAGGTTAAGGCCATTGTCTCGGCTGCCGTCGCTGCCATCCCGACCCCTGAGCCTATTATGGTCCCTGCACCCGCACCTGCACCCCCCATGGACGTCGAGATGGCGAGGATGGGCGGCACGCTAAGAGCGGTACCCCATGGAAGTCTGAAGTCTCTGGATGCACAGTGGACCACCGTCACAGTCACCGCTAACGTCCGTCACCATCTCCAGGAGGGACTCTTCACCCTGGACGACAACCTCGCACTTCAACCGCAATTGGCCGAGTCGTGGCAATCGAGCCCTGATCTCTTGACGACGACCATCAAGCTGCGGGATGGTCTGGAGTTCCACTCTGGGGAGACTCTGAAGGCTGGTGACCTAGTCGGGTCCTTCAATAAGGTGAAGGACGTGGCTACCCTGTGGAAGCTGGTGGCGACCGAATTCGGGGGCGTCATCTCCGCGTTAGACGATCGCACCCTTCAGATTCAGGTTAGTGAACCTACCGCTCTGGTGCTTGACAGCTTGATGACGGAGCAGTCCTTCCCGCCGATCGCAGTGCCCGAAAGCGCATACTCACTCCCCCAAACGGAGTCTGCGCCAGAACCGGTCGGAACCGGGCCATTCAAGTTTGAAAGTTGGTCCCCGGGGGACCGGTGGACGATGGTTCGCTACGACGATTATAACCCAAGCGCACTCCAGACCTCCGGTCTGGCAGGTCGGCACGTAGCCTTTGTGGACCGAGTGGAGTGGATCGAGATCCCTGATCAAGCCGCTCGCCTCGCGGCTTTGGAAGTGGGGGAGGTGGACCTTCTGGACTTTTTCTCCCCGACCCTCGCCGACCGGGTTTTCAGCAGCGAAACGGTTGATCCAGTTGTAGTAATGCCCGGGGAGCAAATGGGCGTGTACCTCAACCACTTAAAGCCACCCTTCGACAACAAGAACGTGCGCCGCGCCCTTCAGTTGGCGTACCCAATGGAATCAGCCCTGAAGCTTTCTGTCGGTGGGAATGACGCGCTGTGGAGATTGTGCCCCACTTACTACACGTGCGGCACTCGGTGGGAGAACACTGTTGGGACAGAAAACTACAACGCCCAAGATCTTGACCAGGCCCGGCAACTGGTCAAAGAGGCGGGCTTTGAAGGCACAACGGTTCGTCTCATGGCGGCGCAGGACATGCCCTGGTTCCCCCAGCTCTCGCTGGTAACTCGCGAGGTGCTGGAGGATGTCGGCTTCGTGGTTGACTTCCAGGCTATGGACTGGGCCACGCTGACCACGCGGCGGGCAGACCCGGAGCTCTGGGAAGCCTTCCACACAGGATCGGGCACTACCGTTACCCCGCTAACCAAGTCGACGCTTACAAAGAATGGCTGGTTCAATCGCTATCAGGACGAGTCTGGCAAAATGGCCGAGTTGCTCGCTGAATTTACACGAGCAAAGACCGCCGCAGACCAGGTCGCGTTAATTGGCGAGCTTCAGGCCCAGGCATTTGAGGATGTCCCCTATGTCTTAATAGGGGAAGTCGCAAGGCTGTTCGCAGCCGGCAAGAATGTCGAAGGATTCAAGCCCGCCCACTACTTCCTCGTGTTCGACGTGTGGTTGGAGGAGTAGCGGGGTTCTCTTGGCTGAATCCGCAAGCAGTGTATGGTAGCGCGATGTCTTCGCCGAGTCCTGGCGAAGGCGTCGCGCTAGCGTGGGTTGGTCGCCATAGAGCCCTCAGTTTTGGTGCGCTCAGGCTCGCTTTGGCGGCGAAGTGCCTGACGAGAATCTGACAACATGGGTCATTATCTACTAAGGCGGCTCCTGGCGAGCCTACCTGTTATCTTCATGGTAGGCGTCCTGACATTCTCCCTGCTGCACATAGCACCGGGGGATCCCGCAACCATCATCGCGGGAGAGGAAGCTACCCCGGAGGATGTGGAAAAAATTCGCAAGGCCCTAGGTTTGGATAAGCCGCTCATCGTCCAGTTCGGGCTGTGGGTGGGGCGTCTCGCTAGAGGGGACCTAGGGACCTCGATTTTCTCCAATCGTCCAATAACCGGCCTCATGGCTCCGCGGGTACAGCCCACCGTCACTCTGGCCATCATGGGGCTGACTCTAACCTTGGTAATCGGCATACCCCTGGGTATCCTTGCAGCCTGGTGGGCAGGCCGGGCGATAGACCGGATAGTCATGATTTTCGTGGTCTTGGGATTCTCTATCCCGGTTTTCTGGCTGGGTTTCATAATGATCTGGGGCCTCGCCGTAAACTTGAAGCTCTTTCCGGTAATAGGATATACCCCTATTTCGAACGGGATTCTGCCATTCTTGCGTGCCATGACGCTTCCTGCCCTTGCCGTGGCCATCCCCTCGGCTGCCCTTGTAGCCAGAATGACTCGGTCTGCCATGCTTGAAGTACTGAGAGAGGACTATATCCGGACTGCTCGAGCCAAGGGCCTGTCTGAGCTAACCGTGCACGTTCGCCACGCATTCAAGGCTGCAGCCATCCCTATCGTGACAATAATAGGTCTGCTCTTTGCAGCGCTGGCGAGTGGCTTCGTTGTAACAGAGACGGTCTTTACTATCCCGGGTCTGGGCCGCATGGTTGTGGACGCAGTAGTACGTCGAGACTACCCCATCGTCCAGGCGATGTTGATGATCGTGGCCGTTGCCTATGTATTCATCAATCTGGCAGTTGATATCCTATACGCTTATCTCGATCCTCGAATACGTTACTGATCGCTATGTCAAAACAGCGCATCAACGTCAAAGAATCTCCTCGGTCCTTAGTGGGATGGGTACGGGCTCACTCGCGGGGCCCCGTTCGCATGCTTCGGGCAAACCCAAATATGTTGCTGGGATTTGTCATCCTTGTGGTTTTCTCCTATTTCGCTATATTCTCGCCAATTCTCGTTCGCTCGGACCCTACGCGAGTCAACACTGATATTCTGTTTGAAAGCCCTTCCAGAGAACACTGGTTTGGAACAGACCATGCGGGCAGGGATGTGTTTGACCGCACCATAACGGGCACTCGGATATCGCTTCTGGTAGGTTTCGCGGTGGCACTTATCGCTAACGTCGTAGGCCTGACGATTGGGCTGTTGGCAGGGTACTACAACAAACTGGACAACCCGGTAATGCGGTTTATGGATGGGCTGATGGCCTTTCCGTCAATATTGCTCGCTCTGGCCCTTATAGCGACTCTGGGTTCAAGTATTCAGAACGTGATCATAGCCTTGTGCGTAGTCGAGACACCGCGGATGGTCCGCGTTGTCCGGGGCTCGGTCTTGAGTCTGCGAAACCAAGTATTTGTGGAGGCGGCCAGAGCAATAGGAGCTCCGGCCCGGCGTATCATATTTCTTCACATAGCACCCAATACCATTGCACCAGCAATGGTACAGGCCACTTTCATTTTCGCACTTGCAATAGTCGCCGAGGCAAACCTGAGCTTTCTGGGCGCAGGTACGCCACCATTTATCCCCAGTTGGGGCAACATCATAGCCGAGGGACGAACTTATATTCAGACCGCCTTTTGGGTTACATTCTTTCCGGGCGTGGCCCTGGCACTCACGGTGCTTGCCATAAACCTTGTAGGCGATGGCCTCAGGGACGCTCTCGATCCCAAGCTGGCAAGACGGGGCCTCGGAGAGACCTCTCGGTGACCCAAGGCGCGATGAGAGGAACAGACCAGCGGGCATAAGGAGGATACGAGATGCTACTTAGTTGTGACACCATGGTGGCTTTGCCGAACTCCACCAGGCATGGCCAGACTCTCTTTGCAAAGAACAGCGATAGGCCAGAAGAGGAGTGCCAACCACTGGTCCACCGAAGTCGTGCCCAGCATGCCCCTGATGCCACAGTCAGATGCCAATTCGTCGAGCTTCCCCAGGTGACCACTACTTATGAGCACGTTGGCTCCCGCCCCTATTGGTGCTGGGGGTATGAGCACGGGTTCAATGAACATCAGGTTGTAATTGGCAACGAGGGGCTGGGCTCGAAGTTCCCAGAGTTTCAGGAGCCGAAGCTTGTGGGTATGGAACTGGTGCGTCTGGGACTTGAACGGGGGAGGTCGGCCAGCGAGGCGGTGGAGGTCATGGTCTCACTTATCAGCAAGTTCGGGCAGGGGCAATTCAGGAACGGGGACGGGGTCCGTACCTACGACAATGGGTATATCGTGGCGGACCCTCACGAGGCATATGTTATTGAGACTGCGGGTCATGAATGGGCAGTGAAGAGAGTCGAATCTGCGCTGAGTATCAGCAACATCCATTCGATTGGAACAGACTGGGACAGGTTGTCTCCCCTAGCAGAGAGCCACGCCAAAGAGAATGGCTGGTACGCTGGGGGTGCTCGATTTAACTTTGCCGAGGCATATTGTGACTTTCCTGCGCGGGCCTCGGGACGTGGTCTGCAACGTAGCGCCCGCTCGTGCGGAGTGCTGAATTCACACACCGGAGAAATCGATGTTCGGACCATGACTGCTCTGCTGCGGGACCACTCGGACGGCGAAGACCCCAAGGAGCCTTTCTGCAAGGAGATGCCCACATCCATTTCTATCTGCGTCCACTATCGCGGGGAAAGACGGGGCAACACCGCCGCAAGCCTCGTGGCCGACCTTTGCTCCGACGGTTCCAGACTGCCTGTGTTCTGGAGTAGTCTTTACTCCCCTTGCCTCGGCGTGTTTCTACCGATGTTTATTGAGGGTCAGGTGCCTCAAGTGCTGGCGGTCGGCGCTGCACAGCCTGGCGATGAGAGCCCATGGTGGCTGTTCCGAGACCTAGAACGCAGAGTGCGTCATGGGGATCAATTCGACAGCCGGTTGGTCGACGACATTCGTTCCACGTGGGCTGGGCTGCAGGAGGAGTTGCTGGAGAGCGCTTATCAGATTGCGGCTGAGTGCCAAGAGCTCATCGACTCTGGGCAGAGGGAAAGAGCCTCCAAGCTGTTGACCGAGTATATGGGCTGCAACGTGGATAGAGCTTTATCCATTGCAAAGGAGATGCTGGCACGAGATTCGCTGGAGGTCGTGGCCACACCCTAACGCCAGGATTTGCCAAACATGACCTTTCTACAGATCTCGGGACAGTATCAATGCCTCAAAGACTAAACCGCTAACTTCCCATCCAGTTAGCGGACAATCGAGCATGAGGTGGCCGTAAGTGCCCGGGCACGGGTTGGATATCGGCCCCCGACGGAGGCCGTGTCACGATCACTTTCAATCGCTTCAGCCGGGCGGTTGCACCAGCTCGATGAGCACGTCGTCAGGGCCCTCGATGTAGGCGAGCTTCGCGCCTCCCGGCACCTCGGTTATGGGGAGGACGACTCGGACTCCCGCCGCCGAAAGCCGGGCGATGTCCGACTCGATGTCCTCGACATCGAACCCGAAGTGTTCGAGGCCCAGCCGGTTCAGCTCCGCCGTCGCGCGCTCGTCGGAAGACCCCGCCACCTGCGACGAGATATTCAGAAGGACGGGCGAAGCCCATGTCCATGCTGATCGTATCCGTGCCGGGCATGACCTCCCGCTCAGAGACCTTCTCAGCTCCGAAGTGCTCCGTGTACCAGGCCGCCGACGCCGGTGGGTCGGCGGAGCGTATGTTAACGTGGTTAATGAGGTATGGCATAAATCGTCCTCCTGATGTCTCTTCGAAGCCGCGCCGATTGCGTCATGGGTGACTGAGACTACTGTATGCGATTGCCGGGCATGTTGGTCCACGCGCTCATCTCGTGAGGTAGCACCACCGGGTCGGCCTTGCAGACGAAATCGGGGTTGAGCTGGTCCACCGAGGTCACTCCCATAAGCGCCATCGCCACTATGATCTCATCTTCGAGTATCTCGAGCACTCTGACCACGCCCTCGGCTCCCGCGGCGGCTATCCCCCAGCCCTGTAGCTTTCCGATTGCGACAGCGTCAGCTCCGAGCGCGACGGCCTTGAGGATGTCAGTGCCCCGCTGTATACCGCCGTCCAGGACAATCGTGGCCTTGCCGTCGACGGCTTCGACTATCTCAGGGAGCATCTCAAGCGTTCCCTGCCCGTGGTCGAGCTGTCGACCTCCGTGGTTCGATACCCAGACCACATCCACTCCGTGCTCGATGGCGATCTTGGCATCCTCGGCGGTGGCGATGCCCTTGAGCATGAACGGGAGTCCGGCAAGCTCCTTGATCCTGTCCACTGTGTCCCAGGTGACGGACGCCGCGTGGGACGGGTTACGCGGCGCGCGGCGAGTCGGCGTAAGCCACCGCGTCAGCATCGGCCTCTCTCTGCGGCTGTAGTGGGCTGTGTCCACCGTGATGCACAGCCCGATGAATCCCGCCTCCTTGATGGCGGCGACCCGCTCCTCTATCCAGGCCCAGTCTCCGTGGAGGTAAAGCTGGAAGACCTTGGGATGATCGGCAGCAGCGGCGATCTCCTCCAGTCCAGGCTCTGTGACCGAGCTGACCACGTGCATGACTCCGAACTGAGCAGCCGCCCTGGTGGAAGCTGCGCCGCCCTCGGGGTTGAAGACCTGGAGCGACCCTATCGGGGCGAGCAGCACCGGGATTCGCAGCTTCTTCCCCAGGAACGTCGTAGACGGGTCCACGCTAGAGACGTCATTCAGCACGCGCGGGCGGAACGCGACCTGGTCGAAAGCCAGCCGGTTGCGCCGCATGGTTGTCTCGGATTCGGATGCGCCCACCAGGTAGTCCCACGCGCCCTGGTGCAGGTTGACCCGCGCCCGCTGGACGATCTCCTCATTGCTCAGAAAGTTCAAATCCACGTCTGTCTCCTCGGTGTCGGATTGATAAGTGCTCGCCCATCCGAATCAGGCGACCCTCACAAGGTAGCATCGGCGGCGTGCAGCGCTCAATGACGGGAGTCCTGACCGATCGCTCTTTTCTACTTAGCAGGATGGTCTACAATAGAAAAGAGACACAGACATGGTATCCATCAACACATCAGACGACCTGATTCGCGCCATACGTGAGAATCCCGAGTTCCGCGCGACAGTAAGACGAGAGCTGCTTACTGAAGAGTTGCTGGAAGTGCCCGCGCGACTGCAAGCCCTTGCGGCAACCGTCGAGGGCCTTGCGACAACCGTCGGGGAGTTGCAGGAAACTGTAAGGGACCTACAGACAACCGTCAGAGGTCTCGCGGTGACCGTCGAGCATCTTGGCAACACCACGGCTGAACTGCGCGGCGATGTGCTCGAGTCAAAACTGACCAACAAGATTCCACCCCTGATAGCCAGGGAGTTCGACGTGCGTCGGGTCTACCTCGTTTGGTCGGACGGCTTCCTGCCCACCAATACCAGGGTCGAGGAGTTCGAGAAGACACTCGAAGAAGCGACGGACGAAGGTAAGATTACCGACGATGATGAAACACGCCTGAGAGTCACCGACCTGATTGTACGTTCGCAACGCAAGTCGGACAGGTCGACCCTCTGGTTTACGGTCGAAGCTTCCGGTTCGATCCGTGACGACGACATCACCAGAGCAAAGAATTCGGCTGACGTCCTCAAGAAGATCTATGAACAGGACGCCATACCCTTGGTATTCGGGTATCAAGTGTCCGGCAGATCCAGGGAATTGGCCAACGAGCTACAAGTCTCGGTATTTCTGGACGCGAACTGACAATCAGCAGGTTGGGCTGCTTACGAAGTCCTCACCGTCAGTCCCCAGCCCCTCGCTCACCAGCCTCGCGCCGTTGACAGGTTGGATCTGAGACATTCATTCAAGGTCTCCAGCTCCTTTTCCATGGCCGTAATCTTCGCTTCGAGTTCAGGGAACCACCCGGAAGTCGCTGTGCTATTATTGGGCCGCTACACAATACGATGGAGGACTCACCATGCCATTCGGAGGCAACGACTGGCTCGCACTGACCGAGGAAGAGACTCTCGAACCCGATCTTCCCATCTGCGACCCTCACCACCACTTCTGGGACATGCGCACTGAGCGCATTCCCTACCAGCGATACCTTCTGCACGAGCTTGCCGACGACGTGAACAGCGGTCACAACGTCCGCTCCACCGTGTTCGTCGAGGCGCGGGCGATGTACAGGTCGAGCGGGCCGGACGAGATGAAGCCCGTCGGAGAGGTCGAGTTCGTACAGGGCCTCGCCGCAGCGAGCGAGAGTGGGCTGTACGGCCCAACCCGCGCGGCTGCCTCGATAGTCGGTCACGCGAACCTGAACCTGGGCGACGCCGTCGAGCCTGTGCTCGAAGCGCTACAGGCCGCCAGCCCCAACAGGTTCCGCGGCATCCGCCACTCGGTCACGTGGGACCCACACCCGGACATCGAGGTCACGTCCGCGTACAGGATGCAGGGACAGCTCGCCAGCGACGACTTCCGCGCCGGTGCGCAGGTTCTGTCGCGGATGGGCCTGTCGCTGGAGGGCTGGATGTACTTCCCGCAGCTCCCGGAGCTTGCGGACTTCGCCAAGGCGGTACCCGATCTCCAGATCATCCTGAACCACATCGGAGGTCTGCTCAGGGTCGGGCCGTACGGCAACAACGACGACGAGGTGCTCGCCACCTGGCGCAGCGGAATCGCCGCCGTCGCAGAGTGCACGAACGTCACCGTCAAGCTCGGCGGCATCGGAATGCCACGTACCGGCTTCGACTGGCACGAGCGCGATCAGCCAATCGGCTCCGAGGAGCTGGCAGAGTCGATGGCGCCGTTGATGAACTACTGCATCGAGCAGTTCGGGCCCGACCGCAGCATGTTCGAGAGCAACTTCCCGGTGGACAAGGTCTCGTACTCGTACAACGTCATGTACAACGCCTTCAAGCGCCTGTCCAAGGGCTACAGCGAGTCAGAGCGCGCCGACATGTTCCACGACACGGCGGCTCGCGTGTATCGGGTTGAGAGGTAGGGGCGATTCGCGAACCGCCCCTACTACAGTATGCTGGACGGAGGGAAAGAGAAATGGCACTGCCGGAAAGAATGAAATTCGGAATCTTCCTCGGACCGTTCCACCGTGTCGGCGAGAACCCGACGCTGGCCATGGACCGCGACATGGAGCTCATCCAGTGGCTCGACTATCTGGGCTACGACGAGGCCTGGATCGGCGAGCACCACAGCGCGGGCTGGGAGATCATATCGTCGCCTGAGATATTCATGGCCGTCGCTGCCGACCGCACGCGGCACATCAAGCTCGGCACCGGCGTCGTCAGCCTCCCATACCATCATCCGCTGATGGTCGCCAACCGTATGACGCAACTCGACCACATGACGCACGGACGCGTTATGTTCGGAGTCGGTCCCGGCGCGCTGCCCGGCGACGCCTACATGATGGGCATAGACCCGACGACCCAGCGCGAGAAGATGGACGAGGCGCTCGGCATCATCCTACGGCTGTTCACCGAAACAGACCCGATCACCTACAAGAGCGACTGGTTCGAGCTGAACGAGGCGATGCTTCAGATCAGGCCGTTCCAGAAGCCGCACATGCCAATCGCGGTCGCGTCGGTACAGTCGCCCGCAGGCGTCATGCTCGCGGGCAAGTACGGCGCGTCGGTTTTGACCATCACAGTTCCGAGAGACCCGTCGTCCGGCCAGTCCAACCTTAGAGGGCTGTGGGACATCGCCGAAGAGTCGGCGGCAGAGCACGGCCAGAAGGTCGACCGCTTTGACTGGCGGCTGACCATCCCCATACATCTCGCCGAAGACCGCCAACAGGCATTTGACGAGGCGAGACTTGGGGCCGGTCGGTTCCTGCGCGAGTACACCGAGGAGACCAACGGTCGCAAGGCGGCGTTCGACGGGCCGCTGGAGCAGGTCATCGACCACATGGCCGAGACCGGCTCGTGGATCATCGGCACGCCCGACGACTGCATCGCGGGCATCAAGCGACTCGAGGAGCAGAGCGGCGGATTCGGCGGCCTGCTGGTGCAGACCATCGACTGGGCGCCGAGGGACAGAATCCTCAACAGCTACGAATTGCTCGCCCGATACGTGATGCCACAGTTCCAGGGGTCTCTCGCCGGCACGGAAGGCTCCAACCAGTGGGCCCGTAAGCGCCAGGAGGGCCTCGTCAGTGGCCGAGTGGCCGCCATCGACCGCGCCAATCGCGTTTACGCCGAACGTCGGTCATGACTGGTCTCACACACTCGCTCAGCATAGACATCGGTGGGACGTTTACGGACTTCACCCTTCACAACGTCGAGACCGGCGAGATAAGCGTTCACAAAGTTCTCACCGACCCTGACGATCCAGCCAGGGCTCTAATTGCAGGCGTGCGGGAGATTCTCGCCGATGCCGGGACCGCGCCAGAGTCACTTCGGCTCGTAGTCCACAGCACCACGCTGGCCACAAACGCGATCATCGAACGCAAGGGCGCAAAGACAGCCCTGCTAACGACACAGGGCTTCCGCGACGTGCTCGAGATGGGACGCGAGCAGATCTACGACATGCACGATCTCCACGCCCGCTTCCCGGAGCCGATCGTTCCCAGGAGCCTCAGGGCCGAGGTGCCCGAACGTGTCGACCGCGACGGCCGCGTTCTCCAGGAACTGGATCTCGAAGCGTCCGCCAGGGTGCTGGACGATCTGGTCGAGCAGGGCATTGAAGCGGTCGCGGTGTCGCTGCTGCACTCCTACAACAACCCGGTAAACGAGCACGCTCTCAGAGAGCAGATCGAGAAGCGCCACCCGGACCTGAGCATGTCACTCTCATCCGAGGTCGCTCCGGTCATCAACGAATACGAACGGACCTCGACGACCGTCGCCGACGGGTACATCAAGCCATCGGTCACCCGCTACATTCGGGGAGTCGAGCGCGACCTCGCCAAGGAGGGATACAAGGGACGTCTGCTGGTAATGCACTCGGCAGGCGGGGTAATGGACGCCGACGCCTCCTGTGAAAGACCCGTCCGTATGCTGGAGTCGGGGCCCGCAGCCGGTGCGCTCGCCGCCGGATTCTACAGCGACCTGCTCGGCGAGCCGGACCTGATCTCGCTCGACATGGGCGGCACAACTGCCAAGACCTGCGTCATCGAAGCTGGCAAGCCAAGCCAGACGAACAGTATCGAGGTAGCGCGTGTCCACCGTTTCAAGATAGGTAGCGGCCTGCCGGTCGTCATACCCGTTCTGGACCTGATCGAGATAGGCTCAGGAGGCGGCAGCATCGCGTGGCTCGACGGGCTGGGCCTGCTTCGTGTCGGCCCGCAGAGCGCGGGCGCGAGTCCGGGTCCCGCCTGCTACGGACTGGGCGGAACAGAGCCTACCGTAACGGACGCCAACCTGGTCCTTGGCTACCTGAACCCCGACTATTTCCTCGGCGGCAGGATGACCCTGGATGCCGACGCCGCACGGGACGCGATGTCCAGCCTCGGCTCGCGTATGAGCATGACCGATGTCGAAGCGGCTTGGGGCGTGTACAGCGTGGTGACCGAGAGCATGGCCGCCGCTGCACGCATCCACATCATCGGTCGGAATAAGGACCCGCGCAGGTACGCCATCGTCGCTTTCGGCGGCGCTGGGCCTGCCCACGCCTGCGAGGTTGCCAGAATACTCGGTGCAACCCGTGTGGTCGTACCATTCGGCGCGGGTGTAACGTCCGCGCTGGGCTGCCTGGCGGCCCCTCTCTCGTTCGAGAGCGTTCGATCTGCGCCCGGACTGTTGGACAGAACCGACTGGGACGAAGTCAACCGCACATACGACGAAATGGAGTCGTGGGGCAGGGACATGCTCGCGAACGCCGGAGTGCCAGGCGACGAAGTTCGGCTGACCCGAACCGCGGACATGCGGCTCGTCGGGCAGATACACGAGATCGACGTCCCCGTGCCCGGCGACACACTGTCTGACGACGACATCGACCGGATCGAGTCCGACTTCCACTCCATCTACCAGCAGCTCTACGCGCGCCGGAACCTGAGCCTGCCCATCGAAGTCCAGAACTGGCGACTATTGGTCAGCGGCCCGCAGCCCGATCTCGAGATACGGGAGGAGGAGTTGTCAGGTGACTCCACCGGGCACAGGCACGCCGTCAAGGGGACGCGCCAGGCGTACTTCCCAAGTGTCAACGGGTATCTCGACTGCCCAGTGTACGACCGCTACAGCCTGAGGGCAGGTGCTGAATTCCCAGGCCCTGCGATCATCGAGGAGGCCGAGGCCACCACGATCGTCCGGCCGGACGAGAGCGTGTCCATCGATAAGTGGCTGAACCTCGTCATAACGCTGGAGGACTAAATGTCTGACGAACGCTTTGACCCAGTATCCCTTGAGATCATGTGGAGCAGAATGCTCAACGTCGCCGAGGAGATGTGGTCCACCATCCTGCGCACCGCTGTCTCGACGATCATCGCGTCCGCAAACGATTTCGGCTGTGAGGTACTCGACGCTGAGGGCCGCTCGATCGCGCACGCCTATCGCTCCATGCCTGTATTCAACATGACCATGCCCAACGTCACCAAGGAGATACTCAAGAAGTATCCCGTGGAGTCGATGCACCCTGACGACGTCTACATGACCAACGACCCGTGGATGTGCGCCGGCCACCTGCCGGACATCGCCATCGTCTCCCCGGTGTTCCACCAGGGCAGGTTCGTGGGTTTCGTGGGCAACATCGCCAACACATCCGACATCGGCGGCTCACTAGACGCCAAGGCAGTCACCGACTCGTACGAAGAGGGCATCTTCTTCCCGCTGTGCAAACTGCATGACAGGGGCGAGCCGAACGAGCTGGCTTTCGACATGTTCAGGTGGAACGTGCGCGGGCCTGACATGGTGCTGACCGACATAGAGGCGCAGGTAGCCGCGAACCAGGTCGGAGCAAGGCGCATCGTCGACTTCCTGGACGAGTACATGCTCGAAGACCTGACCGCGCTGTCAGAGGCTATTCGAGGGCGCTCCGAGACTGCCATGCGTAGGGCCATATCTGAGCTTCCCGACGGCGAGTATACCAACGAGGTTTACACAGACGGCATGGGCGACCCGCTGCTCATCAAGGTGCGCATAGAGATTCAAGGCGACGAGATACTGGTGGACTTCGACGGCTCCGCGCCCCAGATAGACCGCGGCGGCCTCAACTGCACCATGATCTACAGCCAGGGACACACCTACTACCCGCTGGCCTGCCTGCTCACGCCCGACGTCCCAGTGAACGAGGGCTGCTTCGAGCCGATATCCGTTACCGCGCCCGAGGGCACCATCATCAATTGCACGTTCCCTGTGTCGGTTGGATCGCGCACCAACACCGGCTGGTACATTCACGGCTGCATTTTCGGAGCGCTCGCCAGGGCGATCCCCGAACAGATCCAGTCCGGCAACGGGCTGATGTCTTCGATACGAACATACGGCGCGGAGGCCGATGGGCGAGTCTTCAACGCCCACCTGTTCTGCGGCGGAGGCAGGGGTGCGACCAGCAGGAGCGACGGCATGGGGCTCAACATGTTCCCGTCGAGCGCGTCCAACGTCCCGGTTGAGGTGTTCGAGGTAAGCAGTCCGGCCCTGATTGTGAGCAAGGAGCTGATGCCAGACTCCGCCGGGGACGGCAAATACCGGGGCGCGCCCGGACAGCGCGTCACAGTCGGCAAGCTGCCCTCGTACGAGAGTCCGCTCAACGTCTACTTCCACCCGAACAGGCTGTCGTTCGCCCCTCAAGGCATCTTCGGAGGCAAGGCCGGCACCAAGACCAACGTGATCGTCAACGGCGAAACGGTGAGCGACGATCCGGCGTCGATGACGTCGGGCTATGTCACGCTGCACGATCCCGATGACAGGCTGGTGCTCGAGTTTCCAAGTGGCGCAGGAGCCGGCGACCCGGTAGAGCGCGACCCCAAGCTGCGGGAACGTGATGCGAGAAACGGCCTGGTGACCGACGGCCGTTAGCCTGATAACGCCGTTCAAGTGTGCTCGGCGTATTTCGATTTCAAGCCCGTAATCGTGCCTGTTGCGGATCCACTTCTTGACATATAGTGTCTATGCCTACACAATTCAGACGAATATCGTCATGTAAAGTTCAAGGTCCACCTGCCGGAGGAGACCACCGGTGACCACCGAAACGACCGAGGACCGTGTCAGCCGACTGGAAGGCGTATACGACCAGATCGACAAGCGCCTCTCAGAACAACGCCAGAATACCGACATCCAGTTCGGGGAACTCAGAGAAGAGATCAGGGGTCTCCGCACCGAGATGCGCGAGAATAGTCAGGAGCTGCGTGGCGAGATACACGGTCTCCGAACCGAGGTCAACGCGAGGTTCGATCGAGTCACGAACGTCATGATCGGCGGGATCATCGCGGTTGTCGGGGCCGTGACCGCATCCATCGTCGTCAACTTGATCAACAGCTAACGAGAGCGCTGCGAGAGGCGACCCATGACAGACCTGCACATGACAGTAGGCAGCGCCGACGGAAGGCGCTACTGGCAGGTCGGCTGAGCGTCGGTTCTCCTGCCCTACCCTGTCCAAAACCAACACCCCGAGGCTGGTTCCTCACCTATACTTATTGGAGGACGTGGGCTCAGCATGTGCCCGTGCCGCATTGAATAGCCTTGAAGGACTGGTGAATGGAAGAGATCTTCGGCGTGGACACCGATCGAATCATGATCGGTGTCGTTATTGGATTTCTGCTAATTGTCGGCGGCATCGGCGTGCTGGCGCTTCTCAATCGCATCGTTCTCAAAATCGGGCTCAGGAACATTCCCAGGCGGCCCGCGCAGACTGCTCTTATTGTCGTCGGCCTCATGCTCAGCACGCTCATCATCTCCTCGGCGCTGGGCACCGGCGACACGATGAACCACTCGATCAAGCTCGCCGCCACGAAGGGCCTGGGTGAGATAGACGAGATTCTCACCGCGAGCCTGGCGTCGGGCCTGGGCGGATTCGACAGCCTCACCGGCAGCAGTCCGTACTTCTCGATGCAGAAGGTTGACGACCTGCGACGCGATCTCGAAGGCTACGACAAGATTGACGGCATAGCGCCGTTCATTTCAGAGCGCGCCCCGATCGCCAACCTGACCAGTCAGCAGAACGTTGGCCGGATGAACATAGTGGGTATCGAACTGGCGGACCGCGGCGTGTTCGGCCAGCTAATGTCTCTGGATGGGGCGCCGCTCGAAAGCTCCGCGCTGTCTGGCGACAGCGCCTACATCAACGAGGCTGCGCAAGAGGAGCTTGACGCTTCAGTCGGCGACTCCCTCCTCATGTACCTCGAAAGCGGACCTGTCGAGCTTCGTGTCATAGGGGTCGCCGCCAACGGCGGAACCGCGGGCGAAGACCCCACCGCCCTTATCTCGATCCCGCAGGCGCAGACCTTCTTCGACCACCCCGGCGAAGTCAACTCGGTGGCCATCTCCAACAGGGGCGACGCGGGTTCCGGAGCAGCCCTAAGTGACGAGGTGACCGAGCATCTGAGATCACTCTTGACAGACCAGGATGTCGCGCTCCAACTCAAGGATCTGCTGAACAAGCCACAGGTGACCACCAAGATACGCACCAACGCCGAAGATTTGCCCGACGGTACGAAGGAGGACATGATCGAGTTCGCCGACCTGTTAGAGGCCGAGGAGCTCGACTCCAGGCTGGTCTCACATCTGGGCGACGACGCTCTGTCAGCTCAGGCGTTGATCGCGCTCGAAGAGGCGACAGACGACCCGACACAGGTCTTCGCAGCTTTCGGCCTGCTTGCCGATCTGAAGGTCCTCTCTGTCCAGGACATCAAGGCGGATCTGCTGGACTTTGCCAGCACGATAGCCAGTGGGATCCTGTCGATCTTCATCATTATGGGCCTGTTCTCAATGATGGCCGGCGTCATGCTGATCTTCCTGATCTTCGTCATGCTGGCGGCGGAGCGAAAGCCTGAAATGGGCATCGCGCGTGCCGTGGGTATGAGACGCCGTCACCTGGTGCAGTCGTTCATCTACGAAGGCCTGGCATATGACCTGATCTCGGCGCTTGTTGGCGCGCTGTTGGGAATAGGCGTGGGCCTGGCGCTGGTCAGCATCATGGCGAACATCTTCGCCAGCGACAGCGAAGGCTTCGAGCTGGTGATGAACTATCGCTGGCAGAGTTTCCTGATCTCTTACTGTCTCGGCGTGGTGCTGACGTTCATTACGGTCTTCTTCTCGTCGTACAGGGCCAGCAGACTGAACATCGTAGCCGCGATCCGAGACCTCCCAGACATGCTGGAGTCAGCCGCAGAGGAGTCCCGACTTCGGACGCTCCTTCAGGCTATCGCCTCGCCCTTCATCAGCTTCGGACGCGCATGGACGGCTCTGAGACAGCGACGGACCAAGTCGCTGCTGGGAAATCTGCTGTTCGGCATCTTCAAGATACTGCCTCCGGTGTGGGCAGCGCTCATCCTATGGTCGCTCGCCCGCATCTCGACTAGTGCGATATCCAAGGGCTGGCTGACGTTCATACTCGGCGTGGCGCTTGCCGTGGTCGGCCTGACGTCGAAGCAGCAGGCGCCGTTCTCAATAGGCGTTACGATAGCGTTTATCGGTATCGGCCTGATGCTCAGGTGGCTGTACGACAGGCCAAGCTGGAGTCCACGCAAGCAGACCCTCCTAACCGGCGCGCTGGTGCTGCTAATCGCCGCGTTCTGGCTCAGCGTGGGTATCGCCAAGGGCCAGGTCCTCACTATCGTCGTCGCCGGCGCCGTGGCTGTGTTTGAGGTCATCAGGCAGATCGCCCTGTCCAGGGAAACTGCGACCGTGACCGATCTCGAGTCGCGCAATGCGTTCACGTTCGTCGGCCTGACCTTGATGCTGTTCTGGGGCACGCCGTTCGATTCGCTGGACTGGATTGTCCCCGAGCTGAGCAGCAACATTGAGATGTTCTTCGTGTCCGGTGTCTGCCTGGTGCTGGCTCCGGTGTGGGTCATTGTGTACAACGCAGACCTGATTACCGACGCGATGACAGCGGTATTCGGCCGGTACTCGCGACTCCGTCCCGCGCTCAAGACCGCGATTGCCTACCCGCTGGACTCCCGGCTCCGAACGGGGCTGACTCTGGCGATGCTCGCGCTGGTCATATTCACGCTTATCGTCATGTCCATGCTGAACACCGCTTTCGGCGACGCCCTGTCGGACGTAGATTCGGTCACAGGCGGGTGGGACATCGTGGGTGTGGTGAGCTACAACAACCCCATAGACGACATAGAGCCGCAGCTTCCATCAGCGTTAGGAGACGAAGCCGGCAAGATCACCGCCGTGGGCGGTTACTCCTCGATGCCCGTCGAGGTACGGCAGGTCGGGGCCGAGAACCAGAAGTGGGAGTCCTACCAGGCTCGTGGAGCGAATAATCGCTACCTGGACAACACTGGTCACAAGTTCAAGATCATCGCCGACGGCTACGGCACAACCGAAGAAGAAGTCTGGACCTCGCTCCGGGATAATCCGAGTCTGGCGGTCGTAGATGCCTTGGCAGTCCCGTCTCGCGAAGGTGGAGGGTTCAACTTTGGGGGACCTGAATTCAGAGTTGAAGGTCTGTACTTCGAGGACGAAGAGATGGAGCCGATCGAGATCCAGATTCGGGAGCCGCGAGAAGGCGCCGTCACAACCGTCACCATAATCGGAGTCATGGACGCCCTCTCAGACCAGACTGGAGTGCTGATGTTCTCCAAGTCCGTGCTGGATGACATATCGCCTGAATCGCTGCCGCTAACGACCTACAGGTTCAAGGTGACCGAAGACGCGGATGCGAAGTCGATAGCTACACGGCTGGACTCATCCTTCTTCGAGAATGGCCTGGAGACTTCGGTGCTCGAAGAGGACCTCGCGAAGGCCCGCGAGCAGAACCTCGGCATCAATCGGCTGTTGCAGGGATTCATGGCCTCCGGCCTGCTGGTCGGGATTGCTGCCCTAGGAGTAATCAGCCTACGCGCGGTTGTCGAGCGCCGGCAGCAGATCGGGGTCCTGCGCGCGATCGGATACAGGCGAGGCATGGTGCTGGCCAGCTTCCTGATGGAGTCGAGCTTCGTGGCCCTGCTGGGTATTCTGCTCGGCGTGGGCCTCGGATCGCTGCTGTCGTACAATCTGGTGCAGTCGATCGGCGAGGACATTCCCGGGCTGAAATTCGCGGTCCCGTGGGGTCAGATAGGTTTTATCATAGCGATTGCATACGCCTTCTCGCTGCTAACGACTTTCCTCCCCGCGCGGCAGGCGTCTCGCATATACCCTGCGGAAGCGTTGCGGTACGAGTAGCTCGGCATGTGGAACACAGTCGGACAAGACAGGGCGCTGAGGGCTTTGCAGCGTGGACTCGACTCAGATCGTGTCTCACACTCTTTCCTGATCGCCGGTCCGACACAGGTGGGCAAGACCACGCTCGCACTCGACCTTGCCCGGGCGGTCAACTGCGAGTCGGACGACAGGCCTTGCAGCCAGTGCGGACAGTGCGGGCGAATCACTTTCGGGCTGCACCCGGACGTGAGAATCGTCGGGCTGGAGAAGGCCAGGTCCGGAAGGCTTCGCACTCTCATCGGCATCGAGCAGGTGCGCGACATCCAGCGAGAGACGAGCCTGCTGCCATTCGAGGGCCGGTACAGGGTCATAATCTTCGAGACCGCCGAGCTATTCAGCGAGGAGGCTGCAAACAGCCTGCTCAAGACGCTTGAGGAGCCGCCTGAGCGCGTTCTGGTAATCCTGCTGACAACGGACGCGCGCGCGATGCTGCCAACCATCGTCTCACGGTGCCGGCTCGTGCAGCTAAAGCCGGCGCCGTCGACCATGATCGCCGAGTTCCTGACCGATCGCAAGGGCGTGAGCAGCGACAGAGCACAGGAGATCGCTGGACTCGCGTCCGGACGTGTCGGCTGGGCTGTCCGGGCCGCTGAGGACCCGGACATGCTCAAGCGCATGACCGACGTGCTCGACGAAGTGGCGTCGATCGTCCGAAGTCATCTGGCAGACAGGTTCGACTACGCGGCGGGGCTTGCCGACCGCTTCCCCAGCGATCGCAGGTCGGTGTATTCCGAGCTGGACCTGTGGCTATCCTGGTGGAGAGATGTGCTTCTAATCGGACAGCAGAAGCCAGAGTTGGTGTCCAACGTGGCCAGAATCGACTCGCTGACACCTGTAGCAGAGCATCTGCCTCCGGCCTCAGTCACCGGCGCGATCAGGACGGTCATGCGGACGTCATATCTCCTGGAACATAACGTCTCTCCGAGGCTGGCCCTCGAAGGAATGATGCTGAAGCTACCGGCGGTATAAGCCGACCCCATTCCGCATCGCCCCGAAGATCCCACATACCCGTTATCGAAAGGCTGGACACATGCCCACGATTGTCGGAGTCAGACTTTCGCCCTCAGACCGGGTCCGCTTCTGCGATCCGGGAACGCTGCGCCTGGTCCCAGGCGACAGGGTGGAGGTCGAGACCGATGATGGCTCTGCCGTGGGGACCGTCGAGATAGGCTCCGACCAGGTGATCCACTCGGACCTGCGCGGTCCCCTATATTGCGTGATCAGGGTCGTAGGAAAGTCAGCTTCGGCCAACACGCCGTAATCCGACCAGTCAGCTGAGCCAGGGCATGAACGGACGCCACTCGTCCTGAATCTCACGGTGGTGGAACATGTAGTACGGGTTCGGCCTGGGCACGTCCGGTTCGCGCATCAGCTTCATCCGCGCCTCCCGAGGCGTCCGGCCCGCCTTACGGTGGTTGCAGGGGATACAGGCGCTGACCACGTTGTTCCATGTGTGGGGACCGTTGCGCCATCGAGGCATGATGTGATCGAGCGTAAGCTGCCTCGTCTGGTTTCCGCAGTACTGGCACGTAAACCCGTCCCGGTAGAATATGGCCTGACGTGAGAGCCTGCGCCGCATTACCGGCCGCTTGACCATGTAGATCAGCCGGATCACCGACGGCGCTGGAAAGAGGTCGGAGACGCTCCGAATGTAGCCCCGCCCGTTCTCGATAAGCTCCGCCTTGCCGCGTCCCACAAGCACCAGCGCCCGCCTCACATTGCAGATGTTGAGGGGCTGGTAGTTCTGGTTTAGTACCAGCACAGGCGAGTGTATGGTCGCCGTTGAGCTCATGTGCGTCTTCCGAAAGCCGGTTCTGAGTCCCAAGCCGCGCGATTATCTTCAGTCAGGTCTCCTCTAATTTCCTAGTCTATCGCAAACGCAACCGCCGCTACCACATCGGGAGGAGATGCTGTGGCCCTGGGCTCCTGTACGGCTCTCGAATGCCTGCCTTAACCTGTGTTTTGGTCAAGCAGATCGAGCCCCATGTCGAAGTCGTCCGGTACCAGTCCCAGCATCCCGTCCGGGAGGAAGTCCCTCACGGCCATGAAGTAGGAGACTGCACGTGACCCAGTCAGCGAGTCCACCAGCGACTGCCGCTGATTCTCGATTGAGACTATTCCCGGTCCCCTGCCGACAAGTTCGCTGGCGGGAACTTCCACGGTGAAGTCGAACGCAAGCCTGGTCAGTACGATGATCACCGCACAGGCAATCACCAGCCCGATTATGCCTCCCAGGATCAGGCCTCCGATCCTGTCCGCCATGCCCGCCGTACCCAGCGTGCCGATGACCAGCATCGGCCGGATCAGGCTACCGATCTTGACCACAATTGCGACAGTGATCGCGATGATCGCCCAGTACGCGATGGACGTGATTATCGAGTCCGCGGCCGCGACGCTTCCGGCCAGTCCACCGACATCAGCGGCATACCGGCCCGCAAGCCACCATCCCACCACCACACCGATGGCCGCGAAGACTGTCGCCAGGATGCCTGTCTTGAGTCCCCAAACAATAGCAGCGGCCAGGATGACCAACAGTAAGACGTCGACCCAGTTCATTGCGGTCCCCCAGTTGAGAGTTGCGCGGTCAGACTATCTCAAACATTTGTGGGGTTCTAGGGAAAGGACGCGGTCAGGACCGAGCTTTTTTGGAGCTACTGAAGTGGCGAGAACTCGGCGGGCAGGAGCAGCTTGTTCTCCTGGTGTAGAGGTACAACAGGGCTGCTGGGCGGCCAGATTCCCTTGGCGCGCGTCTCTTCACGAACCTTCGTACGCTGCTCGAAGCTCTCGTAGGCCCAGATGTGCGCCCACCTGTTCATCGAGCGGCTGTCGGAATAGAACGCCCCCACGAGCGGCGAATACTTCTCCCGCTGCCCCGGAACAGCGACGGCAAGTACGGTGATATAATTCGCTTGTTGTCAATGCCGATGGAGTCGGCCTCGGCAGCAGACTCATCCCGCTATCCGCAGCGCCCTCCTCGGGCTGATGAATGACTGGAACACTCAATGATCTCTATCGACTTCAAGAAGGTCACGCTCTCCAACGGTCTCGACGTAATCCTGTCTCAGGACAGGTCCCTGCCCGTAACCGCAGTGAACGTCTGGTACCACGTCGGCTCCAAGAACGAAGAACGCGGTAAGACCGGGTTCGCCCACCTGTTCGAACACGTTATGTTCGAGGGGTCGAAGAACCACGATGCAAGCTACTTCGAGCCGCTTCAGAAGGTCGGCGCCAACCTTAATGGATCGACCACTCCGGACCGTACCAACTATTGGGAGAACGTCCCATCCAACCACCTGGAGCTCGCGCTGTGGTTGGAGTCGGACCGTATGGGACACCTGCTCGAGGTCCTGACAGACCGTAAGCTGGACGTCCAGCGCGACGTGGTAAAAAACGAGCGTCGACAGAACTATGAGAACCGACCGTACGGCATGGCGTCGATGTTGTTGCAGCCGGCGCTGTTTCCCGCGCCTCATCCGTACAACTGGACGACGATAGGCTCTCCTGAAGATCTCGACAACGCCTCTCTGGACGATGTGAAGTCGTTCTTCCAGACGTTCTACACGCCCAACAACGCGAGCCTCGCCATTGTCGGGGACTTCGACTTTGACGAGGCGCTCGGACAGGTCGAGCGTTACTTCGGCGACATCCCCTCCGGGCAGGAGGTCAATCGCACGGGCCGGATGGACACGACCCTTACAGGCGCGGTGGACATGGAGACTCACGACCGCGTCCAGCTTCCGAGGCTGTACCTCGTATGGCCGACTATGCCCAGCTTTACCGCGGACCAGCCCGCGCTCGATCTTATCGGCGCAATCCTGGGCGACGGCCGTAGCTCGCGCCTGTACCGCTCTATGGTCTACGACGCACGCTCAGCGCGGGAGGTCCGCGTCTACCACCACGCACAGGAGATCACGGGCGAGTTCATGGTGCAGGCCACCGCGAACCCAGGCCACACGCTGGAAGAGTTGGAGCGGGAGGTCCTCCGGCAGATAGAAGACATTTCAAGCGGGGGTGTGGGCGAAAGAGAGCTGGAGCGCGCGAAGAACCGCGTCCAAGCGTCCCACGTCTTCCAGCTCGAACGGTTCGGAGGCTTCGGTGGACGCGCCGACCAACTCAACTACTACAACATCATGGCTGGCGACGCCGGGTTCATCAACCGGGACATCGACCGGTACGTTGGGGTCACTCTCGACGACATGGCGCGTGTCGCCCGGACATTGGCAGACGCCAGGGTGCGTCTCGCGGTCCACCCGGAGGAGCAACGCACAACGGTACCGTCCCCCGTAGATCGCAGCGCGACTCCCGAGGCATCGCCACAGCCGGTGTTCACGGCTCCGGTCCCGAACCGTGCGAAGCTCGACAACGGTCTGAACATACTGCACGTCGAAAAGCGTGGGCTGCCCACGGTCGCTTTCGGGCTGGTTGTACGGTCGGGCGCGGTGTCCGACCCGGATGACAGAGCGGGACTCGCTAATCTGACAACGACCATGCTGCCCGAGGGCACCGGGAAACGCACCTCTGCCCAGATCTCGGACGAAGTGGAATTCCTGGGTAGCCACCTTCACACCAGCGCCAGCCGAGAGCACATCGTTCTCATATCGGACGGGCTATCGACAACATGGCACGACGCGCTGGAGATACTGGGCGACGTTGCCCAGAACGCCGAGTTCCCTGCCCACGAGCTCGAGCGCGTGCGCGCCAACCTGTTGACTGACCTGCGTCGGATCTCCGACAGCCCGGCCACAATTTCTGCTCGCGCTACTCGTGGCGTGATGTTCGGGCCCGGCACGCCATATGGCCACCCGCTCACCGGATTCGAGAGCTCGGTGGAGCAGGCATCCGCTGACGATCTGAAAGCGTTCTTCGGCGCGAAATTCCGACCCGGCAATTCTACCTTCGTCATCGTAGGAGACTTGTCGCTGGACGAGGCTATCGACGCCGCGAATGAAACCTTCGGAGGGTGGAAGGCAGGTCCGACCGCAGTGACCGCGACTGGACAGGACGCACTTCCCACTCCGTCTGAAACAACGATCTACCTTGCCGACAAGCCGGGAGCGGCGCAGTCCGTCGTGCGTTCAGGACACCTGACCATTCCACGAAAAGACCCGAGATTCATGTCGCTCAACGTGTTCAACTACATCTTCGGCGGCCAGTTCGGCGCCAGGCTGAACATGAACCTCAGACAGGACAAGGGGTACAGCTACGGCTACATGTCCAGTGTCGATTGGAACCTCGGCCCATCAATGCTAGTTGCTGGCGGCGGCGTGGAGACCGCTGTGACCAAAGAGACCGTCATCGAGACGCTCAAGGAGTTCAACGAAATCAATGGTGATCGTCCTGTAACGGAGACCGAGTACCGGGACGCGATCGACGGCGTCATGCGCAGCATTCCCAGTCAGTTCGAAACGCAGTACCAGGTCATCAGCCAATTGACTAGGATCGTTACTTTCGACTTGCCAGACGACTACTTCGTACAGTTCCCACAGCGCCTGGCCGCGACGACGCTGGAAGACGTCAGGAGCGCAGGCAATGAGCTGCTAGACGTCGAACACCTGAACATCGTGATCGCGGGAGACGCCGCCGAGATTGAGTCCGGCCTGAGCGAACTGGGCCTGCCGATAGTTCCAATCGACTACGAGGGGCGTGTCATCAGTGACTAGAACTGGCATTTGACGGCTGGCGCGCCGTATCGTTCCAAGGATGAGGTTAAAGATGCTTTCTGTAGGTATCAAAGAGTTGAAACGAGATGCCAGCGCAATCGTCAAGAAAGTACGTGAAGAGAAAGAGACTGTCGAAGTCACATTTAGAGGCAATGTAGTCGCTCAAATCGTGCCGGTGGAGTCTAGTAAAGAACGACAGGCAAGGTTCGATAGAATATGGAAGCAGATGGACTCACTCGCTGAGGAAATCTCAGAGAAGTGGACCGGCGATGGGTCAGCGGCGGATGCTGTGAGAGAGTCCCGAAGAGAACTCTAACTTGTACATTGTCGACGCCAGCGTCTGGGTTGCCCGATTTTGGACCCGAGACCCTCATCATTCCGAAGCCCGAAACTGGATACTTGAGACCATGTCGAACGGCGGCCATGTTCTTGGACCCGCAATTCTACTGGCAGAAGTTGCGGGGCCTTTGGGTAGGAGAACCGGGCAAGTAGAACTAGGACTGACCGCGGCGCGACAATTGAGCAACCTGCCCGGCCTGCATCTCTTGGATGTCGATGATCAGATGGCACGCCTGAGCGGTGAGTTGGCCGCTCGGCTAAGGCTGAAGGGCGCTGACGCAGTATATGTAGCCGCCGCGATGATTGAGGATGTGCCTCTAGTCACGCTGGATCGGGAGCAGAGCGTGCGGGCATCTCACATGGTGACGGCATTGACTCCCGGACGAGCAGGTTGATTCCAACATCTTCGGGCGGTACTTCTGAACAGGAGGACGTGATGAGAAGCGAAAGGTACAAGGGCTGCGACATCGTCGTGATGCGAGAGTTCGAAGCCGTCCCGGATGGACATAATCTGCTGAACACGCTGTCGGACGACGCGAGGCCCGTGATCTCAGTTGAGATCATGTTCCCTGACGGGACCGAGATCAAGAACAAACTCTCAATTGACGACGAGAGCAGCGGCCTGATGTACGCTTATCGCATAATCGACGAGATGGAGCGCAGGAAAGCGTCCTCCACCTAGACGCCTAGTCTGCTCCCAAAAGGACTGAAATGTCGACTGCCCCGCCGCTCAAGAGTCTCCGCCTGATGGAGACGTTCCGAAACCTCTTCTATACGCCTATCTACGTCGCGGTCTCGGGAGGGTTCTTCTATCAGCACGGCCTGAACGTGATGTTTTCCACTATGCCCGAGAACGGAGCGGCTATGGACATCATCCGGTCCGGCGAGGTGGATATCGTGCAGACCGGAGTCAGTCGCAGCCTTGCCGAGCTGGACTTGGGACACGAGGACGCGCCGCTCCACGTCGCAGAGATCAACCAACGCGACGGCTTCTTCCTGGTCTCGCGTGACCGAGTGGATGGCTGGGAGTGGGGAATGCTCGAGGGATCCACGCTGGCGCCCGTCGGGTTCACTCCTGTCCCCTGGAACTCGCTGCGCGCCGCCATGCTGAAACACGGGGTCGACCTTGAATCGGTGAGCCTGGTTCCCGGACTCTCAGCGCACGAAGCATTGGCCCAGTTCCGCTCAGGCGCTATCGACTACGTGCACATGCCGCATCCCCAGGCCGGACTTCTGGCGGCCGAGGGCGACGGCCACCTGGCGACGGCGATCGGACCCGAGCTGGGACACATCTGCTACAGCTCCTTCGCGGCAATGCCGAGTTTCATCGATTCGAACCCTGATACCGTCCAGGCTTTCGTAAACGGCTTCGACGACGCGCTCCACTGGCTGTCCGGCGCTGAGGACGCGGAGGTTGTGGACCGAGTCGAGCCCTTCTTCGCGGCCCTCGACTCCAAACTACTGCTCAACTGCGTGAGCCAGTACAGGGCGAACCGGACCTGGCCCGCGGGCGCGGCCATAACAGAGTCCTCGTTCAACGGGATGCAGGATATCTTGATCGACGGTGGAATGGTCCGAGGGCGTCACGAATACGACAGGCTTGTGAGACCCGAGTTCGCCGCGGCATCCGCCAACCGGAGCGATCGGTGAGACTGCCGGCCACGATCGTCGCGATCCGCCAGGAGACGCCGACGATCAAGTCGTTCGCACTCGATCTCCACGGACGCGAGATAGGCTTCATGGCCGGGCAGTGGGTGGACTTCTTCGTCACTCTCGATGGCGCGGAGGCCGTCGGCGGCTACTCGATCACCTCCTCCCCAGCCGAGCAGACCGCAGTCAGCCTGGCAGTCAAGCGAGACGGCTCGGACCACCCTGTCACCAACTGGCTCCATGAGGATGCGCAAGTTGGAGACGAGGTCGAAATCAGCCTTGGAGGCGATTTCTTCTACGAGCCCGACGAGGCTGAGTCCGTCGTGCTGATCGCCGGCGGCATCGGCTTGACCCCGCTGATGAGCATTGTGAGGTCGGCGCACGAGCTTGGGACTCGCACTCGGCTGACGCTCGTCTACAGCGCGTCCACGCCGGATGAGCTGCTGTTCAAAAGCGAGCTGGCATCAATAGCGGCCACCAATCCCCGCATAAGTCCTGTCTTCACCGTCACACAGCCATCCCCTGAGACGTGGGGCGGACACACCGGCCGGATCGACGCAGACCTGTTACGCGCGGAATCGATCGACCTAGACGCCCTCTTCTTCGTGTGCGGCCCACCGTCCATGATCCGTGCAATGGTGTCGATGCTCAGGAGCCTGGGCGTGCCTCGGCCACGCATCCGTTACGAACAGTGGTGGTAGTGAGTTGAGCAAGAAGGGAGCTGGGCAGATCCCTTTTCTTAGAGTGGTGGGGATAACCCCGCGCGATTGTCGGCGGACCGTCCGTACCCATTCTTAACTCGCTCCCATATTGGGTGCGCACAAGGTACATCCTACACGTTTACTTTCTCATGGAATCAGGCCTGGAACTGAGTGAGAGGTCAGGGGCCTGCCTCTATGGTTATCGACATGGTATCTCTCCATTCATGATCTTGTTCAAACAGGTGCCAGAATCTGGGGAACAATGCTGAGAGAGAACGTCCCAACCTTGCACCCACCTCAACCAAGATCGTCTGCCGTTCCAAGGCGTAACGTGATGTGCACCCCATCG
Source organism: Dehalococcoidia bacterium (assembly GCA_034428835.1). Lineage (GTDB taxonomy): Bacteria > Chloroflexota > Dehalococcoidia > Lucifugimonadales > UBA1123 > VXRN01. The sequence continues at coordinate 51,733 of DAOUHG010000099.1, forward strand.
GACCCAAGATCGTTCCCCACTGTTAGCTCTACCTTCTACCAGAGCGAAACTACAATAAGTGCCACATGCGAACGACAGGAAGGCTCACAATGCTGTAAGAAGGGTCTCCACGTCTTTAGGCAAGAAATCGGTGCCGTCCGAATGAGTAATGACACCGCTATAAGTGAAACCGTATCCCACGTCTTGCTTCAGTCTCTTGACTGTGTTTGCTATATCCGGCAGTCCTGTAAGTTCTACAATCCAAGGTGATGCTTCAAGCTTTGCATGAGGGATACGCGAAGACTTTCGTTTGTCGCCGTCCCACGTGTCTTGCCTGCCGTAAAGGTCCGGAAAGTTGAGAATCTGGAAATGAATGGACTGGAGGGGAAGTCCATTGTCAATGACGTCAACTGGTTGTCGAGCAGAAATCAAGGAGCCTCCCCCCTGCCAGTTTTGTTCGACCGAACGTAATTGATTAGCGGCTTCGGCTGAGGCGTTGCGGTGTGATGGACATGTTCTTATACTCCGGCTATGTGTGCGAACAGAGACCCTCCACCCTGTGAACACGACGACCTGATCGTTCAGGTAGACCGGTTGCAAGACCGGAACGCGCGTCTGACGACGACGATCAAGGAGCTTCGCAAGCAGCTCGCCGCAGCGCAGCGAGCGGGCAAGCGCCAGGCGGCGCCATTCTCCAAGGGCAGGCGGACCGACAGGCCCAGACGTCCGGGTCGAAAGCCCGGCATGGGGAACTTCAGCTACCGTAAGCCGCCCTCTGTCGATGAACTGACAGCACCGATCACTGACGTTACGGTTACGGCGGACAGCTGTCCCGGATGTGGAGGAGTGTTCGAGCACGAGGGGGTGGATGTTGCCTACGTGACCGACATTCCCGAGATGCCCAGACCCGAGGTGAGAGGCTATCGTGTGCAGATCCCGTATCGGGGTACGGGACAAGCGTGCCGGTGTCGTGACTGTGGCAGACGGGTACGAGGTCGCCATGCCGACGTTGGAGCGGACCAGTACGGGGCGAGTGCGCACCGTATGGGTAGACGGGTGATGGCTGCGGCGCACGTGCTGCACTACGGAGTGGGCATACCGGTTCGGAGGGTGCCGTCGGTGCTGAGGGCGCTGACCGGAGTGGAGTTGAGCCAGAGCGCGATCACCCAGGACGCACTGCGCCGAGCCCAGGGCGCTGTGGGAGATGCGTACCAGAGGCTGCGGGATTCGGTGCGTGCGAGTCGGGTCGTCCACACCGACGACACGGGATGGCGAGTGGGCGGTGAGGGCGCCTTCCTGATGGCGTTCGAGACCGATGAAGCCACGGTGTACCAGGTGCGTGCTCGTCACGCAACGAAGATGTGAGAGAGGTTGTGCCGGGCGACTATGGAGGAGTGATGGTGACGGACAGGGGACGGAGCTACGATGCTGAGGCTCTGTCGGGTGTGAGACAGCAGAAGTGTCTGGCGCACGTGCTGCGCTCGATCAGCGACGTCGTCGAGACCAAGGTGGGCAGAGGACGGACCCCCGATCGGAGTCGAGGGCATGGCTTCGGGAAGCGACTGAGCGAGTTGCTCAGAGAGGCGATGGAACTTCGGGAGTCGGAACGTCGTGGAGAGGTGGCGGACTATGGTGGGGAGACGGAGCGACTGAGACGAGCGCTGAGCCATCATCTACGGGACCGTCCGATGCCTGC
>DAOUHG010000100.1:0-3282 GCA_034428835.1 Dehalococcoidia bacterium
GTCATATACTTGGCTTTCTGGCTGGCGATAAAGGCGACGAGATGGGCCACATCATCGACTTCTCCGAAGTGTCCCTGGGGAATCCACGTCATGATCCGGTCCTTCGTTGCCTGCGGGAGCACGTCCACGGTGTCGGTGCTGATGTAGCCTGGCGTGACCGTGTTGACGGTGATGCCGCGCGTGGCCACTTCCTTGGCAAGTGCCTTGGTAAAGCCGATCATGCCGGCTTTGGAAGCCGAGTAGTTCACCTGCCCGATGTTGCCCCTGATCCCGACGACCGAGCCGATATTAATGATGCGGCCCCATCTATGACGAATCATCTGCCTCACCACGGCTCTGGTGCAGTAGAATATGCCATTCAGGTTAGTAGCTATGACTCTGTCCCAAGCCGCGTCACTCATCCGAACAAGCAAGCTGTCGCTGATTATGCCGGCGTTGTTGACCAGGATGTCGATCTGGTCGAAACGCTCGCTGACCTCGTCGACCATGATCGAGACCTGATCCAGGTTACTGACATCAGCCTGCACGGCAAACGCCTCTACACCCAATTCATGGAGGCCCTTTACTGTGAGATCAGCCTCACCAGGGGAGCTATTGTAGTTAACGGCGACGTTGACGCCCTGCTCTCCAAGCCGGAGCGCGACGGCTCTTCCTATACCCTTTGACGCTCCGGTTACTAGTGCGAAGCGCCCATCGATGTCAGACTTGGCCAAGGTTCCTCCCGCGACCTACTCGATCAGTCGTCCAGCCCAGAGTCAAGTAGCTCAAGCCTTTGATTCATCCGAGAGACGAAGCCGGACTCGACTGCCAGTTTGGCCGTTCCGAGAGCGCGCTCCACAGCGTCGGCACGGGCGGCCCCATGGCCGACCACGCTCACACCGTTGACACCAAGCAGCGGCCCGCCACCGCGACTTTCAACAACATTGCTCATGTCGTAGAGCTCTTTCAGAAGCAGGTCGAGATCTGCTGCAGGCAGCTTGCCGTCCAACCTGGATCGGAGGTGGACTCCCAACTGCTGGCCCAACCCTTCGGTAAGTTTCATGACGATGTTGCCCACGAACCCATCGCAAACGACGACTTCGGCCATGCCCTTGGGGACCTCGTTCGCCTCGATGTTGCCGATAAAGTTCAGTCCACTACTCTCGAACAGTGCGGTCGTCTCTCTAACCTGCCTGTTGCCTTTTCCGGCCTCGGCTCCGACGCTTAGGAGCGCAACTCTGGGTTCGTCTACTCCAAAGAAAGTCCGAGCGAATACGTCGCCTATGGCACCGAAGCTCAGAAGCTGGCGCGGTCTGCAGTCGACGTTAGTACCAAGATCGACTATGCATGTTTTAGGGGCAACGCCAACTACAGGGCCTCCCAGCGCGGGCCTCTCCACTCCTCCTACGAGGCCAAGCACAACCGCGCTGGCAGCCATCGCAGCACCTGTTGAACCCATCGTGACACACGCGTCTGCATGACCCTGTTTAACCATGCCAGTCGTAACGAGGATAGACGCTCGGGGTTTCTGTCTGAGTGCAAGCGCGGGCGATTCACCTTCAGTGATGACCCCATCACTAGGCACGACACCGATTGTCAGTCTCGAAACGTCATATGCCTCTAGTTCCCGCGCCAAGACAGTTGGATCGCCAACAAGCATGACTTGGCCCTGTCCTGCGGCCGCGAATTGCACCGCGCCCTTAACGACATCGGAAGGGGCGTTGTCCCCACCCATAGCATCCAGTGCAATTCGGACGGGTTTGACTTCAGAACTCAATGTATCGCTTCTCCATTACCTAGGGGCTTAACTCAGTAGCGACCGTAACCTCTGCCCTACCAGAGATCGCGACCTCTCCGTCATCTGTAACTACTGAAACTGAGCAGACAATGCGACTGAAGTCACCGGCAGGCGCGACACTCTGCACATCACCATGTGCGGTCACTGTCTGGCCAGGTTTGACCGGCGAGCGGAACCTCATTTTCATCTTCCCGGTCCTGTTCCATTGCACTCCGAACGCGCCAGTCATGATTTCGGAGATCATCGCTGCGACCATCATGCCATGGGCGATTGTCCCGCCGAATTGAGTGCTGGCTGCGAACTCATGGTCCAAGTGTATCGGATTGAAGTCTCCGGACGCATTAGCGTATCGCTCAATCCGAGTTTGATCCACCAGCTTCGCTACTTGGGGGAGGCTGTCCCCCTTTTTTATCATCGATCGGCCTCGCGTGGACCAAGTCCGGCTGGGATCATTATGGTACTCTTCCCAGTCATGACGTCGGCAAGTTCGCTATCGGTTACATGACAGTCGATTACCAAGAAGCGCCAGCCACTTCGTACTGAGTTCTGTGACAGAGTCGCAACGCACTCGAGAGAGTGCCCGACTGACACGGCGGACATGAACTCGAACTCCTGACCTGTGTGTAGCGTACCGCCAGGGATCCGAAGATCCTGGACCACCCCCCGAATGCTAAGAGCTGCCACGGCCATCGCGGGAACGAGTTGCTCGCCGGTCTCACTCATCAACGCCGGAGTCTCGTCCTGAACTGCAGCCAGATAGTCCGAGACCATTCTCTCATCCACTTGATAAGAGTGCCTCGAAATCTCCTGTCCAGGCTCCAGTTCCGCGTAGTCAGAAAGCATACTTCTCCCGACCGTCGTCAATCCAAAATTCGCCACGATTATAGAGAGAAGAAGTAGTCAAAGCAAAGCGTCCAGAGTCACTCAGAGAGGTTGGTCGCGCCACGCTGCATCTGTGCTTCTTCCAGTAGTCGCTCCAGAACAACGTAAGAAGCTTCCTCCGAGTATTTCAGCTGGCATACGCCCAACACTCGGTAAAGTACTCCGGTCGACACGCGCGCCAAGGCAGACTCCCCTAGAGGAGGTAGCTTGACTCCCAGGGCCTGTGCGACGAAGCCACCCGCGAGCATTCCATTCGGTGTGAGGTAGCAGCGCAGGACTTCACGGTCCTGGTAGGTGAGCACAAGACCCTGCTCGTCCTGTGCAAGCGTCATTCTCAAGTGCGCTCTGGGCTGCTCAATCAGCCCATCGCCGAACTCGGACACGCAGACGTCCCGGCTTGTCAATGTGCTACCCCCTCGGTTAATAAACACGTCGAACAATTATAGACCATGAAGGGGTTGCCGATTCAGCCCAGATTCACCACCTAGGAGAAACAGAAGACCTCGTTGGAGCCTGCTGCAAAGCTGGCTATGATGGTGAGTACCAATCTAAAGCCATCACCAACGAGGTGTACCCATTATGCCGCAGGGAACTCTTCCTTTCCACTACGCCGAGGAGAAGTC
>DAOUHG010000101.1:0-4571 GCA_034428835.1 Dehalococcoidia bacterium
TGCTTGAGATCACGTCAGAGGGTGCCCATTCCGCTGGCATGTGCTCGAAGTGAGAGGAGTCCCCGAGTGCTTCTTGTGGCAGTAGCTCCAGCTGTTCGGTGAGTGCCGGGAACACCCAGGCCGCCTCGGCGCGCACTTCCTCCAGGGACATGCCTTTGACCTTCTCATGGACAGCGGTGTTCCGCTCCTCCAGCGGGAGCGCCCACCAGTCGGAGCCAATCAGGGCGCGCGACTTCAGCATCCCCACCATCTCACGCTCGTACCACATGACGTGAGCGAGGACGTCTTTGGCAGACCAGCCACCCTCGACTCCGGGTTCTAGCATCACAGCGTCAGGAACCCGGCCCAGGAGTTCGTGCCAGCGGCCTCGCTCGGCCTTTACGCGCTCGATGAATTCACCCTTGTCCTTCAGACGACTCCCTCGTCCCTAAGCGCGACGACATCGTCAGTGGACAATCCCAACAGCTCATCAAGCACTTCCTCGGTGTGTTCGCCCAGCAGAGGCGGTGGCTGGACCTCAACGTCGTTGCCATCTACCTTTATGGGACAACCGATCACCTGGTAGTCGCCCCGCACCGGGTCGTGGACGTCAACTACCATGTCGCGCGCTTTCAGGTGAGGGTCGTCCAGCACTTCCAGCGAGTCCTGTACAGCGCCGGCCGGGAAACCCAATTCGGTGAACGTCTTCATGGCCTCGTGCTTGGTGACCGTGCTCGTCCAGGAGGTGACGATCTCCTCGACTTCAGACACGCGCTCCCCCCGTGCCTCCGCCGTCGCGTAGCGGGAATCTCCGATCAGGTCGGCGCGACCAGCCAGCGCGAGCACCGTGTCCCAGGCATCGCCTGCGAGAATCAGCGCCACGTAGTCGTTGGGGCCGCCGGGCTTGCACGGATACACGACTGTCGGGCCTCCCCAGGTGCGATTGCCCTCACGCTGGATCGGTCTGCCTGTGTTGAACGTGTCGATCATGCGTATGCGCATGAGGTTAACGATGCCGTCCTGCATGGCGACCTCGACGCGCTGGGCCTCGCCGGTTGCGTCACGCTGTCTCAGCGCGGCCAGCATACCTATTCCGGCGTGCAGGCCTGTGCCGGAGTCGCCAACGCCCGGAGCCACGAAGATCGGCTCACGACCAGGCTCGCCCTGGGCGCTCATCGCGCCACCCATCGCCTGTGCGATGTGCTCGAAGCTCTTCACGTGAGCATTCGGGCCGTAGCTGCCGAAGCCCTTGATGGTGCAATAGACTATCTTCGGGTTGGCCCGCTTGAGCGTGTCGAAGCCCAAGTCGAACCGCTCCATCTGACCGGGGCCGTAGTTCTCGACGACGATGTCAGCCCGCGCGACCAGGTCCAGCAGGATTGTGCGACCTCGCTCGGTTTTGAGGTTGAGCGTGACGCTGCGCTTGTTGGCGTTGAAGACGATGAAGTAGAAGCTATCTACGTCTTCCGAAACAGCGCGCTCATGGCGTGTCCGGTCACCGACGCCAGGCTCTTCGACCTTGATGACGTCGGCGCCCAGAAATGCCAGCAATTGAGTACACGACGGCCCGGCCTGCACCTGAGTGAGGTCGATTATGCGTATCTCTGAGAGGGGGGACACCCCTAGCGGCCGAACTCGGCGGCAATGCGCTCGCCCACCATCTGCTCCTCGCCTTCGTACAGGCCGAAGACATGGAGGTCGATGTGCTCCTCGCCATCACGAACGCGCGTCCAGATCGGCGGATCGCCAGCCTTGAGTCTGTCAACCAGCTCCTGCGCCGTGAAGCCCGCGACGTCTGGGTCCACTTCAAGATGCACGCCAAACGGCTGGTGGCCGATGATGTTGTCCATCATCTCGGCCTTGAGACCGTGGATATTCCTGAGCGGCGTCAAGATCGTCTGGCTCCGCTGTTCGACCTCGGCGAGACGCGACTCGTGGTCCATTGTGAACCAGCGCTTGACCGCCGCCACAGCGCCGATCATCTCCTGCCGGTCTACCTTGTGCGGCCTGCCGATGCCTCTGATCCTGCGGCCCTCGTAGCCGACGAATGACTGGTATCCGAGCTTGCGGATCATGTCCTCGGTGCCCAGGGCGAGTCCGGTCGATTGCGGAGCGCCCATGTACTTGGCGGCTATGCACTGGAAGTCCGCACCCATCCGCACGTACTTGCCGAAGTTGTCCAGCGGATAGATCTGACCTGCCGCATCGACCGTGACCATTATCCCGTTGGCCCGGCCGATCTCGATGCAGTCCTCGAGCGGCAGGGCATTGGGATCAGGGTTCTGTTCTACTGCGTAGAAGTGGACTGCCGCGGTGTTCGGGCCGATGGCGTTCTCGAGGTCCTCTCGCGTCGTGCCCTCGTCGGTGCCGAACTCGACCAGCTTAGCGCCGGATGTCTCCAGGCAGCGATCGTACCAGTAGCGCTGTCGCCGCTGGATGAGGAATTCGTTCTTCATTCCGGTCGTGTCGGGAAGCTGCTGGATCCTGTCGTCGTCGTCTCCAGCCATCACGGCGGCTGCGGCCAGTGTCAGAGCCGACCCGGCCCCGGACGTCACCCAGGCAGCCGGCACGCCCGACATCTCGGCGATCGCCCTCCCGGCCTTCTCCTCGAGGTCCATCAGCGGGATGTAGGCGACGCCCGCCGCCTCCATCGCCTCAACCACCTCGGGCACGGGGGTCGAGCCGCCCAGCATTGTGACGCTGCCTATAGCGTTGATGACCGGCTGCGCTCCGATTTCCTTATAGATCTGGCCCCATTCAGTATCAGCCATGTGTTGCCTCCTGTAAGATGATGACTGGAATCAAGACTTGGCGGGATTATACCAGAGGCGGGCGGAATTTCACGGTCGAATTGACACGCATCGGTCAGTGGCTACAACCTGCCTAATCGCTATTCGGCAGTGTGATGACGCGGGGAAACATGGCGACAGCAAGAGAAAAAGAGAAGCTGTTGACGGCTGACGACCTGTTGCGCCTGTACAGTGAAGGCATACGCGGGGAGCTGATCCGGGGGGTCCTGCACGAAACTATGGCTTCAGGAGAAGAGCACGGCGAGATCGTAATGAATCTGGGCATCATCCTGGGCGGCTTCGTCAAACCGAGGCGATTGGGCCGGCTGGTGGCGTCCGATGTCGGAGTACGATTGGAACGGGATCCGGACACTGTGCGGGAGCCTGACCTGGCGTTCATATCCGCCGAGAAGCGGCCTCTGGGCGTTCGGAACACCGGGTACATCGAAGTGGCTCCTGATCTTGTGGTAGAGATAGTGTCACCCAGCGGTCGACCTGCCGACGTAGTGCAGAAGGCGCGGATGTGGCTGAGCTACGACGCCGGGCTGGTGTGGGTGGTGTACCCAGATACGCGAACGGTGGGAGTGCATCGGACGGATGCCCCCGACGTCATGTTGGGAGAAGACGACACACTGGACGGCGGATCGGTGCTGCCAGGGTTCAGCTGCTCAGTGCGGGATATATTCGATCTGTAGGCGCCGAGGTTCCGGTGGATGGCAGATGATTGAACTTCGTGACTACCAGCGCGATCTGCTCGAACAGGTCCAAAAAGTCCTCGATCCTGAAAAAGCGCGCATAATGGTGCAGCTTCCCACCGGCGGAGGCAAGACCGTCATCGCCGCCCACCTGCTGGCAGGCTATCTTACCGATGGACGCAAGGCTCTCTGGATCACTCATCGCAACGAATTAGCTACTCAGACCAGAAGCATGTTGCGTAACTCCGCTGGTGTCAATGTATCTCCCGAGGCAAGCTGGGCTCGTAGTACGCCCGCGCCACATATACCGAACGGCGTCGTAATCTTAATGGCTCAAACTGCAACTCACCGTGCCGATGAATCGGGTGTGTGGAGCGAGTACGGTATCGGCGACCTCATGATAATTGACGAAGCTCACCATGCGACTGCCAGAGGATGGCAGAAGATAATACGTAGCTGGCCGGGACGTGTCTTGGGTATGACCGCAACCCCTTGGCGTCTATCTAAGAGGGAAGGATTCAACCACCTGTTCGATGATCTGATATGCGGCCCACAGGTCGGTGAATTACAGGCGCAGAAATTCTTGTGTAAATCCACAGTGCTCTTTCCGCCGCATGAGGACCGTATCAAGGGCGGAGAAGTCGGACCCATCGGCGACTACACGGAAAGAGGTATCGAACAAGCCAACCTCCCTGATGTCATGACGGTCCGCGCCCTGAATTTCTGGCAGGAAGAGACCCCACGCCGACAGACGATCGTCTATGCCGTATCCGTTCAGCACGCGCACAATCTCAAAACGGTATTCAACGATGCAGGTGTCGTAGCCGAAGTAATGCTCGGCAGCACAGAATCCAATGAACGCGCCGACATCATCACGAAATTCAGAGATGGTCATCTGAGGGTGCTGATAAATGTCGAAGTTGCCACAGAGGGGTTCGACCTACCCGACGCGTCCTGCATAGTGATTGCTAGACCAACAACTAGGTAGTGTTGACATTTCGACTACTTTACAATGGCTGTATGTCAAGTGTCACCATACCTCCAGAACAATGGCCGAAGATCATCGAATTCCTGCGGGAATGTCCTGACGCATACGTCGGTGATGAGG
>DAOUHG010000102.1:0-7447 GCA_034428835.1 Dehalococcoidia bacterium
TGGAGTGTCGGAAACCAGGCCTGACCGTGTCGAGCCACGGCTCTCACGGGATGCCCCGGTACATGTGCTATGACATCCTGCGAGGCTCCCCTTACGGTCTCGACTTCAGCGTGATGGCGAAAGCCCGGGTAATTGTCGCACCGCCCTGCTGGTCGACCTCAACCATTCCTGCCGGTTGCGCGACAGTCATCTCCGCCCGCCTTACGATTCCGGGCCGGGTTGGTCCTGTAGCCCGGCACATCGGACCCCAGGATCACCGGGTGGTGGACGTCACGACAGAGATGCAACAGGGGAGCAGTTCGCGGCCTGCGCGCGGTACGCCGGCACACGGCGTCGACAGCCGATGCGGTTCCCGGAGCCATCGGGGGCCACCGCCCTCGCTGTGAACAGGACCGGTTCACGGCACCCGGAGGGCGTGGGCCACGTGCGCCTGGGCAAGTCAACTCCTGTCCACAGGACCCGCCTGCAGTTGCGGGTACCGCAATGCCCAACCTCTCGCCTCTGTGCACGGGGCGTGTTCACGCCCAGCCCTCATCGCGGTCCCGACAGGTCGCCGGTCGGCGGTTGCGGCCCTGTATGGTAAGTGCAGGGAGATAACCTACAGTTACAGACAGTTACAGACGCCCGGGGGGCTCAGACGCCTCCGGAAACGGTCTATCGGGCACGGAATCCGGGCCCCGGGGCCGTGATCACGGCACTCCGGGCGGACACCGCGGCCGGTGACGGAGTGCCCATTTTGTGTACACTTGCCGCAAACCCAAAACAACAGCGATGACATAGATATTATAAAAAGAAAAGGCATGCGGCAAGTGTACACAAAATGGGCAAAAGCGGGGATTCTGAACGTGATTGCAGGTGAGGCACAGGGGTCGGGAGAGCAGGACTGACGCAAGACTTTTGGAAGGCCAAAACGACGTTCGAATTCCAAAACGTAAAGGTGGCAAGTGTACACAAAATGGGCAAAGTGACGGCCGGGAGCCCACGGGAACGGCGGTTAAAACCCCCTGCCCGGGGATTTGGGCGGACGGCATGGTCGGCGGGACCCGAGTGTACCCGCAAAGACAGACCAAAGCAGACACATACATACACCACGCCCGCCGGAGGCTGGACGGGAGCGACCCGACGGCTGGCACACGAGGCACGGACGAGACCGGGCGGGGTGACCCCAACGCAACCCGGACGGCAACGTGGTGGCGCGTGTTCACAGGACCGGAATCGCCGGGCTCCCGGCCCTCAGAACCGGGTGACGATGTACTCGTGCGAGTCCCGCACGGACAGGCTGGAGCTGGACGGGCCGGCCCGGATGTAGAACTCGACGGACTCATCCGGGCCCCTGACATAGACCGGCGCCGGGGACGGGTCGCAGCGCACCGCCATGACCCGGACACCGCCGTAGGTCTCGAACCGCGCGTGGACGCGCGACATGGCGGCCGGACCCATCCGGGTGATCGCGATGTTGCGGAGATGCAGGCCCATGCGGTCCTCGGACGCGAAGCCGTCGACCTGCACCCCGACGGGTTGCCGGTCAAAGGTGCGCCGGAAAAGCAATACGGAATGAAGGCTGGTCAAGGCCGGAGGCGCCGGCCAGGCGAGACCATAAGACGGGCATCACCCGCCACCTTTTTCCGTACACGCGATGGTAGAAAATAGTGTACGGCTGGCGCTCTTGAAGCGCTCAGGGCCCCCCATTTTGGCCTCGGAACGGGACGGGGAACCCTCCCTATTCTTGCAATGCCCCGGTCATCTGGTCCGTCAAAAAAAGACCGCTAAGACAGGAGGGGAGCGCACCAATCCGGCGCGTATCCTGGCTCGCCCTTCAGCAGAGCAACCGGGCCAGATCTGTCGTGAAAAGTGTGGACGATTGAAACGCAGAACCGGGGGAGCAGTGACGGGAATCAGAGACAGCAAAAGGTACTCGATTACATAACATGACTAGTGCGAACCAAAATCTTGCCGTCTCTCTCCTATGATCATCGAGATTCATTGCCGTCTGGTCGAACAGCGGTAAGTATCGGGGTGACTGCCCTCAGAGCATGACTAGGGATTCCTCTACGCCCTCCTTGACCGCACCCATAGGCACGTTCCTGTCCAAGGTAAAGAAACTAGCTCCGTGGGCGACGGCCAGAGCCAACAGGCAAGCATCCGTAACCTGTCCCGGACCCAGCAGGCTCCCGCCGTCCACCAGGGCGTTATCCAGCAGGCTGACCTGTTCCATCGTCCTCAAGACTCTCCCGGGCCAGCATCCCAGACTCGGAATTGGTTGCGTGTTGCGGCAAGACGCGTTTGTCTGCTTGTTCGCCCATTATGACTTCCACTCCCACCTGTGACGCCATGCTGTACATGTCTTCCAGCATGGCCAGGAGATCCTCGTCACCCTGCCAGAAGGGAAAGGTGCCAAGTTGCCTTGGTAGTGAGGCGGAAGTCGTTGGAATGCTTGCCGCCAAGGGGCTGGTCTCACCCGCATTCGTGGGCCGCCAGAACTCCTCTGGGTCCAAAGGCAGCGGCTCCTGCGGCGACAGATGGTCAGGTGACCGCTCGTGCAGATATCCAGGAGAGACCTCGTCGCCTTCTGTTCCGGTTCCTGCGGTTTGAACCTTGGCCAGTCCCAGAAGCGTCTCCCTATCCGCGCCCCTCAGTTTGAAGACAAGAAACGGATCGCGATCGAACTCCTCTCCCAGTAGAAGGTAGACGGCCGCAACATGCTTACAGGGGTTCGATGAATCCGGACACGAGCACCGGGTCTCGAGGTCAGACCGCCGGCTGGGGAAGAGCGAGAGCCCAGCTTCATTGAAAATCTCCTCGATATTGTCCGGCATCCTCCCAGCCAGGAGCTCGGCCATGAGGAGGAGCCGACCGCCCAGGGATGCGGCCAACCTTTCCCAGTACACTGCATCGAGCGTTTCGATCCTGATTGTGACCCGGTAGGGCCGGAGCCTGGAACCCTGGACGCTGGCCTTCACGATGCCTTTTGCCACTTCGATCGACAACACCTGGCCGCGACGTGCATACGATCTGCCTCGACTCAGTCGGGCTCCCAGGTCGAAACCCTCCAGGACATCGATCCATCGCTTGGACCACCAACTGGTGCCGAAAACACCCCGTCTGGAGTGCGCCCTTATTCCGCCTTTCACGCTAATGGGATTGCGGGGCTCGAAGGGTACGAGATCGAAACGCGGCATGCTAAACTCCCACGGCATCCTTGCTGAGCGCCAGGACTTCGAGCAGGTCTTCGTTGGACAGCTCCGTCAGCCAGTTCTCTCCAGTGCCGACTACGCTTTCCGCGACCTCGAATTTACGCTCGATCATCTCATCGATGTTCTCCTCAAGCGTTCCGGCGCAGATGAACTTGTACACCTGAACGTTCCGTGCCTGACCGATGCGAAACACCCGATCGGTCGCCTGGTTCTCGACAGCGGGATTCCACCAGCGGTCGAAATGGAAGACATGGTTGGCCCGGGTGAGGTTCAATCCGGTACCTCCCGCCTTCAGGGAGAGGACGAAGACCTGGGGGCCGTCCCCGTCGTCCTGGAAGCGCTCCACCATCCGGTCTCGCCGCGGTCTCGGTACCCCTCCGTGAAGGAACAATGCCTCCGTTCCGAAGGTCTCCTGCACATGCCTCTGTAAGATATGTCCCATCTGGGCAAACTGGCTGAATATCAAAACACGATCCTCTGCGGCGAGGACCTCGTCAATCATTTCAGTCAACCTCTCAAGTTTGCCCGACCGGTCGGCTATGGAGGAGTGGTCGCCAAGGAACTGCGCGGGGTGATTGCAGACCTGTTTGAGCTTAGAAAGGGCGCCCAGGACGAGTCCCCTCCGCTCAATGCCCTCCGTCTGTTCCAGAACCTCTTCCGTTTCCCTGAGAACGGCGGCGTACAGGGATGCCTGTTCCCTCGTCAGTGAGCAGTAGACCTTGGACTCCCACTTCTCAGGCAGGTCGGAGATGATGGACCTGTCTGTCTTGAGTCTCCTGAGAATGAATGGCCCGGTTATACGCCTGAGCCGCTCCGCCGCGACTTCCTCCCGATCAGACTGGATGGGAACGAGGAAGTTTCGCCTGAACTCGCTCTGTGTGCCCAGGAAACCGGGGTTCAGGAACTCCATAATCGACCAGAGGTCGCCCACGCTGTTCTCGACGGGCGTCCCGGTCAGTGCAATACGGTAGTCGGCCTTGATGGAACGAGCCGCCATTGACTGCTTCGTCTGGTGGTTCTTGACGTTCTGGGCCTCGTCCAGCACGATGCCGCCCCACTCCAGCTGCCTGAAGAGGTCAAAATCGCGGTACAACAGTCCGTAGCTGGTGACTACGATGGCATGTCGCTCGGCATCTTCCCTGAACACGCTCCCACGGTTCCTGTCAGGGCCGTGGTGAACCAGCACGGGAAGCTCGGGGGTGAAGCGATACGCCTCCTTGCGCCAGTTGTTCAACACGGACGTTGGACACACCAGGAGCACTGGCCTGTGGCCATGGACCTGCCAGTCCCTCTGGATCAGTGCCAGGGTCTGGATTGTCTTGCCAAGCCCCATGTCATCTGCCAGGCATGCTCCCAGTCCCCATTGCCGCAGAAAGGAGAGCCATGAGTATCCGCGGACCTGGTAGGGACGAAGAGTGCCGGAAAACCCGGTTGGTGATGCGATTTCCTCGAAGTCTGAATGTCCTTCCAACTGTGTGAGGAGATCTCCGACCCACCCACTGGAGCGGACACCGTCCAGATCGACCCACTCCGGGACGTCTCCAGCTCCCAAATGCGTCATGATTACTTCACGGACAGTCGCCTCGCCAGCCCACTTCTTCCAGAAGTCGATCGCCTCCTGGATCTCACTGTCGTTCACCTCCACCCATTGACCTCTGACTCTGACCAGGGGCATCTTCAACCGGGCCAGTGTCTCCAGTTCCTCGAGAGAAAGCTTCCGATCTCCGAGGGACAGCTCCCAGTCGAACCGAAGGATTGTGTCCAGATTCATTCCACCGACACCCTGCATTGCTGGGCTCTGAACGTTGGCCTTAGCTCTGGTCCTCATCCTCGTCCCCCTGCTGGTCCACCAGGATGGAAGCAGGACGCCAAAGTCCGCCTGCCGCAGGGCCAGTGAATCTCGGGTCAGGAACTCATGGGCCTCGATGGTATCGAGCCGACATCCCCCCATGTTCCCGGCTTCCAGACCGGCGGTGATTGCAGAACATACGCCTGCGGCCTGCCCGAGGGAGGAGAGCAGGAACTCCCTCACGTTCGAGCCCACTCCCACAAGCGAGGTCGTCACGCTGGCTCCTTCTTTCCACGCATCTCCGGCAGGTATGAGGAGACTTGGGTCCTCGCGCGACTGGAGAAGATAACTGACAAACCAGGAGTCGTCGTGTTCTCCATCGCGTTCATCGTCATGTTCCCGCCCATGTGTCGGCTCCTCCAGGCGGAAGCACAGTCGAAACGGGAAGCTGGCCGATGCTTCAATCGGCCGTCGCCAATTCCTGACCTGAGCGGCGAGCTGCGCGAGTTCAGACCTGTCGCCCCTGACAACCCCGTTCTCGGCAGTCAGCGCGTAAATCCATGAGTCATGCGGACTATTGATGGAGACGTCGGCCCTACGATCAGATGTTGGCTGCGGACGCCGGCGCGATGCCCCCAGCCGCACCAGGTGATCGGTAAGCGCACCAATCACGTTCCCAAGAGCCTCGACTGACCGCCTGGCGGGGGCTTCTCCGTCCGCCGTCTCATTGAGCGCCCTGGCTGCCGCCGGCATTCTGTTGGCGAGTCCTGCGAGCTGCTCTTCGTCCTCGCCCGTGAAGGCCGGACTCCACACAGCTTGGTACCCATCCGAGCCGGCTATTAGGCTTGGCAGAAACCGCTGTCGCGCAACCAGCGATGCGGCAAAACGGAGTGCCTCTGCCCAGTACGCAGTGTCCGTGCCAACGATCATCCCCGGGGCGAGTGTACGCTTGCCAAACGCCGAGGACAGAAGTCGCACGGCCTCTGCCGGCGAGACCCGATAGGCCGCTACTGACCACGGTGCAGTGCGCAGTGTTGCGCCCGTATCTTGTTGGTCGGCGATGAGCGCGGTGGATGGAGCCGGCGTGGAACCCCTGGTTGGTAGCCAGGCATTCATCCGGCAGCCACCCTCTTCCAACGAATTGAAGAATAGTGGGGTCCTCTGCAGGACCTCGGCCAGCCTCGCGCTACCTGCGCCAAATGGGTGCGGACGTGATCCTCTCGTGTTTTGGGAGCGAGGAGTGGAACCCAAAGCGCCTGCCGGCGATTCCTCGCACCAGACAAAGAGAGAGCCTCCGAACTCTCCCGTGTGGATGACTAGCATCGGACTCCTAACCCTCAGGGTCTGCGCGCTCACAGTGTGTACAAGTATATATGGAGCGGGTCTATCGGCCTCTCTTTCGAAACTGTTGGCTTTTATAAATAAACTGCCGACATATATTGACTGAGGCCTTCCGTCGAAATACAATTCAAATGGAGGCATTGCGCGATGACAGTCGAGCTCAACCAAGACCAGCTTACCCGTGCGGGCATCGGTAACTTCTTTCGTCCCAGCCAAGTTGAGAAACTTGGAATACCCTATCATCAACTTCGGCGGCTGGAATCGGAAAAATCTATCGAGCGCATCGGTTGGGGACTGTACCGGTTTGCCAATGCCGACCCGACTGAACTCTACTCAATAGCCTCCGTCTGCGCCCGGGTCCCATCTGCGATAGTCTGTCTCCTCTCCGCTCTGCAGGTGTACGCAATTGGGACCCAACTTCCGCACCAAGTATGGATCGCCATCGCACACAAGGCCAGACCTCCCGTGTTTGCGAATCAGGGAGTACGGCTTATACGGTTCAGTGGGGCTGCATGGAGCCACGGAATAGAGAACATGTCATTCGAGGGAGTCCCGGCCCGGATCACCTCGCCTTCCAGGACCATAGTGGACTGTTTCAGATTTGAGCGCCTTATTGGTCGGGAGGCCGCCGTGGAGGCGCTGAAGGAATCGATCCAGGACAGGAAGGTGACAATCGATGAACTGGCCCGTACGCTCAGGGTGCTGCCGTCACGCCGTCTCAGCCTGATTCTTGAATCCGGTGTGCTGTGAGTCCCGACGTCGCAGCTTCGATCAGAGCCCGTTTGCTCAATAGAGCAAATAGCCAGGGAATCGAATTTCAGCACTACCCGGTTCGGTACGCCAGTGAGCGCTTCCTATACCGGCTTGGCCAGTCCGAGGTCAGGGACAGGCTCGTCCTGAAGGGCGGAATCCTGCTTTCCCTGTGGATGGACGAACCGTTCAGAACCACACGTGACATCGACATGCTTGCTTTTGGAGAGAGCCATGAGGAAGCCCATTGGAGATGTCATCAGGATTGTCTGTGCAGTCTCATGTCCCGAGGACGGCCTTCAATTTGACGTCGACACGCTGAAGATCTCTCCGATTCGAGAGGGCCAGATGTCCGGAGGACAGCGCGCCACGC
>DAOUHG010000103.1:0-20037 GCA_034428835.1 Dehalococcoidia bacterium
ACACCCTTCGCCACCCATACGGTGGTCCCGCCCGACGAGATGCCCTGGCGATTGTCGTTGCCACCGGCAGCCCGCGTGTCGAAGTCCCTGGCGTGGTCGCGGCTCCTGTCCGACATCCTGTAGGCGTACAGCTTGCCGTCTTCCCAGTCCGCCACCCACATGCTGGTCCCGTCCGACCAAATGCCGGTGGAATAGTCGTTGCCGGCGGCGTCCAGCATGTCGAAGTCCCTGCCGGGATCGCGGCTCCTGTCCGACATCCTGTAGGCGTACAGCCTGGGGTCATTCCAGTCCGCCACCCACATGGTGGTCCCGTCCGACCAGATGCCGGAGGGAGCGTTGTTGCCGGCGGCGTCCAGCGTGTCGAAGTCGTTGACGGCGCTGTGCGCGAAACTGCTCAGCTGTGCCTGTGCCGAGGGTGGGAGCAGGACTGAAGTGGCGACCACCGAGGACAGCGCGGCCATCACTGCAAACAGGACGTGGCCCCATCGTCTACCGGAGCGAATCATGTCCCCCCCTTACTACGAAGAGGCTATATCAGTTGCAAGTCCGACACCATTGACTACGATACGTCTCAGCTATAGGATTCTGTAGCTAATCAAGCAGCCTGGGGAGTTGGTCACATGCGTAAACACGCGCTTGAAGGCGTTCGGGTCGTCGATTTCTCTTGGATCGTGGCAGGTCCGACGTGCACACGAATCCTCGCGGACTTCGGCGCCGAAGTCATCCGCGTCGAGAATGAGCAGACGATGGACTACACGCGCAACTCCATGGCGCCGCCGGGTGCGAACAGCCCAAACATGGGCGGCTTGTTCAATAACCTGAACCGCAACAAGCTGGGGGTCACCATCAACGTGATGCACCCCAGCGGTATGGAATTGCTTCACGATCTCATCGCCGTGTCGGACATCGTCGTAGAAAACTTCAGCGCAAGCGTCCTCAAACGGTGGGGGCTTGACTACGAGGCCCAGCGCCAGATACGGCCCGACATTATCTACGCGAGCATGTCCGGTTTCGGGCATACGGGGCGTGACAACAGATACGTAACCTGGGGACCCACCGCGCAGGCACTCTCCGGTCTCACGTACATGTCGGGGTTCCCTGGAGAGGACCCCGCCGGCTGGGGGTTCTCGTACATGGACCACACCGGAGGCTTCTACGGTGCGCTGGCGTGCATGAACGCGCTCTATCACCGGAACCGCACCGGAGAGGGGCAGTGGATCGATCTCTCTCAAGTGGAGGTGGGAATGGCGCTGACCGGCACCGCTATTCTCGACAAGACCGTGAACGGGAGAGACTTCCGACGGCCGGGCAACCCTCCGGGTAACAGGGCCCCGAACTACAAGGTCGCGCCCCACAACACATACCGGTGCAAGGGGGAAGACCGCTGGTGTGTCATTACCGTATTCGACGACGCAGAGTGGAGCGCATTCGTGGAAGCGATCGGCGCGCCAGAGTGGACCGCGGACGAGCGGTTCGCCACCAATGAAGGTCGTTACGACAACCAGGACGACCTGGACGGACTGATCGAGACCTGGACGGTCCAACACACGCCGCACGAGGTGTTTTACGCGCTCCAGGCCGCCGGCGTAGCCGCGGGAGCGGTGCAGACGCCGAAGGATAAGATCGAGGACGATCCTCAGCTCAGACACCGCGAGTTCCTGCCTGAAGTCGAGCATCCAGAGTTGGGCGTGAGCAAGTACGAGGGAGAGCCGATGCGTCTCTCCCGGTCTCCCTGGGAGCTCCGGCGCTCGTCGCCTCTCTTCGGCGAGCACTCGCTGCACATCTTCGGCGAGCTTCTCGGAGTTCCAGAAGAGGAGATCACCGACTTGATGGTCGAGGGGGCAATTTGATGAACAGCAGCCAGGGGGCACTCTCGGACCTGACGGTTCTGGACCTCTGTGACGAAAAGGGCCAGCTCATCGGCAAGCTGATGGGAGAGATGGGCGCCCGGGTGGTCAAGATCGAGCCGCTCGGAGGTGATCCAGCGCGCAACATTCGTCCTTTCCGCAACGACGTACCTGATCCCGACCAGAGTCTTCACTTCTGGGCGTTCAATACCGCCAAGGAAGGTGTCACGCTCGACATAGAGCGACCGGACGGCCAGAAGGTGCTCAAGAAACTGGCAGCCAAGGCCGATGTGTTGCTGGAGAGCTTCGATCCCGGCTACATGGACACCCTGGGACTCGGGTATTCAGACCTGAGCGCCATCAACCCTGAGCTGATAATGACGTCGCTCACGGGATTCGGCCAGGACGGTCCGTACCGCGACTACAAGACATCTGACCTCGTGGCGATGGCGATGGGCGGCGTAATGCACAGCTGCGGCTACGACGATCTGCCGGGAGCGCCCCCGATCAGGCCCAGCGGCGGACATGCGTACATCATAAGCTGCAACTATGCCACTCTCGGCACGCTCATGGCCCTCAACTGGCGCGACATGACCGGCGATGGGCAGCACGTTGACGCCTCGATCCACGAAGCCTGCTCGTGTACGACAGAGGCTGCGATGCCCACGTACATCTACACAAAGGAGCTGGTCAAACGGCAGACCGGCAGACATCATGGCGTTCAGCCGACGCCAAAGACGCTGTGTCCGACGGCCGATGGCAGGTACGTCAATGTCTTCGCTGTCTTCACAAGCCTCGACCAGTGGCTGACCCTGGTCAAGTGGATGGACGAGGCAGGTATGGCCGAGGACTTGGTGGATCCGAGGTATCGCGACATGGCGGCCATGCGACTGAGGGTAGGTCCCGAAGTCGATCACGCCTTCGTGGTCGTTAAGAAGTTCATCGCGGCGCACAACGCGGAGGAGATATATCGCGGCGCCCAGGGCCGGAAGTTCCCATGGGCCATAGTCAGGTCACCGGAGGAGACGCTCGAAGATGCCCACTTCGCCGAAGACCGCGGCTTCTTCGAGGAAGTCGAACACCCGGAACTGGGAGAGACCTACACCTACGCCGGTCGCCCGTACATCATGAACGGCACACCCTGGCGAACCTTCAGAAGCCCTCTGCTGGGGGAGCACAATGACCGAGTCTATGGCGAAGACCTCGGCATGTCGTCTGACGAGATCGAACGGCTCCGCGCCAACGGGGTGATCTGATCAGTTCATCCTGATCCCGCCGTCAACGTTGATCGCCTGGCCCGTGATGTTCTTTGCGTCGTCGGATGCCAGGAACGCGGCGAGCTTGCCGATATCCTCTGGGGTCTGCTCCCGCTTCATGGGCATCGTCTGATCGACAATGGTTTCGAAAAGCTCGCGTCCGTCCATACCCTGTACATTGGTGTGCGTCTGTGTTGAGCCCAGCCTCGATCGTCGTTGGGCTATCGCTTGCCACATGGGGGTCCACAGCAGTCCGGGGCATATCGCGTTGACGGTTATCCGGTGACTGGCGAGCTGGAATGCGTTGGACTGCGTCCAGCTGATCGCAGCGGCCTTGGATGTGGAGTAGTGGGGGATGTCCGGGCTGCCCTGCCTTCCGGCAATGGAGGCGATATTGATGATTCGACCGGAACCGCGTTGAATCATATGATCCTGCACTGCCTCCGTGGTCATCACCATTCCCCGTACGTTCACTTGGAAGGTCTCGTTCCAGTCGTCGTCCGAAGACGAGTCCCTCTCCCACATGCCCCTGGCGCCGATTATTCCGGCGTTGTTCACCAGGATGTCGATTCGGCCAAGCTGGTCGAGGGCGCTAGCGACCGCTGCCTCGATGGACGACCTGTCGGTCACGTCCATCGCCATTGAGGTGGCCCGACAGCCCTTCTGGCTGACCTCTTCCGCCACCTGCGCCGCGTTGTCCGCGATCAGGTCGGCCACCGCGACGTCTGCCCCCTGCTCCGCGAGCGCGAGACTGATCCCACGCCCGATTCCCCGACCGCCGCCGGTAACCAACGCCACTCTGCCTGTAAGGTCGGCCAACATGATTTCTTACTCCAATGTGAACTCGGTTTCTGGTCCTGAGCTTCCGCCCCGGCTTTCGTATCGAACGTCTGCCCAGCCATACTGCAAGAATCGGCAGGAATCTGGAATTAGTCCGACCTCAGCCTCCTCGGATCGAGTCTTCTGGGGTCGATGAGGCCGGGTTCTATGTCAGCCTACCAGGGCTGCCATTGCCCTCTTGTCAGTGCCGACGATCAGATCGCCCTCCCCTGTTAGGATGAGCGGACGACGGATCAGCCTGGGTTCATCGACCATTAGTTGGAGCAACCGGTCATCTCTGAGGTCGTCACGGTTGAGCCCCATCTTGCGGTAAGACGGCGATCTCCATGAGAAGATGTCCGAGACAGGCCGCGTCCCGATGATCTCCCGAAGCTCCTCAACCGTGAATGGATCTGCGAAGAAGTCGCGCTCGTCGAATTCGATCCCACCCTGCGAAAGCTCCGCTTTCACTCTTCGGCAGGTGCTTCAACGCTTCCAAGTATAGTACGTCGCAGACATGGGCAATTCCACCTCTCATTTTGGAGATTACCCGGTCAGCATATCCCGCATTTGGCTGGAAGTGCCAGAAGAAAGACTACCACTCTTCAACGCGAATCAGGTTGCCGACCTCCGCTACGGTATCCAGCGCTTCTAGCTCGAGGATTGCCTGTTGCATCCCGGCCTCGTTCGCCCGGTGGGTCATCAGGACGATCTCCGCGCGCTGTGCGACTTCGTCGGTCTCCTTCTGGATCGCTGACGCGATGGAGATGTCGTGCTCAGCGAACACGCCTCCGACCTGCGCCAGCACACCCGGACGGTCCGCGGCGGTTAGCCGGATGTAGTACCTGGTCTCCAGTTCGGAGATAGGCCTGACCGCTCCCTTAGCAGCAGCGTCGTCGTTGCCTTGGTCGCCGCTCTCAGTCGGGCTGGAGTCGCTCACCCCGGCTTTGATGTCTCGTGCTATGTTGACAATGTCGGCGATGACCGCACTCGTGGTCGGCATCGCGCCCGCGCCTGCACCGTGAAACAGCAACTTGCCCGCGAGGTCGGTCTGGATTTCCACGGCGTTGAGGACGCCGTTCACCTTGGCTAACATCGCGTCCTCACGGACGAGCGCCGGATGCACCCTTGCCTGAACCAACCCCCTGTCTGCCGACGCGATACCCAGCAGCTTTATCGCGTACCCCAACTCCCGCGCGTACTGGAAGTCCCTGGCCGTGAGGCGAGTTATGCCCTCGTGGAAGACGTCATCGTCGGTGACACGTTCTCTGAAGCCGAGAGTAGCGAGGATTGCGAGCTTGTAAGCTGCGTCTATGCCCTCGATATCGTTGGTGGGATCGGCCTCAGCGTATCCGAGACGCTGCGCCTCGGCGAGAGCGTCGCCGAAGTCGGCGCCATCCTGCTCCATTCTTGTCAGGATGTAGTTGGTCGTTCCGTTGATGATTCCGTGAATCGTGACTACATCGTTCGCGACAAGGTCTCTCATGAGAGGAGCGATGATCGGGGTTCCGCCTGCTACTGCTGCCTCGAACAGCACTCGTACACGCTGCTGCCGCGCGTACTTTTGGATGTCGAAGCCGTGTCTCGACATGACCTCCTTATTGGCGGTCACGATGTGCTTGCGGCGGGACATCGCTTCGAAAATGTACTCGCGGGCGGGCTCTTCTCCGCCGATCAGCTCGACCAGTATGTCGACTTCAGGGTTATCCAGAATGTCGGAGACATCGGTTGTAATCAGCCCATCAGGAACATCGATCGCCCTGGGTCGTGACGGGTCTCTCACCAGAACGCCCTTGAGCTCGACAGGGCAACCGACCATGTCTCCCAGGTGGGACTGCTTCTGGTTGATGATCTGTGCGACGCCGCCCCCTACGACACCCATACCGAGCAGACCGATTCCGATGGAGTCTCTATTCACAATCAGGCCGAGCCTAGAGTCCGCTCAGAATATTCTGCAACGGGTTTGATACCGGAGTCGGGGTCGTGGAGGCGCTGATACGAAGCTGCTGGATGAACCAGGCGTAGATATCGGAGTTGAAAGTGGCGTATACGTCATGGTTCTGCCGCTCCAGGTTGACCCATATTTGCAGGGCGCGGGTCTTCAGGGTCTCGCGATTGCGGCGACTGACCTCACGATTCCCGTCCCGTTCCGAGACCAGGAAGAAGAAGACTGACTGGGGGTTTTCCACGTTAGGGGTGGGTTTGGAAATCGTGCCGGGTTCGAGATCCCAGAACTTGTCCTCGTAATCTTCGTAGATTCCGAGTGGGATCCATCCAAGATCTCCGCCTGACTGATAGGTGTCGGGGTCGCTCGAAAACTCGCGCGCTATCGCCCTGATCACGCCCCGGATGTGTTCGGAGCTCTTGTTATCGCCGATCGAGTCAGCCAGCTTCGTCTGCATCACGTCGATCTCGTCGTTTACCCCCATGCCGATGCGGTGCAGATGCACTTGCTCGGCGAACGCCGGTACCTGATCGCCCACGAACTGTCGGTATTTCTCCCTGAGGATGGACTTGCGCACCAGATCGCGATGCTCTCCCTCGCTGACCTGAGCTTGGTTCAGGAACTGCCTGTATCGCTCGTAGTATTCGCGCTCGATTTGGGCGTCCGACTTGCCGAGAGACTCGTCAGCAGATGGAGCGATCCTGGATCGGATCGCGTTGTCTATCTCGTCACGAGAGACGGATATTCCGTCCGAAGGCGCGGCCTGAGCGATTACTTCGTTCTCGACGATAAGCTGCAGCGCCTCAAAGACGTCATCGCTTGTCCGCAGGCCCTGCTGCGTGTCGGCCAGCTCCATCGATCGCTGCCTGAGTCTTAGCAGCTTGACCATGTCGCCGCGCGTAATGACCACGTCGTCAACACGGACGACTAACTGCTGCGGGGGCAGAACGAAGATTATGACGTATCCGGCGATGATGATGCCCGTGATGATAAGCAACAACGCGCCGATTATAATGAGCGCAAGTCTGCGACGGCGCCGCTCTTCGGGAGTGCGCTCCGCCGCTATCCTGCGACTGTCTCTTCTCACCGCCCGTCTGGACGGTACCTCCTGAGCTTCGTCAACCACTTTGGACGCTGCGTTCTACCTCGACCACCGGATGGGGGGACCATCGTGGTCGGGGCTGAATGGGATCATTGCCAGATGCCGGGCGCGCTTGATGGCAGTTGCCAGGGCACGCTGGTGCTTGGAACAGACACCGGTCTTGCGCCGAGACTCGATCTTCCAGCGGTCGGTCATGTATCGGCGGAACCGATCGGTGTCCTTGTAGTCAATGAACTCGATGTGATCGACGCAGAAGCCGCAGATCTTTCGACGGCTGTAGTAGCGCGGTCTGCCGCGCCTGCCGCCGCCGCCGAATCGGCCCCCTCCCCCTGGTCGTCCACCGGGTCTGCCACCACCACCGGGTCGTCCGCCCGGAGGTCCCGATCCACCGGGCCTCGACCCACCGGGTCGCGATCCAGCCGCGCCCGGTGGCCTGGAACCAGTTGATGGTGGTCTGCTGGTCTGTGTCGTCATGTCCACTCACCTTACTTTACGTACTTTACGTCGTTTGGACTTTCGTTGGTTTCTATCGGGCCGGCGGCGGAGGCGAATTCACATAGTGCGGTCGCCTGCTGTCCGCCGGGGTGAGTCGATTAGCTATTTCTCACGTTGCTACCAGGGCAGATCGTCCTCGTCGTCCGGGTCGATAGGCGGTGGGCTACCGTGGCCGCCGGGGTCGCCTGAGGTCTGGCCTCGGGGATCAAGGAACCGGACTTCCTGCGCGCGTATCTCATTGCTGAATCGGGTCTGACCATCCTGTCCCTGCCAGGACCGACTGCTAAGCGAACCCTCGACGTACACCTTGCTGCCCCTTGTCAGGTACTGGTTGGTGATTTCCGCTAGCTTTCCCCAAGCGCTGACTCCGAACCACTCGGTCTCCTCCCTCTGCTCCCCGTCCCTTGTTTTGTACCTCCGGGTTGTAGCCACTCGGAAATTGGTTACAGCGTCCCCGCTCGGCATGTAGCGCATCTCTGGGTCTGATCCCAGATTGCCGATAATCAGGACCTTGTTCATGCTCATAGCCTGACTCCTGGCATCTTATAACTGTCGCTATTCGCCGGCCTTGGGTTCGGCGCTAACCTCAACCGGCACAGGGGTCGTGGGTTCGGCGCTGACCTCAACCGGCACAGGGGTCGTAGGTTCGGTGCTAGCCTCGGCCTGAACAGCCGTCGTGGGTTCGGCGCTGACCTCGGCCTGAACAGCGATCGTGGGTTCGGCGCTAGCCTCAGCCTGCACAGGGGCTGGCTGACCGGCTTCCGACCCTTCCGGCGCGGCGGTGTCCTCTTCGGCCGATTGTGCAGATTCGGCAGCCCGGGCCGCGGCCTCGACCAGTCTTCGGGCCTCTTCGCGTTCTCTGGCCTCGCGCTCCGCGGTCGCTCTGCGCTCGGCCTCCTGCCTCGCAGCGCGCTCGCGCTCCGCCTGCTTCTCCATCGCGGCGAGATCGGACTGATCGAGCCTGAACACCAGGTGCCTGAGAACGTCCTGTGACGAGTTCAGCGTGCCATCAAGCTCTACGGCGGCCTGTGCGTCCATCTTGCAACGAGCTATGAAGTAGTTACCCTCAATGAACCGCTGGATCGGGTAGGCGAGCCTCCTGATTCCCCAGTTGTTCTGTTCGGAAACGCTTCCTCCCCCGTCGGAGATAAGGTTCGTTATTCTACCAACCGTCTCAGCAGCCTCGGCTTCAGTAGCCTCTGGGCTGAGGATCATTACCATCTCGTAATCGCGCATCCGTACCGAAGTCAAACCAAATACTCCTGAAACCTGCGAGGGGATATCGAACGAATTATAGCACGCGCCTTTAGCGGGCAACAACGAGCCGCGGGCGAGTCGCAGGGTCTTTCGGTTATCCCCAATCTGTCACCCTGAGAGGAGGAAGGGTCTGCTGACCAGATGCTTCGGCAAGCTCAGCATGACAATATGGGAACAGGCTAGAAAGATAATCGAAAGACCCTGGGCGCGTCGAGACTGTCCTAGATTGGTAGGCACTACTATTTCGTCATACTGGCGAAGGTCGGTATCCAGATTGCGCACAGGCCACGCTGTCACAGGCGAATCGATTTTGCACAGGCCTTGGAAACTCCAGTAGCACGGTAGAGGAAAGCTAACCGGCTGATTGCCTACAGCCTACTCACGCCTGCCAAGGATGCCATCCTGCGATCGAGTGTCAACGTATCTAGTCCGACTCTGGAGTAATCGTTGGCGATGAGTCTGTCGAACAGGCCGGGACCTCCGGACGCCTCCAGCGCCTCAATGACAGACAGACCGTTGAGCGGCGCCACCAGACCGCAGCGCAGCGCATCGAGTAGAGATGAACGGGCATCATCCCTCGATACCCCATAGTGGTGCTGAACGGCGACGTATGCTTCCCCAATGACCTGGTTCGACGCGAAGACCTCGTCGCCCTGGTCCTCGACCAAGACTCTGAGCGCCTCGACGCATCGCGCGAACTCGCCCTCGGGATCCCTGGTTATCAGCCTTACAAGGACTGAAGTATCAATCCCGAAGCGCCGGGTCATACGGCTCCCTTCGGAAAGCTTGGATATCAAACGGCGGATGACCAGGTGGTATCTTGTCCCTCAGAGTTCCCAGTCGCGAGTAGTCGACGCGCCGCGGTCGTAAAATGAATCCGTCGGGGCCCTCGGTAAGTTCGAGTTGGTCGCCGGGACCGACGCCCAGCGCGTCCAGCACCCTCGCTGGGAATGTGACTTGGCGTTTGGACGTGATTTTGACGATCATAGAACGGCTCCTTACCATAATTCTATATCTGGTAAGGCGAAGAAATCAAATTGGTACACTGTTACGAGCCTGTCAAAGAATGATTGCCCACTGAGTCACCCACAAAACTGATACAGGCTCCGACGGATTAGGGCCTGTGCAAAGTCCGTGAATCACACTCCGTCATTCCGGCGGAGGCCGGAATCCAGATTGCGCACAGGCCGCGCTGTCGCAGGCGTGAGCGACTTTGCACAGGCCCAGCGACGGATCAGGGTCTTTCGATTATCTTTCTAGCCTGTTCCCATATTGTCATGCTGAGCTTGCCGAAGCATCTGGTCAGCAGACCCTTCGCTCCTCTCAGGGTGACAGATTGGGGATAATCGAAAGACCCTGTGCGACGGATGAGCTAAGGTTGACACATTCTCCAAACGCCAATAACATTCAGAACATGCGGTCGTATATATGCAATCGCCTTGAAATCTGAACCAATGGCGGCAATCTCGATTCCCGACGCATTTAGTAGGGTAATAGTGGAGGGTAACGACATGCCAACTCTGGACTTCAAAGGCAAGCAGCACATTTACGCCCACCATCTCGGTGTGGCTTACCGTCCGCTGGTTCCTGACGAGGCGCGGTCGCTAAACTCGGACGTCGTCGATGACAATCTGATTATCCACGGGGACAACCTGAATGCGCTGAAGGCGCTCCTCCCCCGCTATGCTGGCCGCGTCAAGTGCATCTACATAGACCCACCCTACAACACCGGCAACGAAGGCTGGGTGTATAACGACAAGGTGAACAGTCCCCTGATGCGAGCGTGGCTCACCGAGAACGGCCCCGTAGATGGCGAGGACCTGGAGCGGCATGACAAGTGGCTGTGCATGATGTGGCCGCGCCTTCATCTCCTCCGTGAGCTGCTGTCCGACGATGGCGTGATTTTCGTATCCATCGACGACAATGAGCAACACCATCTGCGGATGATGATGGACGAAATCTTCGGGGAGGACTGTTTTCTGGCGGAATTTGTCTGGAAGAGTCGCCAAAACAGAGATAACCGTAATGTGACTGGCGCATCAATCGATCACGAATACATTCTTTGCTACGGGACATCGATACGTGGCGAAGAAAGAAAGATTGATCTGTACTCCAAACCCAGACGATGACCCCAGAGGAGATTGGGCTAGCGGTAACATGGTCGGACTGGCGACCGGAGAAGCTCGTCCAAATCTTCATTTTGATCTAATCGATCCGGAAACTGGAATCAATTATGGTTGCCCTCCTAGGGGTTGGCGATATGACCAGCAACGCATGTTGGAATTGATTTCAGAAGGAAGAATAATTTGGCCTGAGAATCCTCGAGGAAGGCCGAGGGTCAAAGTTTTCTTGAAGGAACTGAGAAATGCCTTCACGGGGTTTTCCTCTATAGTTGGTGATGGAATTTTCACAAGAAGTGGAACGCAGGAAATTGAAGAGGTCTTTTCTTCAAGAGTTGTAGAATTTCCAAAGCCATCTGAACTTATCCGCCAGCTGATTCTTCAAGGGTGCCCTAATGAGGGTATTGTACTGGACTCCTTCGCAGGCTCCGGCACTACCGCCCACGCCGTCCTCGCTCTCAACAAGGAGGATGGAGGCAATCGAAAGTTCATCCTCGTGGAGTGTGAGGACTACGCCGCCTCGATCACCGCCGAACGCGTTCGCCGAGTCATCGAGGGCGTCCCGAACGCCGGGGACAAATCCCTGCGCGACGGGCTTGGAGGATCCTTCACCTACTGCACACTGGGCGACCCGATCGACGTGGAAGGACTTCTAACCGGCGACGCGCTGCCGGAGTACTCCGCGTTGGCTGCCTACTTGCTTCACACAGCCACTGGCTTCTCCGCTGGTTCGATGACACTCGAATCGCAGAGCGATGACGGTCTGTTCTACAGCAACGGCCAGACCGACTACTATCTGCTGTATCAGCCCTCAGTCGAATGGCTCAAGAGTGACGATTCGATGCTGAACCTGACGAGAGTGAAGCGCATCCATGAGCGCAACCGCGCCGAGGGACGAAAGGCCGTGGTGTTCGCCGCTGGCAAGTACATGGGCCAGCGCGACCTGTCGCGGGTTGGAATCACATTCTGCCAGCTTCCATACGAGATGCACACAATGGCGCTGGGAGCGTAGCATGGAGCTTAAAGAGTACCAGTCCGCCGCGCTGGACGCCTTTGTCCGGTGGCGCGTTGCGCTCGAGGCCGCGCACGCCAAGTCCGAAGTCGCGACCACAGTGCTGATAGACGCGGGCGTCGATGTTCCCGACGCCATCGCCAACTACCCGGCCTCCGCGTGGAGGCAACTGTCCGAGTCCGGCGGAGTGGCCGACCCGACAGCGGGTTACGTCAGCCGAACGGATGAGGCCGGACGGCCAATTCCGCACGTCTGTTTCAAGGTGCCGACCGGCGGTGGAAAGACTCTCCTGGCCGCCGCTGCACTGGAACGGCTCAACCGTTCCACCGGTCTCACGCTGTGGATTGCGCCAACACGCGCCATCTATGACCAGACCATCAAGGCGCTCCGCAGCCGGGAGCATCCGTATCGCCAGATGCTGGAACGCGCCAGCGGCGGAAGGGTCAAGCTGCTGGAAAAGGACGATCCGTTCACGGCTGCGGACGTCGCCAACTACATGTGCGTGATGATGCTGATGCTGCCGGCGACCAACCGACAGAAGGGGCGCGACTTCCTGCGGATGTTCCGCGACTCCGGGCGCTATCCCACGCTCTTCCCGGATACGGACGATCTACTGGGCGACGCGGCGCTGTTGAACGAACACCCTGACCTGGAACGGACTTCAGAAAACGGTCCAGTCAAGCACAGCTTGTTCAACGTGTTCAAAATGCTACGTCCCGTAGTCGTGCTGGACGAAGCCCACAAGGCATACGGAGCGCGGAAGCGGGAGTCTAACGAGGAATTCGCGCGCTCCGTGAACAGGCTGGATCCCAGTCTTGTAATCGAGCTGTCCGCCACTCCGAACAGGGGAATCAGCAACCTGCTGGTGGACATATCCGGCGTGGAGTTGAAGTCGGAGGAGATGATAAAGCTGCCGGTGCGGGTGACATCATTCGTAGGAGCCGATTGGCAGTACACGCTGGCACAGTCCCACGAAGAGTTGGAGCGGCTCGACACCGAAGCGCAGGCTCTCCAGATGAGTGAAGGACGCTATATCCGTCCAATCGCGGTCGTACGGGTGGAGCGCACCGGCAGAGACCAGCGGGACGGGGAACGGGTCCATGCGGAGGATGTTCGTGAGTACCTCATCCAGAACCTCGGCGTTCCGTCGGATGCCGTCGCGGTCAAGTCTTCGGAGCTAGACGAACTGTCCGGTGTGGACTTGCTTTCAGAGTATTCAGCCGTCCGATGGATTATCACCAAAGCCGCATTGATGGAGGGCTGGGATTGCCCATTCGCTTACCTGCTCGTAATGCTTGACAACACGAGAGCTCAGAGAGCAATCACCCAACTTGTGGGTAGGGTGATGCGGCAGCCCCATGCGCAGCGCACCCGGCGGGAGCCGCTGGACCAGTGCTACGTTTACTGCTGGAACACGGACGTGGGCACGGCGGTCTCGCAGGTCAAGCAGGGCTTGGAACAGGAAGGGCTGACCGGGTTGGGAGATGAGGTGACGGCGACTTCGGGTGACGTTACGCGCATGACTTTCCGGCGCCGTGACCAGTTCAGAAACGGGGACATATTCCTGCCGCTGGTTCTGCACAAGTACGATGAGGAGTGGCTCGAACTCGACTATCAGCGAGACATCCTTCCTGCGACAGACTGGGACGCAATCGGGGCGCAAGACCCCCAGAGCGCCCTTCCCGACCGAGCCCGGCGGCAAACCGCGTCCGTGGACGTAGGCGGGTCGGGTCAGACGTTCGGTACCGATGAAGTCCTGGACATCGACAAGGCGCTCCGGCTGTCCTGGTTCACGCGACGCCTGGCTGACGTGGTCCCGAATCCATGGCAGGCCGCGCGCATGGGGCGGGAGTTACTGGACAAGTTACGAGCTGCAGGCGAGACCGATGACTCTATCTTCGACCGCCGGTCTTACCTGGCGTTCGCGCTGCGAGAACACGCAGCGAGTAAGGTCGAGTTGCAGGCTGAGACCGTCTTCCACAGCAAGCTGAATAGGGGCGAGATACGTTTCGACCTGGAAGTCGGACAACCCAACTTCCGCATGGTTGACAGTTATGAGATACTGGTGTCCGAGGATTTGAGATTACTGGCTCGGAACGATGGACGTCCAGTGCAGATCAGCCTGTTCGAGCCAGTGTACGCGCAGCAGTTCGACTCCCAGCTAGAGCGAAACTTCGCGCGGTACCTGGACGAGCAGAAGGCATTGCGCTGGTGGCACAGGGTCGCAGTCCGCCAGCGGGGGGACTACTATCTCCGTGGATGGAAGCAGGACCGCATCTGGCCAGACTTCATCGCGATGGCCGGAGAGACAGCGGGCAAGCCCCACGTCTTGGTATTCGAGACGAAGGGCGAGCATCTGAAGGGCAACCCGGACACAGAGTACAAGCAGCGCGTCATGGAAACTCTCGAAGGAGCGTTCAACTACGCCGGTCGAATGACGATTCACGACGGCCCAGCCAAAGGCACGTTCCGACTGGTATTCCGGGAGGAGGAATTCTCAACCGCGCTATCGGGACTGAGCGGCGCTTACAAGTGTGAGTGACCCTTTGGAACCTGTCCCAGATTAGTAGGTGGCCTCCACGTGAGACACCCTCCCACCTCTGGATTCCGGCTTTTGCCGGAACGACGGAGGGGCGGTGCCTACCAAGCTGGTACACTGTTCCTGTTGAATATAGATAGGAGATACTCATGCCCGATACAGCGGACGCGGTAGTAATCGGAGGAGGCGTGATGGGATGCAGCATCCTGTTCAACCTCGCTCAGCGCGGCGTCACCAATACCGTGCTGCTCGAACGCGACGTGCTCGCGTCCGGGTCCACCAGCAGGTCTCAGGCGATTCTGAGAATGCACTACTCAAACGAGGTAACGACACGTCTCGCCTGGGACAGCCTCGCCATCTTCCGTGACTTCGAGGACCTGGTCGGAATGCCTTCCGGGTACACCAGGACGGGCTACTTCGTCATCGTCGGGCCGGAGGACAGGGAGGCGATGGACGGCAACGTTGCAATGCAGCGGTCCGTGGGAGTCGATACGTCGCTGGTGACCGCCGAGGACGTTCGCGAGATAGCTCCGATGGTGCAGACTTTCGACGGAGAGTCGTTCGCCTACGAACCCGACTCGGGCTACGCGGACCCGTACTCGGTGACCACCGGCTACGCCAACGCCTCCCGGGAAATGGGCGCCCGCGTGCTGGCCGGCTCGCCCGCTACCGGGGTCGAGGTAACCGGCGACCGAGTGACCGCCGTTCTCACCGCCGAGGGACGGATCGAGACGCCGATCGCGGTCGTGGCGGCCGGACCGTGGTCAGGCCCGTTCCTGGAGTCCATTGGCGTGGAAGTCGATCTCCATCCGATCAGGCACCAGGTCATCATGCTCAGAAGGCCCCAGGACATAGTGCCTGACCACCCCATAATCGGCGATGTCGTGAACGACATGTCTCCCCGCCCGGACGCCGGCAACCTGACCCTCATCGGCGTCGGGGAGGACGAGCCCGCCGAACCCGACAGCTACAACCAGGGCGTGGACATGTCCATGGTGGAGCAGACCTTCGAGAAGCTGACGAAGCGCATGCCCGGCATGGCGCAGGCGCTCTTCCGAGGAGGCTGGAGCGGCCTGTTCACGACCACGCCGGACTGGCACCCGGTTCTGGACCGAGTTGATGGTGTCGAAGGTCTCTACCTGGCCGTCGGCTTCAGTGGGCACGGCTTCAAGCTATCGCCGATGATCGGCGCGGTCATGTCGGAGCTGATCGTGGACGGTCGGGCAAGTAGCATCGATATATCCCAGCTTGGCCTGGGCCGCTTCGAGCAGGGACGCCACATGCGCTCGCGCTACTCGATGCAGGTGCTTGCCTAGCTGGTTATCAGTCGTCCACCTCGATGATTACCTCGATCTCGACGGGGATGTCGTTTGGAAGCCCTGCCATGCCGACCGCCGACCTGGCGTGTCGGCCCTTGTCGCCGAACACTTCGACCAGGAGATCGGAACACCCGTTGATCACTGCGGGCTGCTGGTTGAATGCTGGATCGCTGTTCACCATGCCCAACAGCTTGACCACGCGCCCGACTTTGTCGAGGTCTCCGAGCTCTCCCTTCATACGCGAGATGATATTGATTCCGGTTAACCTCGCGGCTTCGTAGCCCTCCTCGGTTGTGAGGTCGCGCCCAACCTTGCCGGAGGGAGCCGTGCCGTCTGGACGGTTCGCCGGCCCCAGACCGGAGAGGTACAAGAGGTTTCCGGTTCTGACTCCCGGCACGTAGTTGGCAATCGGCGGTGGAGTGTCCGGCAACTCGATACCCAGCTCCTCAAGCCTTGCTTCGATTTCGGCCATGTTCGTCTCCTCTACAGAACTCGTCGCGGACCGTTCGGGTAACAGACCCCGATGGCACGCTGGATTGTACAATACGGTCAATCGCAGCGGTGTGACAGCGGCATCGGGCTCGTCCTGCAAACCACCACGTGCGTCCGATCCTGTTATTATGTCGGAAATTCTACGAACACCGTGCGGGAGGGCTGCAACTATGTCAGGCATGATAGGCACGATCAGGCTGCGGAGAGTCAATCACCTCACATATTGCGTCAAAGACAAGGAGCGCGCCACGAAGTTCTGGGTCGAAGTTCTGGGCGTCAAGGAGATACCCAGTATGGTGGACTCCGATCACATAGTGTGGCTCCAGCTCCCAAGCGGCACGATGGTGCATCTGATCGAGAGCGAGGTTGCGCCCTCGGTGCCCTCCCACCACGGCGCGTTTGAGGTGGAGGACATCGAGGAAGCGCAGAAGTACATGCACTCTCACAACGTCGAGACGACGGACATCACCACCCGTCATGACGGACAGCGCGTCTTCTTCATCGA
Source organism: Dehalococcoidia bacterium (assembly GCA_034428835.1). Taxonomy (GTDB): domain Bacteria; phylum Chloroflexota; class Dehalococcoidia; order Lucifugimonadales; family UBA1123; genus VXRN01. Next base: position 16,709 of record DAOUHG010000103.1, read on the forward strand.
AGACACCGAGGGCAACCGAATCGAGATATGCACCAAGTCCGGCTTCGGCGTGTTGGTGTAGATGCCCAAGATCACCTGTTCAACGCCGTGAGGTGTGAGAAATGACCTTAGACCAGACAACCCAACAGGAAGAGCGCTGGCCGGACATACGAGCCAGATCGCGAACGTTTTATGATGCGCCCCTGCTTGAGGACCTTGACGCGCTCGACGCTCAGGTCGCATTCGTCGGGATGCCCTTCGACCAGGGCACGTTCGGACGACCCGGCGCGCGATTCGGCCCGGACGCCGTCCGAGACGCCCGAGGCTACTCGTACATCGGCTACGGCGGGATGCAGTTCGACCAGCAAGCCGCCGGCTACTTCGACTCAGACCGCGGGACGGAGCTGCTCAAGGGCGTCACGATGGCCGACTGTGGCAACATCACGGTCGTCCCATCGGACGTGCTCGACAACTTCCGGAAACTCACCAATGTCGTCGAGAAGATCGTGTCGAAGTCGGCGATGCCAGTAGTTATAGGTGGCGACCACGCCATCACCTTCCCGGTCGTTCGCGGGCTGTCGGCCTTCGATCCCCTCGACGTCGTCCACTTCGACGCCCACATGGACTACTCTCACGAGACCCAGGGGGTGCTCTACACTCACGGCAGTCCCATCAGACGCTGCCGCGAGATGTCGTTCGTCCGCAACATCAGCTCAATTGGCATCCGAAAGGAGAGCCGCAAGGTCTATGACGAGGCGATAGCCGACGGCAACCTCGTCGTCACCACACGCAGGTTCAAAGAGTTGGGAGCCGAGGCTGCGATGGACCTCGTGCCTGAGTCCGATAACCTGTACGTCACGATAGACATCGACGTGCTCGACCCAGCTCATGCACCCGGCACCGGCACGCCCGAAGTCTGGGGTCTCTACTACGAGGAGCTTCGCGACGCCCTGGTCCACCTTGCCCGCAACCACAGGGTAGTAGCCTTCGACATGGTCGAGGTAGCGCCCCCGTACGACCACGCTGACCTGACCTCTATGGTCGCCGCGAGACTAATAGTGGATTTCCTTTCCGAAATCTTCACGCCGGAAGATTAGTCTCTCCATAGCGTCCCCGCCCGGGGCCAGAAAGCACAGGAGGCGGACGTTTTTGTCCGCCTCTTTCGTTTCCACCCGATCCTAGTGATCCTAGATCAGTCGCACTACCCCTTGAATGCCCAAGGTTGAGGACACTTCGCGCGTGCTCTGATGGGCGGTCTCCCAACAGTCATCGGAACAGTCCAACGAGCGGCCTTAAGCGCTTCGGTATAGGCCCTTCCGTAGCTAATTCAGTCCAAATGTTACACATCTGAATCACGAATCTCGTCGAGTGTGTCACTTATGACGTTTGGTGTGTACGCATTCCGGGGCCACACTATCGCTGAGCCTAATCCAAGGGACGGAACACACAGCGATAGGAGAGTAGACATAGAATTGACTTTTTCTTAGATTAGTTCAATATCTGAACACAACACCCTAGAACCAGAATATCGGACAAACATAGCCTTCATTCAAGCACTGGGAGTCAAGAAATGCTCGCGAAAGTCTTAAGGCTACTACCCCTACTTGTACTTGCCTGCATGGTCATAGCAGCCTGCTCGAGCGCGGAATCTGAGGCGCGCCCCGCGCCTCAGGCACAACCCGCAGCGGCAGCCCCTACCGGCGAACCTGGTCTACTTGAGCTTCCCGGTCATCCGGCTAACCCCGGCCCTGCCGCTTCGGCCCCTGCGCCAGCCGCTCCGCAACAGGCAGCGCCTGCACCCCAGGCTGCGCCGCCGCAGTCACAGGCGTCCAGGACGCGTCAGCCAGGCGCGACCACATTCGAGAACAACCAGCGCACCGCTGCCGTGCGCACGACCGAGGACAATGTCTCCACCTTCAGCCTCGACACCGACCGCACGTCGTTCCAACTCGCGCTCAACTGGGCGCGGGCAGGGTACGAGGTGGAGCCCGACTCGGTCCGCTCAGAAGAGTGGGTGAACGCATTCAACTACAGCTACAAGCAACCGCTGAGAGACGACAGCTTCGCAGTACACACGGACATCATGCCGCATCCGCTCGACAGCGAAATGCTCCTTGCGCGCATCGGCTTCCAGGCTCCTGTGCTGAGCGACGACGGCAGACCCCTCAACGTAACGCTGGTGCTGGACTCATCGGGTTCGATGAACGAGGGCAACCGCGTGGATATAGCACACGCCGCCGCTGACAGCATCCGCCGAAGCCTTAGAGACGGCGACCGCATGTCGGTGGTCCACTTCAGCAGGGAGGTTATTCGCAATCTCACCGTGGAGAATCAGAGCCCGGACTCGAGGGAGATCAGGCGGTCCATCGACCAGCTCGCACCCAACGGTTCAACCAATGTCCAGGCAGGCCTGGACCTGGGCGTCTCGATCGCCAACTCGATGCGTCGGCACAATCCCGGTGCGTACAACTACGTAATACTTATGTCCGACGGGGTCGCCAACGTGGACGCCACCAACCCGTTTGCCATACTCGAATCAGCGGGGGACCGCGACAGCAGCAACCCCCTGCGCCTCATCACCATCGGCGTGGGTATCGAGAACTACAACGACGATCTGCTTGAGAAGCTCGCCCAGCACGGCAACGGCTGGTACCGTTACCTGACCGACGTTGGACAGGCGAGGGGGCTGTTCGCCCGCGACAGCTGGCTTGCGCTCTCCATTCCGTTCGCAGACCAGACACGAGCGCAAGTCACCTGGAATCCGGACGTGGTGGAGTCCTGGCGCATCGTCGGATACGAAAACCGCATCACTGCGGACAGGAACTTCACGCAGGCACGCAAGGAGTTCGCGGAGATCCCTTCGGGCGCGGCGACCACGGTGTTCTACGAACTTCGGCCAACTGAGCGCCTGCAACTCGGCGACATGGTCAACCTGGGCGATGTCGAGTTGCGCTGGGTCACGCCTGTCAGCAACGACTCCAACCGCCAGCACACGCAGGTAATGGGTAGGTATGACTGGCCGTCTGAGGACACTTACGGCGCGCTGCTTCACTTCGGCGCAGTGGTCGCGCTCGCCGCAGACAGGTACAGCAGCCTGCCATACCCGGACGCACCGTACGATGTGCAGTACGACCTGTCGGTCCTGCAGGACGAACTTCGACAGGTGGAAGGCCAACTCGGCGGTCTCGCTTCCTACAACGACTTCGCCTACGTGCTGAACCGGATCACGGTTGAGGTGCCCCAAGTGTCATCAGGGTACAGCCCCTGATCGACTCGCATAGCAAAAGAGGCAGACACGAACGTCCGCCTCCTGTGCTTTCACACCGTTCCCAATGACCCTGGGGCGAACC